>JAPORH010000177.1 GCA_026710325.1 Litoreibacter sp. | reverse complement strand
CGGGCGCTTTCAAGCCCAAAATCGAAGGCTATTTCGCCGTGAGTCGTGTACCGTGCATGTTTTTAAACTTTTCAGGAGATTCAATTCAAGCGTGCTGCGCGCCAATCCTGCCTGTTACAAAGTGGAACCGAAATGCAAACTATTGGAATCTTTGGTTTAGGCTACGTTGGCATCCCTTTAGCGCAGCGAATCTCAGAGACCGGGGGGCATGTCATTGGGTTTGATATCGCGCCTGAGCGGATCGAAACGCTGAATGCAGGCAAAAGCCCGATAAAGCATCTGCCTGATGCTGAAATTGCAGCGATGCGGCGCGACGGTTTTGAGGCGACACTTGATTTTTCCCGCGCAATCGAATGCGACGCTTTGATTATCTGCGTCCCAACGCCACTCGATAGTCGCAGGCAACCTGATTTGAGTTACGTCACGGCGACGATGGACAGTATCGCGCCTTACATGCGCCCCGGGCAATTGCTCAGTCTTGAAAGCACCACCTGGCCCGGCACGACGGAAGAGGTGCTACTTCCCTATATCACCAAGGCCGGTCTACAGGTGGGTAAGAATTTCTACTTGGTCTACTCCCCTGAACGTGAGGACCCGGGCAATGCAAACTTCCCGACTCGGTCCATTCCGAAAATTCTTGGTGGTCACACAGAGGCCTGTCTTGAAAAAGGGAAACAGCTTTACGGGCGCTTTATCGACAAGGTCGTTCCGGTCAGTTCGACGCGTGCTGCGGAAATGGTGAAGCTTTTGGAGAACATCCACCGCTCCATCAATATTGGCTTGGTCAATGAGATGAAGATCGTAGCCGATGCGATGGACTTGGACATTTTTGAGATCATAGAAGCCGCCAAGACCAAACCTTTTGGCTTCACAGCCTATTACCCAGGGCCCGGAATTGGCGGGCATTGCATCCCGATCGACCCGTTTTATCTGACCTGGAAGGCGCGTGAATACGGGCTGCATACCCGCTTCATTGAGCTAGCGGGCGAGGTGAACGCCTCGATGCCGCAGTACGTGGTCGATAAAACGATCCGCGCTTTGAATAAAAACGGAAAGAGCTTGAAGGACGCGAAGCTGCTTGCTCTTGGCATCGCGTATAAGCGCAATGTTGATGACATGCGGGAAAGCCCCTCGGTGTTCATTATGGAGATCTTGCGCAAATGGGGCGCGGATGTTGCTTATTCAGACCCTAACGTGCCTGAATTCCCTAAGATGCGGGAACATAATTTCGAGCTCTCTTCTGTCGATCTCTCTCCGGAAGAAATTGCAAGTTATGATGGGGTGCTGCTGCTCACCGATCACAGCGATTTTGACTATGACCTGATCGCGGAAAACGCGCAGATGATTGTCGATACGCGCGGCAAGTTCTCGGACGCCTCCAACGTCATTCGGGCGTGAGCGAAACTGTGCAGCGATACGCGCTTATCGGGGCTGCAGGGTACATCGCGCCGCGACATCTAGAGGCCATCAAGGCCACGGGCGGGACACTAGATTGCGCCTATGATGTGAATGACAGCGTTGGCATTTTGGACCGCTACTTCCCTGAGGCAAAGTTTTTCACGTCATTCGAGGCGTTTGAGGACCATGTGCTCAGCGGGCAAAATGCGATCACCCGCGTCTCGATCTGTTCCCCAAACCACCTGCACAAGGCGCATATCGCCTTCGGATTGCGCGCCGGGGCGGATGTGATTTGCGAGAAGCCTTTGGTGCTGACGCGGCAGGAGTTGGATGCACTTTCTTTGTTGGAGCAACAGACGGGCAAACACGTCTACACGATCCTGCAATTGCGGCTGCATCCCTCCATCATCGCTTTGCGCGACCGCATGCGCCAGTCAAGCGCGGGCGGGAAACATGAGGTCGATCTTGGCTATTTCACGTCGCGCGGGCCTTGGTATCATGCCAGTTGGAAAGGCAGTGAGAGCAAATCCGGCGGCATCGCCACAAATATCGGAGTTCATTTCTTTGATATGTTGGGATTTGTGTTTGGTGCGCTGGAGCAGAACGTGTTGCATCACCGTTCCGAGGATTGCGCGGCCGGGTATCTGGAATTTGAGCGTGCCCGCGTGCGCTGGTTCTTGTCGATCAATCGCGCGCATTTGCCACCGCAGACTCCAGAGGGGCAAAGCACCTACCGCTCCATCACTGTCGACGGCCAAGAGGTAGAATTTTCCGGCGGATTTACGGAGCTGCATACGACCAGTTACGCCGAATTGGATTCAGGCCGTGGATTTGGGCTGAGCGCGGCGCGGCCATCCATCGAAATTGTCTCGGCCCTGTGCGATATGCCAGTGACGTCAGAGGCAGGGCGGCTGCACGCCGATCTTGTGCGCATTCGCGGGGCGAGCTGATGCAGTTTAACGACCTTGGGGCACAACAAGCGCGGCTGAAGCCCAAGCTCGACCGACGCATCGCGGATGTTTTGGCGCATGGCGTCTATATCATGGGTCCTGAAGTTGTGGAGCTGGAGCAGCAGTTATCCGCCTTTTGCGCCGCGAAGCATGTGGTGACCTGCGCGAATGGGACGGATGCGCTTCAGCTGTGTCTGATGACATTGGAGATTGGCGAAGGGGACGCCGTATTTGTCCCGAGCTTTACGTTTGCGGCGACGGCAGAGGTTGCGCCTTTGGTTGGCGCGACCCCGGTTCTGGTCGACTGCGACCCCGTTAGCTTCACCCTGGATCCGGTGAGCTTCGAGCGTAGCATTGAAAGCGCTGTGGCGGCTGGGTTGCGCCCGGCATGTGTGATTGCGGTCGACCTCTTTGGTCAACCGGCGGATTATGACGATATTGGCGAAGTCGCTCAGACCTTCGACATGCATGTCATCTCTGACTGTGCGCAAGGCTTCGGAAGCACCTATCGTGGCCAGAAAGCCGGCAGATTTGCGCGCATGTCGACCACGTCTTTCTTTCCGGCAAAACCTCTTGGCTGCTACGGCGATGGCGGGGCGATTTTTTGCGAAGACGACTCTTTTGCAGAAAAGCTTCGTTCGCTCCGCGTGCATGGGAAGGGCACACATAAGTATGCAAACCAACAGATCGGGTTGAACTCGCGTCTCGATACGTTACAGGCCGCGATATTGTGCGAGAAACTGGCGGTTTTTGGCGAGGAGCTTGAAAAACGCGCGGCGATAGCGGGGCGCTACACTTCGGCGCTTGCGCAATATGTAAATACCCCCCAACTCAAAGCGGAACGAAGCTCGAGTTGGGCGCAATATACGATCACGCTTGAATGTGCGGAGCAGCGCAACCGCGTACAAGCCGCCCTTGCAAATCGCGAGATACCCACACAGATCTACTATCCGACACCGCTACATATGCAGCCCGCCTATTGCATGTATCCGTCAGACCCGGATGGCCTAGCTGTTTCGGAACGCTTGGCACAAACGGTTCTAAGCCTTCCGATGCATCCCTACTTGCAAGAGGTTGAGCAGGACCGCGTTATTGAAGCCGTCAAAGACTATGTGACTTAATCTCATGAGCTTTCACTACCGCCCTTTGGTTTCGATCCTGATGCCTTGCCTCGACGGCCACCACAGCGTGATCGAGGCGATAGACTCTATCCGGGTCCAAAGCTTTGAGGATTGGGAACTGATTATTGCTCAAGATGGCGGTTCAGACAGTCTTAGGTCTTTACTGGGTGCTACGTTGTTTGATCCGCGGATCAAGCTGCTCGATCCGGTCAGTTATCGCAGTGCTGCGCGTGCACGAAATGCGGCACTCGCGCGGGCGCGGGGTCGCTATATCGCATATCTTGATGCAGATGATATTTGGCTGCCAGGCAAACTTGATATTCAGGTGGCTGCGATGCGCCGAAATCAGTTGGCGTTTTGCTGCACGGCCTATTCTGTTGTGAAAGTGGATGGCAATACCGTGACGCGGACACCGCCTGAAAGCCTCACGCACCGATCGCTCTTATGGGGCAATCGCATCGGGTGTTTGACTGCGATGTACGACACCAAGCAGCTTGGCAAACAACCGATGCCCGAGATTGAGATGCGGCACGACTATGCCCTTTGGCTGCGACTGTTGTCACAGACGGAGGAATGCGTTGGGCTGCCTGACTGTCTTGCGGTGCATCGGCGCCAGACGTCTTCTCTGAGCTCAGATGCTCTTAAAGCGACACGAGCCACTTGGTCTATGCTGCGACGCGAGGCTGGCTTGGGCCCTGTGAGTGCTTGTCGCACAGTTCTTGCGCATTCGATTGGCCGCGTTTTGCGTGGTTGAGTTTCTAGGCTGGATGTGTCGTTCACGCGATCACAACGCGCTCTCACCCAGAAAGAAAGAGGTCGAAAGGCTGCCGAAGATGTATTGGGCTTCATGGCATTCTGCCTCGGCGCAAAGGCGCGATTGCGGTTGGGTATCTGCCAAAGAAGCAAGGACCGACGAGCGGTTGGCTCACCCATTTTGACCGGCGCCAGTGATTGCTAGCGGGCAAGTGTCCTTATGTGAACTCTTCCGAAAGCAGGGTGCCCGAGCTGTCGAAAATCCGGCTATAGGTTTCCCATGCGAACTCGTCATCGACATCAATCAGCAAGTTACGCTGGTTGCCGTTGTCGAAATCAGTGACTTTTTTGGTGAGGCGGCCCAATGCGTCGCGGGTCTCGTTGATCAAATCCCAGTTTTCGGTCGCCTCGACATCAAAAATCAGGCGCGTTTGTTGCCCGTCATCAAAATTTGTCCGTTTGTCATACAGCGCCTGGTTGTCGTCGCGATACTCGAAAATCGTGTCCCAGCTTTGGCTGCTGTCAAAATCGAAAAGAACCCTGAGCTGGGTGCCATCGTCATAGTTTGTTCGCTTGTCAAAGAAGTTATCCGCGGCGTCGCGATACTCAAAAATCGTATCCCAAACCTCGGCATTGTTGTCGTCATAAATGACCCGCAGCTGCGAGCCATCGTCGTAATTCGTACGCTTGTCATAGAGAAAATCATTGATATCGCGATATTCATCTATGGTGTCCCAAGCAGCGGAGGCATCGACGTCGGAGATTGTTCGGATTTGGAGCCCGTTATCATAATCAATGCGATAGTCGAATTCACGCCCCTGGTCGTCTTGGTAGGAGGTAATTTTTTCCCAAGTGCGGTCGTTGTCGGAATCCAAATCCACGGTTACCGCGCTGCTATCATCATTTGTCGTACGGTAGACTGTGAGCAGCTCATTGCTGTCATAGGTATAGCGGATATTTGCGAAATTCTCGGCCGTGCCGGTATCGTAGACTGTGACCGACCGGTTGGCCAAAGAGAAGTCGGCTGACCCGATGTCGCCCGTGTCCCATGTGCTTGTGAAATTCGTGGTAAGGGCTGAGACGATCGCAATATTTCCGGTCGCGGCGACCGCTTGGATGGCGAGGTCGTCAAGCTGAACCATGCCAGCCACTTCATTTAGCGAATAGGTCTCCTGCCCTTCCAGATAGATTAAATCGCCCGTCAGGGCCCCCGTGGTCGTGTTGATTCCAGAGAAACTATAGTCTTGGATCTGCCCACGGTTTGAGCCGAACACGAAGACATCATTGGCCGCACCGCCAGACAGGATATCATCTTGCCCGCCACCATAGATCGTGTCCCGCCCGTCGCCGCCGCTCAGATCGTCAATACCCTCGCCACCAATCAGGATATTGTCCGCATCATTGCCGACAACCGTGTCATTGCCGCTTCCGAGAATGGCATTCTCGATCACGGTGTCGGTGTAGATCGACAGATTGCCGCGCAGGCCACGATAGTCCGATATTGAGCCGGATGTCAGATCGATGAAATTGTTTTCGTTTACATTGGAGAAGTCGAAAACGTCGACACCGCCATCATCGATGATTGTGAAGGTCGCCGTATTCTCGGAGAACATGTCGTCGTAATAGCTACCGGCGTTTGAGCCCTCGCCATAGGTTGTGTCGCCCGACCGGATCGCCCCATCGACCCCGTAGAGCGCCTGCATCGCTGCGATATCGCCGATCATCGGGGTCATGACATAGGCGAAGGAGGCGTCGATGAAGGTGTTTTCAGCCTGGCTGAAATAGGACATGACGCTCATTTGCCAGCTGTCGTTGCTGTAATTGTTGTCCACGCCGTAGCGCGCGCTGCCATTGTAGTTGCCACCATGCCCCAACCCCATGGCATGGCCGATTTCGTGGATATAGGTCTGCAGCGAATAGCTGGAATAATCGATGGTGGCACCACCGGCGCCATCGCTGGCCCAGTCGTTTTGGATCCAGTCGGCACCGATATTGATCGACGCAGTGGTGATATTCCCGCCAGAGCTGGAGAAAGTGGCATAAGCGCTGCCGGCCACCTCGTCATCAAAGATGATCCCTGCGGCCCCCGCTGCGAGCGACGTAACGTTGAAGTCAATGCCCGTCACCATTGTCCAGGCTGCCATTGAGGCCAGTGCGAAGGCCTGACCACCTGCATTCAGCCCCGAGATATCAACGTCGATACTGTCGCCGGGTTCCACATCCCAAGCATATGTTGAGCCGGAGGAATTGCCGGACCAGACCCAGAAATCGACGGTCAGCTGATCAACAACCTGCTCCACGGAATAGGTCGTCACTTCCGGCGCCTGGGAGAAATTTGCGGTCAGCGTATAGCTGCCCGTGTCGTTGTTTCCGTAGTCTTCGGCCGCGATGTAATAGGTCTGGATCGAATTTGTTGTGTTCGTGAATTGCAGGGTGGAGCTGTCAGCGGTGTAGCTGGATTCGTTTTTAATAAAGTTGCCGCTGGAATCGTAGAGCCGGGTGAATGGATCGCGCACGGTCCCTGCCCCGCTGGCAGACATTACAACTTCGACAGAGGTGTCCGGGGGTACGACGATCCTGATCCAGTCAGTATCCCCGGCAGACCCGATTGTGCCATTAAAGGTGTCACCTTGCGAAATCGACTCGGCTGTCGAGATGTTTGCCGCCGCATCGCCATTCTCGTTCACCGTTTGCGAACTCATGGTTTCACCGCAGTCACACGGTGCATTGCATCCGCAGGACGGCGCATCGCGATTGTATATGGTGTTCTGCGACCCAGGAACGGCGTCGCCTTCTGATATGACCTCAAAACTCATTACCCCTGTCCCTTACACAGAGACGCACAAATACGTGTCACGCGCCCCGGCGACCGGCCGGGCCATGCCGACGGACCCACCCCGCCGAGACATATCGAGACACTGAAACTGTGACAGGGGTACGCGCTGAAGGGTTAAGAACTGGCGAACAAAAAATCTTGCCGCCGGATCGGCGGTTTTCCGCACAAGCATGTTCAGTTTTGCGGATGCGCGCAGCATATGGGCCTTCACTCGTTAAATCATAAATCCAGCGTTAAAATCGCAAATCGAGTGGGCTGCCGTAAAGCTTTTACTCTTTAAAATTTGGTCTAAGCTCCGTTCAAATTCAGTAAGACTTGAGGGGATCGGGGATGGTGCGAAGTGCGATTGTGACGGGGGCCGCGCGCGGCATCGGCTTGGCAACGACGCGTTTGTTCTTAGAGCAGGGCTGGCAGGTCGCCATGGTAGACCGCGACGCCGATGAACTTCGTACGGTGCAAGCTGGGCTTGGGCGCACCATGGCGGTCATCTACGACGTTTCTGAGCCCGAGCAGGTTGATGCGATGATCGCTGAGGTTGTGACGGGGTTCGGCCAGATCGACGCTGTTGTGAACAATGCCGGGGTGGCTGATTTCGGGCCGATCGAGGAGACGGATTTTGCGCGTTGGCGACGGATCATGGCAACCAATCTGGATGGCGTGTTTCTGGTCTCCCAAGCGGCGGTGCCTGCGTTGAAGGCAACTCGTGGCGCGCTGGTCAATATCGCGTCGATCTCAGGCTTGCGTGCGTCGACCCTGCGGGTGGCTTACGGCACCTCCAAAGCTGCGGTGATCCAGCTGACCAAGCAACAGGCGGCTGAACTGGGCGAGTACGGCATCCGCGCCAATTGCGTCTGCCCCGGCCCAGTGCGGACAAAACTGGCGATGGCGGTGCATAGCCAAGAGATTATCGACGCCTATCACGATGCAATCCCGCTGAACCGCTACGGGAGCGAGGAAGAGATTGCCGAGGCGATTGTGTTTTTGTGTTCTGAGAAGGCCAGCTACATCACCGGCCAGGTTTTGGCAGCGGATGGTGGGTTTGAGAGCACGGGTGTCGGTTTGCCCGCTTTGCGCGGCTAGCGCCCGTCTGCGTAGTTTTGCAGGCGTTTTGCGAGCCGCCCGACCGCGAAATGGAGCACGACGGTCAAGCAGGCCAGCACTATGAGGCTGGCGAACATCAAGTCGATCTTGGCTCGACCATTGGCGAGCAACATCAGATAGCCAAGCCCTTTTGAGGCACCGACCCATTCACCAATGACGGCGCCGATGGGCGCGTAGACAGCTGCGAGCTTTAAGCCGGTTCCAAGCGCGGGGAGCGCATTGGGAATTTGGATATAGCGCATCACCCGCCATTTTGAGGCTCCCATCGTCTGCGCCAGCTCCTGATAGCCTTGTGAGCTTCGGGTCAATCCATCGTGAAAAGCAGAGGTGACGGGGAAGTAGATGATCAGCACTGCCATCACAATTTTAGACCCTATTCCGTAGCCAAACCACAATGTCAGCACTGGGGCGAGGGCGAAAACAGGCACGGCTTGGGTAAAAACCAGGATTGGTAACATCAGCCGTTCCGCGGTTTTGGACATGGCGAGTTGAATCGCAGTGAGCGCCCCGAGCAGCGTGCCAAGAATGAGGCCGAGGAAAACCTCGAGCGCGGTGATCCACGCATTTTCTGCCAGTATGACGCGGCTGTTCCATGCGGCTTGGGCAACGCGCCATGGCGACGGCAGAATGAAATGTGGGGCACCGGTGATCACCACGATGGCCTGCCAAAGGGCGAGGCCGAGCAGAAGGGCCCAAAGGATATCGAGCCGTCTCATGCTTCTGCCATTCGTAGGTGGTCGAGAAGTCTTGCCTGGCATTCAAGTGTCTCGGGCGCGTTGATGCCGCGGATTGCGGGGGTCTCAGGGACGGGCCAGGGCTTTGCCTCGGACGCAGACATAACGAGGATTTGCTCGCCAAGCCGTGCTGCTTCGCCTGGGTCATGAGTGACGAGGAGGACGGTTTTGCCTTTAAGGACCTCTGCCGCGAGTTCCTGCATGTCCGCACGGGTGCCAGCATCGAGAGCGGAGAAGGGCTCGTCGAGTAGGACCACGGGCCGGTCCTCCATCAGTGTCCGAGCCAGAGCTGCGCGTTGGCGCATGCCACCCGACAGAGCGGCCGGGGTTTTTTCGGCATGGTCCGACAGGCCGACGCGGGCCAGCAATTTCTGAGCGCGCGCGTGATCTGGTTTTTCGCCACGCAGCGTGGCCCCGATCAGCACGTTTTCAGTGACGCTGGCCCAGGGCAAAAGCAGGTCCTGCTGCGCCATATAGCTGATGCGGGTGGCTGCATCTTGACCGTCTTGGGCCATAATAGAGCCTGAAAAACTGCCGCCTGTTTCAAGACCGAGGAGAAGCCGGAGGACGGTAGATTTGCCAACGCCGGAGGGTCCGAGCAGGCAGGTCCATTGCGCTGGGAGCAGCGCGATTTCTGCGTCAAACAGCCTGCGGTCGCCGAGCGTATAGCGCCCGCTAAGCTCTATGCGCGGCGCTTGGCTCACGCGCCGTCGAGGCCCATTTGCCAGAAACCGACTTCTAGTTCAGTCGCCTTGGTGAAACGGGCTTGAAGGGCTTTGGCGCGCGGGCTGTCGGCCAGGGTGCCGATGCGGTTGGCGACTGCGCTGTCGATCATCGTTCCGACGGTTGTGCAGACATCTTGGTATTCGTCACCTGCGTAGGTTTCGATCCAATCCGCATAGGGCGTGTCGTCGGCTTTGCTTCCAGCGAGACGTTTTCCAATCTCGCCATAGCCCATCACGCAAGGGGCTAGCGCGGCCATCATATCAAGAAAGTCGCCTTGCAGACCCGCATCCATGACGTAGCGCGTATAAGCGAGGTTGGCGGTTTCCTCCGACGCTGTATAAAGCGCTTGCTCGTCAATCCCGGCTTCCGCGCAGATTTTGATGTGCAACGCCATCTCATGGTTGACCAAAGCGTCGACTGTGCCCGCACAGACCCGCATTTCTTCCATGCTCTCCGATTTCACCACAGCCAAGGACCACGCGCGAGAGAAATGGACGAGGAAAACGTAGTCCTGCACCAGGTAATGCAGGAAGGCTTTGCGTGGCAGTGAGCCGTCGCGCAGCCCTTCGACAAAGGCGTGATGCGTGTAGTCATGCCACGCCCCCGCGGCGTCATCGCGCCACGAGGTGAAGGTTTTGCCGCAATCGGGCATCATTTTGCGGTCACGTCGATGGTGATCTTCTCGACCGGGTTGATCGATGGGATCAGGCCGGAGCCGTGCAGGAATTCCTCAAACGCGGCGTAGCGACCAGCATCCATGGCAGTGGGGCGCAGCGCGAAACGCGGCAGCGTGTCGACCCAAGCGCGGGCGTTCAGCTCATCCTGCAGCTCGGACGAGGTGCCTGCAAAGATTTCCCAGCTATCTTCAGGGTGGTTGACGATATATTGCGTCGCTTTCTCGGTCGCGGCGAGGAAGCGGGCGATCATGTCTTTGTCCATGGAATTGGTGTTGGCGACGTAGATCAACTCGTCATAAGGGGGCAGGCCCTCCTCTTCGACGAAAAAGCAATTGCCCTCGACCCCTTCGATGTCCATTTGGTTCAGCTCGAAATTACGGAAGGCGCCGATGACGGCGTCGACTTGGCCGGACATAAGGGAGGGGGAGAGGGACCAGTTCACATTGACCAGCTCAATATCATCGAGCGTTAGGTCATAGGTGCCGAGGACGGCGGCAAGCACGGCCTCCTCAACGCCGCCCACGGAGAAACCGACTTTTTTACCCTTTAGATCGGCGGGCGACTGGATGGGGCCATCGGCCAGGGCGAGCAGGCAATTCAGGGGCGTCGCGACCAAAGTGCCAACGCGCTGCAGCGGCAGCCCTTCGTGGATTTGCAGGTGCAGCTGCGGCTGGTAGGAAATGGCGAGGTCAGCCTGACCGGCTGCGACTAGCTTTGGCGGGTCGGATGGGTCGGCGGGCGCGATAACCTCGACCTCAAGGTTTTGCTCCGCGAAATAACCGTTCTCTTCAGCGATGATGATGGGCCCGTGGTCCGGGTTCAAAAACCAGTCGAGAAGTAGCGTCATTTCGTCAGCGGCCCACGCAGGAGCCGTGGCCAGCGAGAATGCGGCTGTCAGTGTGGTGAGTTTCATCAAGATTGCCTTTCGAGTTCGGGCGTGTCGCCCATTGCAATGAGGGAAATCGGGCCGTCCCAGTAGGTTTGCAGATGCGTGGCTGCTTGCCAGGCACGCAGGCCAGAACGGCAGGTCAACACGGCGCGTTGGCCGGGCGCCGGGACGGGGTTTTGTGACTTGACGTCGGCGACAGTCAGGCGCGCCGCTGCCCGTGTGACTGGATTTGGCGCTTCGTCTGTGCCACGCAATTCTACGACGAAATCGTTGGTCCTTATTTGGTTGGCAGAGATAAAGCCGAGCCGCATGTCCGGCTCTGGCGCAGTGTCAAAGCGGAAGCTGCTCTGGCGAAAGGTCTTGAGGTCGAAACTGACGAGGTGACCAAGCGGATTAGGCTCTATTTTGGCCAAAACGGCCAATGCCATCTGCGCCTGTGCTGCACCGATCAAACCTACGACTGGTCCGAGGACGCCCGCCGTGGCGCAGTTTGCAGCGCGATCTGGGAGGTCTGGGAAAACGGCGCGCAAGGACGGGGCTCCGCCGCAAAAACCACCTGCGTAGCCGGTAAGCCCTAGAGCGGACGCGGTGATAAAGGGCTTGCCTTGCGCGAAACAGTCATCAGACAGGATGTAGCTAGCGGCGAAGCTGTCCGCGCAATCAAGGACAAGATCGGTTTCGGCTACGAGAGTGTCGGCGTTGGCAGGCGTCACGGCTTGCGTGATCGCTGTGATCTCAATTTCGGAATTCAGACCCGAGAGCGTTCTTGCTGCGGCCTCAGCCTTGAATTGCCCAACTTGATCTTCACGGAAAAGGATTTGGCGATGCAGGTTAGACATCGCGACGGTGTCGCCATCTGCAATGGTGATGCGTCCGATCCCGGCGCCTGCCAAATATTGCAAGGCTGGACACCCCAGCCCGCCCGCGCCAACAACGAGGATATGGGAGTCGCTCAACGCGTCCTGCCCTGCCCGTCCTATCTCAGGAAGGATGGTCTGGCGGGCATATCGGGTCACTGTGTCGCCTCCAGCCATTCCAAAACACGTTTATTAGGGTCTTGATTAAGCGTGATATCGGTGACCGCAGAAACGACATCTGCTCCAGCATCAAAGGCACCTTCAGCGCGTTCCACGCTCATCCCGCCAATGGCGACAAGAGGCGTTCCACCGATCAAGCCGCGCCATTCGGTCAGTTTGTCGAGGCCTTGCTCATGCCATTTCATTTTTTTGAGGATCGTCGGGTAGACAGGGCCGAGCGCAACATAATCCGGATCGAGGGCCATGGCACGGTTAAGCTCGGCGCGATCATGCGTGCTGATGCCGAGCTTGATCCCGGCTTTGCGGATGGCGTCTGTGTCTGCAACATCCAGGTCCTCTTGCCCCAGATGGATCCAATCGCAACCTTCATCGATGGCGATCTGCCAGTAATCGTTCACGACAAGCGTGCATCCATGGGCGTTACATAGGGCTTTGCCTTTGCGGATCTCGGAGCGCACGGCGTCCTCGGACAGATCTTTGATGCGGAGCTGTACGAGCTTGATGCCCAATGGCAGCAATCGTTCTAGCCAAGCGGTATTGTCGAAGATTGGATAGAAGCGGTCGAGGCTCATTCGAGAAAGGCCTTTCCGATCACGGGCGTAGAGGGTTCTGCCATGTCGCGTGGCTCCATCGGATCGGCCGTTGCGGCAAGTTGGCCTGCGCGAACCGCCATTGCAAAGCCTTCTGCCATCTCTGCCGGGTCGCCCGCCTTTGCGACGGCGGTGTTCAGCAGAACCGCGTCATAGCCTAGCTCCATCGCTTGCGCGGCTTGAGAGGGGAGGCCGAGGCCCGCATCGATGACTAAGGGCACGTCTGGGAAATGTGCGCGCATGGCGCGGAGGCCAAAGACGTTGTTTAGACCCTGACCCGAGCCAATTGGCGCACCCCATGGCATCAGAACCTCGCACCCAGCGTCGAGCAATTTGCCCGCGACGACCAGATCTTCGGTGGTGTAGGGGAAGACTTGGAAACCATCCTCGGTCAGAATGCGGGCGGCTTCGACGAGGCCGAAGACATCGGGTTGTAGCGTGTCCTCCTCCCCGATGACCTCAAGCTTGATCCATTTTGTGTCGAAGACTTCCCGCGCCATATGGGCGGTGGTGACAGCCTCCTTAACGGAGTGGCACCCGGCGGTGTTGGGGAGAATATGCGTGCCCAGTTCTTTTATGAGGGCCCAGAAGTCTTGGCCCGCGCGCTCTTGCCCGCTTTCGCGGCGCAATGACACCGTCGCAACCGAAGCGCCGGAGCGTTTGAACGCATCCGCTAAGATCGCGGGGGAGGGGTATTGCGCTGTGCCCAGCATCAGGCCGTTATTGAGGGTCGTTCCATAGAAATCGCGCATGTGCTTCACCCCCCCTGCATCGGCGCAAGGACTTCGACTTGATCACCGTCGTTCAGGGTATGTGTTGCGCGCATCGTGGCTGGCACAAAGGCGCCGTTCACGGCGGTGGCGACGCGGGCTTCACCGTAACCTTGTGCCACGAGCAGGTCTGAGAGTGTCGCGCTGTCCGCCTCGATCGGCGCGCCATTAAGCTGCAGCTTCATCCAGAACCTCCGGTCGCGTGTTGTCGAACACCAGCTCGGCCACCATGCGCGCAAGCGCAGGGGCGAGCAGAAAGCCATGACGGTAAAGGCCGTTGGCTGTGATCACATTTCCGTCTTCCCGAATACGCGGCAGATTGTCGGGGAAGGCGGGGCGCGCATCGACGCCAATCTCAAGCACTTCGGCCTCCCCAAAAGCCGGGCTGAGCGCGTAAGCCGCACTGAGCAATTCAAGCAGGGATCGGGCTGTGACATGAGACGTCGCGCTGCTTTCAATCATCGTCGCGCCAAGCATGAAAATGCCGTCGCCGCGCGGGACAATATAAAGCGGGATGCGCGGATGCAGCAGCCGGATGGGGCGATTGAGGGTAACTTCCGGGCAAGAAAGGAGCAACATTTCGCCTTTGACGCCGCGCAGGTCTGGAAGACTATCGCGGGCCGAAAAGCCCCGGCAGTCGATGGTTTTGCCTTTTTTAGACACTGTTTCGGGATCGGCTTCCGCTGTTTCAAACTTTACGCCATCCGCAACCAAGCGCATGCGCAACGTCTCCAGCGCTTTTCGCGGGGAAAGATGCGCTTCGCTTTCAAAGAACAAACCGCGCGTGTAGCGCGCGCCAAGGTCGGGTTCGAGTGCGGCTATTTCGTTGCCCGAAACTTCTCTTAGATTGCTTGTGCGACGTGCGAAGCGGGTCAGGTCAGCACTGTCTCGTTTGGAGGCGAGCACGAGGGAGCCGTTTTGGGTAACGCAGCCTGTGTTTTTCTGCCACCAACCCGCAGCCTCCTGCCCGAGGCGGATGACCGGTTCCTCTGCGCTTTCGCCTTCACAAAACGGGGCGAGCATGCCGCCGGCCCACCAGGAGCATTGGTGCGGTCCTATGCCGTCATACCGGTCGATTACGCGAAGCTCCGCGCCCCGGTCACGCAATTCGCGCGCGACGCAAAGGCCTGCGACCCCGCCGCCTATGATTGTGATGTCGCTCATGACCACATCGCGTGGAAATGATGAACCGGACCATGGCCAGAGCCGATGGTCAGGGTATCGGCGCGCGCAATCGCTTGATGCAAGTAGCTATGCGCCTCTGTTACGGCATCCGTCAATTGCATGCCCTTGGCCAGATTGGCCGCAATGGAAGCGGAATAGGTGCATCCGGTTCCGTGAGTGTTCTTCGTGTTGATGCGGGGGGCGTCCAGTCGCGTCACGGTATCGTCGTCACCTAGAAGCAGATCGGAGCAGATGGCGCCGCCACCATGCCCGTCCTTGAGCAAAACAGCCTTGGGTCCGTGAGCTTTCAGCGCCTTGGCTTGCGCTTCCATTTCTACGTTTTCGCTGGTCTCCAGGAGGCGCGCGGCTTCTGGTAAATTGGGGGTCAGCAGGGTCGCTAGGGGCAAAATATCCTTTTTTAGAGCCGTAATTGCGTGGTCCTGTAGGAGCGCGTCGCCAGATTTGGCGATCATCACCGGGTCGACGACGATAGCGCCTTTGAAGTCAGAGAGCGCGTCAGCGACGGCTTCGATAATGGCGGGTGAAAACAGCATGCCAAGCTTGATCGCGGCCACATCAAGGTCATCCAAAACGGCAGTGATTTGCGCGGCAACGACCTCCGCCGGGATTTCGTGAACCGCGGTGACGGCTTGGGTGTTTTGGGCAGTGATGGCGGTAAGCGCGCTTGCGCCGAAGACCCCTTGCGCCGATATGGCTTTGAGATCGGCCTGGATACCAGCGCCGCCGCCGCTGTCGGAGCCCGCAACCGTCAATGCGATTGGTGTCTTCTCACTCATGGCGCCATCCCCACTTTTCAAAGGCTTTGGCGCATATTGGGTGGGAGTGCGAGCTGTTTCCGCAAATTACCCGTTCCCTACGCCGGTATTGCCCGGATCAGGTTCGACGGGTCGGTACAAGCACCTCTCAGCCCTGATGGGCCCCCCGACGGATAAGGAAGAGATAGGGTAGAACCGGGCCCGGGGCAACCACGTTGAGGCAGATCACGTTTCCAAAGACGAGATGATCATGCCGTTTTGAGAGAAATGGCCTCTAAACCCCTACCAATTCTTAACAAAACCTTAAAGCTCGCCAGATTTGGCCATATTTCCCAGTGATTTTGTTCTCAAACTAGAACTGGTGGAGTTTCTTTTATGTGTACTGTTTCGCGCTTGGCGTTGCTTTTGGGGTTGGTCGTAACCCCTTGCTTTGCTGCGGCACAACAGGCCGAGTTGATATCAGACGACGGTCTTATGACCGTTGAAGGTACGATTGAAGCATTTGATGGAACAATGATTTCCATCAAGACCGGGTATGGCGTCGTGAAAATCCCCGCAAGCGAGGTTGCCTGTCGTGGCGAATGCCCACCAGGCCTGGCGCTTGCGCCCAGTAACACCGAATGGAGCGTTTCCTTTAAGAGCGATCGTCAGCGCATTTTGATCAAGACGCTGATGTCCTTGGATTTCGTTTCTGCGAATGCTGGCGTTGATGTCGTGCCGACCGAAACAGGTGTGCAATTGTCGGCTGGTTCACCCAAAGCTACCTCTGTTTTGACTTATGTTGGCCCTGATGACGATGCTGAATTGCGATTTAAGCTCGGCAGCCATGCAGCGACATCTTTTTTGCCGGACAGTTCGCTTAGTGCGGCAGATGGGCAAAACCGGCAAGCGTTTGAACTGGCTATAGAACCATATGGAATAATTCTCGGGCAAAATACTGGTGTGGAGTCGCTGACATTAAGTCAGATTGCTGGCCTATTTTCCGGAAATTACACTAATTGGAATGCTCTGGGGGGAAACGATTTAGCCGTACAGCTTTTTGCAACGGCGAACGCGCAAAGCCAGCTTCAAGCTTTGGAAGCAAGTGTATTGAGCCCCTTTGGATTTAGCGCGAGCAA
This sequence comes from Litoreibacter sp., assembly GCA_026710325.1. GTDB lineage: Bacteria > Pseudomonadota > Alphaproteobacteria > Rhodobacterales > Rhodobacteraceae > Litoreibacter. The sequence continues at coordinate 36,407 of JAPORH010000177.1, read as the reverse complement.
TAATATTCTGCGCTTCGCTAATGATGACGTGCTGTCGCAGTTTACCAGCCAGTCTGAAGGTGGGATTGGCATGGCGTCGCTTAATGCCGTCGATCCTGACAAGATCATACCGATCCGAAATGCGTGCGGCGGGATGGTCTATCCTGATGCAATCAGCGTTGCCAAGGGCACCTACCCTTTGACGGTTTCAAGCTATGCGGTTCTGGACAAGGATCGCGGGACTGACGCCACCACGATATTGCTAGATAGCCTGTCCGGTGATGTCATACAAAATGTCGTATCGGCCTCAGGCTATGCCTACCAGAAGATCGAACAGGTGCCTGCGGACGCGCATGGCAAACGCTTAACCAAGATGTTGTCCGCGGATTGGCCGGAAGGGTTGAAGCCGGCGGCACGCGGGTTTCTCGACTACTTACTTGAGGCAAAGCAATTGTCGATCCGTTTGGACGGGACGCTTGGCACTGACGCGGCACTTGCACGGACCCGAGGCGATTTTGTTCGTTTGGCCGAGGCAATCGAGAGCGGCGCTTATGCCGGTCACGAGGTGGTCTTCGTCGGGTTTTCGAACTTGGACAGCGCCGCAAGCGCGATCCAGGAAGCTGATCGCGTCGCCCAGAAGATGCTCGACGAGTTCATTGCATTTACACCGGATGCAAATCGTACAGCAGGAACCACCTTGCGCGCGCAAGGTCATGCGAATGTTGGAGTTGAGTGCTTCGCGTCAGAAGCAGGCGTCGAAGAGAGCTTCGTCGAAGTTTGGATCCAACCCACCAACGTCACCCAATAACCCAATGCAAAAATCAGTTTTCAATGGAGAAACGACTATGAAAACCACTAGAACACTGGCAATCGGCGCCGTTTTCGCCGCAACCACAATGTTATCATGGACAACGCAGGGGGTCGCATCAACGTCGTCAATTCAATGCGGCGAGACCTATGTTGTGAAATCCGGAGATACCTTGGGCGCCATCGCGGCCCGTGCCTATGGCAACAGCAAAGAGTTTAGAGCCATCTACTCTGTCAACTCTGACCTGATCGGTCCCAACCCTGGCTTGATCGAGATTGGCATGCGTTTCGACATCCCATGTCTGAATGCGGCGCTCGCGCCATCGACCGCAAATGCCGACGCGATCACCATTGAAAAGACGACCGAGGCCCTGCCTTTACCAGACCCAGACACCATCCGCTTCGTGGTGGGCACTGACTGGGCGCCTTTCACCAACGAGGACCAGGAACAAGGCGGCATGGTCGTTGAGATCACCAATGTTGCCATGGAGAATGCTGACGGCGCTCCCAACTACCAGATTGACTTTATCAACGACTGGGGTGCGCATCTTCAACCGCTCATCTCCGACCATGCCTATGACTTCTCCCTCGCTTGGTTCCGCCCGAATTGCGATATCGTTGAGCGTCTGGGAGACGGCTCGAAGTTCCGCTGCAACAACCTTGGATGGTCTGAGCCGCTGTTTGAGCAGATTTTCGGCTACTACACGCGTACAGACGGCTTGCGTCCCGCTGCCCATGAAGACCTGATGGGCACTCGGATTTGCCGGCCCGCAGGCTATGCGATTTTCCAGCTAGAGGAGCATAACCTCGTCGAGCCGAATGTCACACTGGCGCGCCCCGGTTCGCCGGCGGAGTGTTTCCAGGGGCTTGCCGCTGGTGAATACGATGTGGTGGCCATTTCGTCCGATGTGGCGGATGGGGCCATCTCACAACTTGGCATCGACAGCGACGTCTACTTCAACGAGAACCTCAGCCAGGTTCTCACCATGCATGCGGTGATTTCAAACACGCATCCGCGGATGGAGGACTATCTAGATACTTTGAACTCAGGCATCGAAAAAATCAAAAACTCTGGTGACTGGTTCAGCATCGTGCGCCGTCATTTGGTCGCACACCGCGCTGCAACGAGCAGCTAAGTTCCTTGTCATAGAAATGAAAAAGGGCGCGCTGCTGCAGGCGCGCCCTTTTTGTTTGGATCAGCTTCGCGTTGATGCATTTACCGACCACCCTGGACTGCTTGCCCTATGGGCGCCAAGGCGATCAGCTGGTGGCTCTGCTGACCCACACCTCCACCCGGCGGTTGAGCGCGCGGCCTTGTTCGGTTGTATTGCAGGCTGTGGGTGCAAGTTCGCCAAAACCCGTATGGCTGAGTTCGATTGCGCCTAGTTCACCGCCAGCATGGGCAGCGAACGCCGCCAAAACATCTTTCGCCCAAGCGTTTGAAAGACTGTGGTTTTCCACAAAGTCGCCGCTGTCGTCGGTGAAACCGGCAAACATGACCCGCGTGCCGTAGGGCAAATCGCTGACGTAGTCGGCAAGGCGGGTCATATCGATTGCGGCACGAGCGTCCAGATCGGTCGTGCCATGTGCGAAACGGAACGTTGTGGATAGCCGCTCATAATTTGGCAGCTGGGTCAGCATGTCATGTTTCAAGACGCCTTCAAAAGGGTCTTTTGATGGAGATTTGAGCTGATGTGCGCGAAAGCCGTCGCGCGTTTGTATCTTTGTGGCGATGCCGAAATCGACAAACCCAGCCTTCGCGATGGTTTGGTCGGCCTGATGGGACGCGGCGTATCGCACAAAATCTGAGGCGATCTCGGATGTGTTGTCGCTTCGGGTGTACATGTGGAGGTGACGCTGAAAGAGGTATTCTTCGGTTTTGGCTGAAAAGGCGTCGGGGCGGCTAACCAGACCGCAATCGTTGATGAGTGTGATCGGAGCAGCGCCGCGCGTGAACGCATGGCTGACATATCCAATAGCAGAAGGATCGGTATTGACCTGCTCGGCGACTGCGTTGTTGTTTGCTGCAATTGCAGCATCGACGGGTATTGCAGGGCTATGGTCTGTGAAAAGCGTAGATTGGAACAGCTCACGCGTAATCGACTCTGGCTGACGGGCGACAACTGTAATGGGTTGGTCAATGCCACCCAACTCGCCTCAGTTCGTTGCCTTTCCGGAATAGATATCACGCATCTGCGCGAGTGAAAGTTCCCGAACTGGGTTACTTGGATGTGTGATGACGACCAGGCTGTCGATGGCGAGTAAATGATCTTGAGTTTCGCTCGCGTCTACCTGCGCAAGAAGCCTCGTTTGACCGCTGTGACGGCCTTCCGATGTTAGTGCGATATCGATCGTCTGAGCGCCTAGGTTTTCGAACGCATCGTAGGGGGAGGTTGATGAGATCAAGAAGTTGGGTTTTTTTGTGCCTAGGCCCGGCTGCTTGACAGTCCCTGCCAAATCACCGCTTGCGTTTATAACCTTTTCTTCGAGCTCTGCCCCCAAAAATGCGGCATATCCAGATATCAACAGAGGCATGACGCCTATGGCGACGGTGTCGGAGCCAGCCATGATGAAATCAGCGTCCTCGGCTGCGAAAACCGGGCAGTTGTCGCCGTCACAAGAAAACCGATTGATTGGGAGATGAACCTCACCAAGTGCAGTCGCCAGAACGAATTCGTTCTCATCATAGCGCACCAGCTCGCCTTGCATCGTTACCGTGCCGTCGGTGGAACGCATCGTGACCGTCTCGGCGCAGGCCGCAGCTGCGAGTATGCTCGTGCTTGCCAAAGCGACGGCGTATCTGGTTCGTTTGGTTAACAGACTGTGAGCGTACCACATAACAAAAACCTTACTACTCGAGCACTCGGGGCATTCGTCCCCGAAGAAGCGGTCAGGACAGGCAACCCGAGGTGTCTAGGGAGTACGGATTTCCTTACCTAAGGTACTGTTTTACTTAAAATGAGGAAAAAATGTGGCACAAGCTCGGCGAGAAGGCGGCTTTAACTAAATTTTAGGCAACTCATTGTTAACGCGCGTTAAACTTGGCCCCAGGTCCCGGCGACTTCAGCCAAAGAACCGGGCGCGCTGGCGACGAGGGACTTGGTGTTGGTCGTAACAAACAGACTTACAAGCGCGCCATCAGAGAGCGCGCTGTTCAATGTCAGCAGGTAAGGCGCCGTGCGCTGGGTGCTGATCTTGCTCAGATCAGCCTCGAGCTGGGTAAGCTTTGGTAGGACGTCGCGTGTCAGCTGTGCTTGCGTCGCCCCGCGTCTCGGTACGTGCCGTCCCGTCGGTTTCAATGCTCGCAATGAAGCTGTCACCGAGGGCTGTCTCGAAAGCTTCAAACTGCGTTGGCGGGGCCGCGTCGAGGTCAACGCCCCAAAGCTCGGCCAGAGTCTTCACGCCGACGCCAGCATCAGATTGTCCGGTGGAGGCGGATTCGACATGGCGCTTCATCAAGAGCGCGCCGTCTTTGCGCAAAAGCTCGTTGATGAGTTTACCTGTTTTGATCAGGGCGTCCTGTTCCTCGGACGAGAGCGTTGTGCCCAAGGCGTCGGAGGGTGCATTCAGATCGTCGCTTGCCTCGAGACAGCTGCGCAACCGCCTCCCGCCTGCGGCGAGTGTGATAGATGACGCGCCAATAGAGAACACGATTTTGCAAGGCAGAATGGTGTTATCGATGGCATGAAGCATTGCTGCGCTTGTGGCCTCGGTCCCTGCGGGGCCGAGCACCATCGCGCCGGCGTCGAACTTTGCGGGGTCCGTGAGCGCGGTCAACTTCTTTTCAAGATCGTCAGTCATTTCCGCTTACATTGCTGATTTCGCTGAGGCAGGCCTTTGCCTTGGCGATCAGCTCTGGAAAATTCGTATCCGTTTCGCACACACAGCAAAGCGCATCATTTGGCTCGGCGTCATCGCGCAGATATAGCCGCATATGCCCGCTTGTGGCCACCATCGCAGTGTCGCCGCCAACAAGCATGAGCTCGGCTTCCTGACACATTTCGTTGAGCGTGTCTTGGCTTTCGGTGTTGGTCCCGTTCGTCACGAGCACCATCCGTGTTGAAAGATCGACGAAGGCCGCTGTCTTGCACCCAGCCACCTCGTCACACAGCAAATCGAGTACTTTTTGAGCCATCGCTTATCCGACGTGTTAACCAGTTTCATCTTGGGTACGGCAAACATTTTAGAAATGGAAGGCGGCGGCTAGCAAAATTACGAGTGTGATGCCCCGTCGGCTTCACCGACGAAGAATGAACGGAGTTGGGTCGCCTGTGTAGAACGTGGTCGTTCCGGCGGTGCCATATCAGAGGCTTTGTCCATCGAAAGGACCTGACCCTTGGCGGTAGGGCGCACCGGCCTGCGGGTTCCCGAGCCTACAGGACGCACGCGTTTCGGAAGGACACGCTCATCCATGGCGTCGACCGGAGCTGCGGCAGGCGCGGCGACGGGTTGGTCGCTCTCTACCTGCAAAACAGGCTTGGAAGTCGGGACCTCTACAGCAGGGCTTTCGCCAGCAAGCGTTGCGGGCTCGGCCGTGACGACCGGGTTTTCTTGCGATGTTGCAGATTCAGTTGGTTGGGCGACAGCTTGAGCAAAAGCGGTCATTGGCTCGCGCGCAACTGCTGGCTCAGGTGTCGGAACTGGGCTTTCCGCTTGCGCGTCAGAGGTCGGAGCAGGGGCGTCGGCCGCGTCGTGTTGATTGGGGCTCGACGCTGCGAAGAGTGACTTTGTCATACCGCTGACTGTGCCGTTCAGCTCGTCAATCAACGGGATCAGATGTTCAAGGAATGCACCACCGCCGCTGGCGTCAAATGCTTCATAGTCCTCGCCCGCAGCAATCGCGGCTGTCAGAGAAATCGGGAAAATAGCGCCGAACTTGCCTTCGGTTTCCTTTTTCAAGCGAGCCACGACACGGAACTCGTCTCGCTCGGTGGTCAGCTTGTCATACTTTGTGACCAGCAAGACAGAGCGATCGCGTACGGCTTCGGGGATCGTATCCCAGACTGCAGATTCAGATTGCCGCCAGGCTTGGGTGGCATGGGTGCACCAGAGCACCGCATCGACCTCACCCAACATGCGTTGCCAGACTTCCGATGACATGTTCGGGTCAGAAATGCCGGGAAAGTCGATCAGGTCGCAGACTTGAAGGATATCGGCTTCAAAGAACAGCCGGATAACTTTTGTGGTCTCGACGTCGATCCCTTCCAAAGCCTCGATGGAGACTGGCTCTTGCGTGCCGCTCACGTCTTCGCGGTAGGCTGCATCTGTGCCGTGTGACATCCAGACAGGCGAGAGGCGTGTTGCGTTCACCTTCTCAGGCAAAGGGCGCGAGCCCAGTAGAAGGTTGGACAGCGTGCTTTTACCGGCACTGAATTCGCCCATCAGGGCGATGCGAGGTTTGCGAGCGGCCTCGGTCATGCTGCGTCTCCTTCATTTACTGCGCGGATGATTGATGTGGGGCGCTCGGGCCGCACAGGGGCGTCGGATGGCTCTTCAGGCTCAGCCGTTTCGGCAGGCTCTTCGACGGCGAATTCCTCGAACAAAATCTCGAAGAGGGAGTCACGTTCTTCCTGCTTGGTGATGCCAAAGAGGTCTTTCAGCTCGTTAAAAGAGATCTGCGACTTGTTGCTAATATCAGTTAGAATACCGGCCTGCTCCGAGATGAACTCTTCCAACTCTTCAAGGGCCATTCGGCGGATATCTTCGACTTGACCGTCTTTCAGGTCATTGACGATTGGAGATGTCTCGGCCTCGATCAACTCGTAGAATGAGTCTGCATAGGCGCGGTAGCCTTTGCGGCGTTTCCACCAGCCGTCCCACCATGAGGTCTGCAGGTCCAAAGCGATTGTCTGTCCCAAGGTAACCGGGGGCGGGAACTCTGGGACGGATGGAGGGGTAATCGTGAACCCGTCGACTTCGGCGGACAGCACATTGTGATAGGTATGCGTCAGCTCTTTCGCGGCGGCGTCGAAGACGGCCTCGCAGGCGGCAGCGACCGATTTGCGCATGGATTGATAGCCGGAACGCAGCAAAATGCGCAGCCCGTCGGGCGAGTACTGCCAAAGCTCGCTGTCACCTTTGGTTTCCAGATGCGTCAGCAGGGATTCCAATGCGCGGTCAAGGAACCGCTTATGTGATTGCTCAATCCGGCGCGAATAGCCCTCGACCAGCTTGTTGATCTGATCGTTCAGCATGTTGTGGTAGCGATCCTCGATGCCGTCGAGACGCTTGGCCAGCACCTCTGGCTCGATCATTTTCAGCTGTTGATCCCCGAGGCGCAGAGACACGATGGAGCTGGATGCTTTCAAACCATGAAGGTGGTTTGTGGCCCGCTTCCGGATCGCGTTCATCATTTCGGTGCCTTCGCCGCCCGCGATGCGTTTGGCTATTGCATCGTAAAGGTCCGGCAGACCCGAAAGGTCCCAGGTTTGTTCATTGGACAGCGCGTCGTCGCCTTCGTCGGCGTAGTTTTTCAGTGCAGCGGCACTATCGGGGACGATGTCTTCGACTTTTTCCTGAAGCGCCATGTTGGCCCAATAGGCTGAGCCGAAAATGATCTCGATATCGGACGGACCATGGTTGTCGGCCAACGTTTGAAGGATTGAGGCTTCGATCTCAGGGATTTCGTCTTTTGGGTTGGCCAGCTCGTCGATGCGGTTAACGAAGATGACGACTTCGCGCGCCTTCACGTTAGAAATCAGGCGGATGAGCCCCATATCCATCGAGCTGAGCGCCTGCGAGGCCGATAGGACAACAACGCAAATACGGCTGCCGCGCAGCGCGTTGATGGTGATCTGCTCGCGCATCATGAACGTGTCGTTCACACCCGGCGTGTCGCGGATGCAAAGCGGGATCGGAAGAGACGGCGCGTCGAGATATAGGTCGGCGGATTTGGTGATGTCGGCGAATTGGCCCTGCTCATCGAGCAACGCAGGGTCGCCAAAATCGTCGCCCATGCAAACGTAGCGCTGCATAAGTTCTTCATCGAGGTGGCGATAATTGTGGGTTTGGCCGAGCATCAGCTCAAACTTGCGGCCGAGGCGGGCTTTGGTCTTTTCCCGCATCTCCGCGATCTGTTCGCGGACTTTCTCATATTCGTCGGAGGCACCGGCGCGGCTGGCAAGCTCGCCTATGCGACCCCCGTTTTCAACAAGGTGGTCCCATTCGGATTGATCAAAGAACTGGAACGACGCAACTGTGCCTTTGTCTTCGACGGGTGTGTTCAAGTGAAGGGACGTCACGACCGAGGTCCAAGGGTTCACATCGGCGGGAAGAAGTTCAGGGCGGCCTGCCATGGCGTTTACGAGGGAGGTTTTGCCGGATTTGATCTGGCCAATCATCGTGATGGACGGCTCGAACTCGTCAAGCGAGCCGATAAGTTTCTGAGCCTTTTTCTTCGCCTCAGGGCCACCGAAGCTTTCAATATCCAGAAGCGCTTCGCGAAGGTCGAGCATTTCCTCATGGAACATGTCCATGTTGTCGAGACCATTGCGTGCGAAGCCAGGTGTCAGCGACTGCGTGTTATAGGGCGCGGGCATATCAACCTGCGTTTCACCCTCTTCCGCAGCGATCGTCTCTATTTTCATTGTTCAGCTCCCACACTTTGTCCCTTGCCGATATTTTGCGCGCCGGCGGGCGCGTGTTCCGGCCACATGCCGGAGAGGTGTCTCATTCGATGAATATGACCGGCCGGGAACGGCAATTTTGTGGCGCGAATTTGATTTAAATTGGAAACAAACCGTTCTGAGTATGTGTCAACTGCGTCGGTCATTGTGAGTTCTTTAGGCTGCAAGGTTGCTTTGCAGGTCCTGCTTGAGCTGTACCATGAGGCTTAGAGCATCGGAGGCGACACCGTCGCCTGGCTCGAGCTGGATGAGCTGAATCAGGTCGGCCGCATCGACTGCCACCTCGCACGTCTTGGCATAGAGCGGATCATTGGCCACGCCACTATTAGAGAGATACTCATCGAGCCATTTGACCGTGTCGACGCATGTCTCGATGACGGTGATGTCGTCAAGTGAGCCCGCACGTAGACCTTCGAGCATCACGCTGCCTTCAGCGCTCAACTGTTCCACTGCAATCTCAATCGCAGCGCGCGACTCTGGTGCGTAGCTTGGCTGTTTCGCGGGCGCTGGTGCCTTTTTCTTTGGCTCGGGCGCTTTCTTCGCAGATTTGACGGCTTCGGTTTTTGGTTCGGCCTGTTGTGGAGCTTCGCCTTCAGAGGGCGCAACCTCACGCTCAAGCACACGGGTTTGCGGTTTGGCGTTGCCTGAAAAATCGACCTGACGCAGGAAGATATGCGCCTGGTCCACGGCGCTTTCACGGGCCGTTTCCACATCCTTCAAAATGCCGGAGATCAAGGCCATGCCACCCGAGCCGCGTAGCGCTTCCTTGTCGACCGATCCATCCGACTTGCGGGCTGCAAGCGCGGCTTTGGTGCCAATCGGCAGGATCGATTTGAAGTAGTCTTGAGCATGCGACTTGGCCTCGGCCAGTCTTTGGCGCGGATCGCCGTTGGTGGCTGGGGTGTCGGCATGGGTGAGCATCAGGAAAGCGTGATCCTGCACCTTTTCGGGTGCATAGCTCCAAAGCTCTTCCTCGTCCTCGTCGAAACGGCCCGCACTGCACCAAAGTGCGATATCTGTGCGTTTTGCCGCCCAGCTGATGGCCCGACTCTGCTCGCGCGTGTCAGCGCTTGCAACGACCTCCATCATGGAAAGCTTGTTCAAAGCTGGGAGCGGTAGATAGACCTGCGCGAAAGCCGGTTTAAGCTCTGCCAGGGCTTCCAAATTGTCGCTTTGAAGCGACTTGGACGAACCGTCGCCCAAAGTACATTTCATAACAGGGACTTCGCCATAGGCGAGCTGTAAGGTTGGCAGCCGAACGCCTTCTGGAAGGACGTTTTGGCCCAAAAGCAGGTTGAGTAGGGTCGATTTCCCGCTTCCGGGCAACCCCATCACGCCAAGGCGCAGCGGTCGTTCGATACGTTGCAAGAGCGCTTCCGCGCGCTCCTGCAATGCTCCGGACAGCTTTCCGCCCTCGATCGCCTGCTTTAGGTCGTGATGCGCCTCCTGAACCTCACCCTGCGCCGACATTATTTTTCACCGACCGAGATTTTCGCTGGTGGCTCAACATCGTCGGATTTCCCATCCGCAGGCGCCGGTTTGTTCTTCGTTTTGAACTCAGGCATCTCCTTTTTGACCTCGTCGAGCTGTACGACGCGGGTCACGTTGGAACTATGGGTGTCGACCACATCCGTTGGTTTCGGCGCAATAGTGCGCTCCATCGGTTTGTTGTGGTTCAGCTTGATGACCGCAAAGGACACGTTGTCCTGATCAGGGTCAGCCAGAGCTTCGATCGCTTCCAGCAGGTAGCCTGCAATCTCAGCTGCCTTGCGGCGACGATAGCGATGCAAGATCTTCTGGATCTTTGCTTCTTCAAGATATTGTAGCCCGTCGCTGGAGACGACCACGATGTCGCCGACCTTGATCTCAAACGGCGTTGTTGGGCAATCCGACTTGGCAATTCTATCGCCTAAGATGACCGAAGTCAGGCAGTTGCGATCAGGATGATATTTCGCAGCTTCCGCATCGATCAGGCCTTGCTTGGCCATGAAGTCGATCTGGGGGGCCATGGAATGGTCCTCATTCAGCTGGCTGAGCTTGCCACCGCGAAGCAGGTAGAGCGGGCTGTCGCCGATGGACATCCAGAACATGCGGTTCTCGACCATAATCACAGAGACCAAGGTCGCGCCCATCCCGCGGACCGCGGGGTTGTCATCGACGTGATTCTTGACGGCAGAGTTTGCTTCCGCAGCAGCCACGGTCATGAAATCGGGGATCTCTCGTTCTTTTTGCACGAAGTTCGCGCTTTGGAACTTCAGCTCCGAGAACACTTCAGTCACGACGATTTTGGAGGCAACATCGCCTGCGGCGTGGCCACCCATTCCGTCGGCCAGCACCACGATGCCGGTATCCGCGCCGAATGGAAAATCGGTTGTGATCGCGTCTTCCTGGTAGCTGCGACCGCCTTGGCAAATCGCTGAGGCGACGTCAAATCTTGGTTCAGGCGATCGCCACATCGTCGCTCTCCTCGTCGCTGTCGTCTTGGTCTGCCCAGTTGAATTCGGGGGAGCATGCCGCGACGAAGCGCAGTGTGGTTTCGCCCACTTTCATTTCGTCGCCGGTCTTGATGTCCTCGTTCGAGATCACCGGCTTGCCGTTCAGGCGCACAATGTTCTTCTTGCCGCCATGACCAAGGATGAAGGTGTGGGTTTCGGTGTCATATACGATGGCGGCGTGGTTCACGCGGGACACTGAATTGTCACCAAAGTCAAGCTGGATGGCTTGATCTTCGGCACGCCCGATTTGTGACATTCCGGCTTCAAGCGCGAAGCTTTCGCCACGGCCTGGGCCGTCAATGACCAGCACCCAACCTACCGGGAATTTAGCGCCAGTCGCAGCGGGTGCGACCGGTTCGGCCTTCTCGAAGGGGGAGACAACGTCCGCGCCGGGATCTTCGAAGCCCAGAAGTCGTGTCTGGTTGCGGCGGCGCTTGCGCGGCGTCGGCTTTTCTTCCGCGGCCGGTGCTGCGGCGTCATCTGTGTCGAGGTCCCAGATGCTGACGGCTTCGGCCTGTGCACCTTTGTTGGAGACTTCGGCATTGACTTTGCTCAGCAGCTCGTCAGCGGCTTTGCCGACTTCTGCTTCGACCATTTCCGTTCCGGTGCCTGTGGCGTTTTCGACCAAGGTCAAAGTGACCTCTTTTTCTTCGGCAGGCGCCGGCATTTCCTCGATAACCGGCTCTATTTCTGGTGCTTTCACCTTACGCGGTGTCACGAGGTCCTCGGCCAAGGTAGCCGGCTTTTGCTCTGACGCTGACTTGCGGGAAAGGAGATCTCGAATGAATTTCATGGTCCTGTCTCTCTGTTGTTCTTGTCTTGCTCGTCGGGTTAGACGCCGCCGCTATAGGTCATGGACACAACCCACATGGAGCCATCGCGTGAGACTGCGAAGCTGAATTCGGTTTGCCCGTTTTCAAGCTCCCGCTCGACGATGTCTTGAAGCGAATTGCGGCCTTCGATGCGCTCAGAAGTTGTCATCAGCGCGATCAGTTCGTCGCCAACCTGGAAGTCGCTGCCGCCACTGGGGACGTCGGTGACCACGGTCGTCCAGTTTTCACCGTTAAACCGTGTGGAGAAACCGATGCCGTTCAGCAATGCTGTTTCCTGCACGATCGGGAATTCCCAGGTCTGCTCAAAGAGCGTTCCACCGGCCTCTGGCTGAAGCATGAATGAAACGCGCTGCGTGGCGCCCTCGCTTGGCTGCGTTGTGTTGCGCAGGACCGCGGAGATATCCGCGAGATTCTCGACAGGTGCGCCATTGACGGCGACCACTTTGGTGCCCGGGGTGGCCCAGGCTGGTGCCACGATATTGACGTCGGTGATCACGTTGCTGTCGCCTTCGCCGCTAAAGGGCAGTTCCAAAGACCAGGCGGAAAGAACGCTGGACGATTGAACGGGAGCCGGTCTGGCTTCGATAAAGGAAATCGCCGGTTGGCTTTGGGCCTCTGCTTCCGCGGCTGCAATTTCGGCCTGGCGCTGGGCTTCCGCCTCTGCTGCGGCGACTTCTGCCTGACGCTTGGTTTCGGCTTCGGCGGCTGAGATATCTGCAAGGCGCTGAGCTTCGGCTTCGGCCTCGGCAATCTCTGCTTGACGCTGCGCTGCGGCCTCGGCGGCCTCAATTTGCGCAAGACGGCGTGCTTCGGCTTCGACCGCTGCAATTTCAACCTGGCGTTTCGCTTCGGCTACTTCGATTTCGGCCTGACGGCGTGCTTCTGCCTCGGCCTCTGCGATTTCAGCTTGGCGTTGCGCTTCGGCTTCCGCGGCTGCGATATCTGCAAGGCGTTGCTCATTTGCTTGTGCAACCTCGATCTCAGCCTGACGGCGTGCCTCGGCTTCCGCTGCTGCGACTTCAGCCAAGCGCTCGGCTTCGGCTTCGGCGGCTGCGATCTCAGCGAGACGCTGCTCGTTTGCTTCAGCGGCTGCGGCCTCGGCTTCGCGACGGGCTTGCGCTTCAGCGGCTGCGACTTCGGCCAAGCGCTTGGCTTCAGCTTCGGCTGCAGCGATATCTGCGAGGCGCTGTTCTTCAGCTTTCGCCACTGCGGCCTCGGCTTGGCGACGTGCCTCAGCCTCAGCAGCGGCCACTTCTGCGAGGCGTTGTGCCTCAGCTTCAGCTGCAGCGATATCTGCAAGGCGTTTTTCTTCAGCGGCTGCAACTTCGGCGAGGCGTTTTTCTTCTGCCTCGGCGGCTGCAACTTCGGCTTGGCGGCGGGCCTCGGCTTCTGATTCGATGATCTCAGCCAAACGCTGCGCCTCTGCTTCAGTTGCGGCTACGTCTGCTTGACGGCGGGCCTCCGCTTCTTCCGCTGCTTTGGCGGCGGCGGCTTCAGCTTCGCGACGTGCCGAATCTTGAGCTGCCTGAATTTCCGCCAGACGTTGCGCTTCAGCTTCGGCTGCGGCGATTTCAGCTTGGCGCTGTTCTTCTGCCTCGCGTTGCGCGGCTTCCATCTCGGCCTGCAAAATCGCTTTGGCTTGTTCGGCGGTTTGCGCGCCGCCGGTATCTGCCGGTGCGGTTGCTCCAGACCCGCCATCGTTGCCGATGATCTCAAGGAAATTTGGGTTGCGGTCCACGATGTCAGCGCCCGAGCTGGTGGTGCTTGGCCCTTCGGCCTCTGCCAGCGGGCCTGGGAGGGCTGCGTCTGCTGGCGCCTCTTGTGTCGAACCTGTGTCAGAGCTGGCTGGGTTGGCGACAGCTACGTCGGTTTCGCTGACATCACTGCCTGGCATTTGAAGCACGCCTGTACCAAACAACCCGCCAACGGCAAGGATTGCAATCACTGCAGTGGAGCCGAGAAGCGGTACGAGCTTGGAATTGTTGCGTTTTTCGGCTGCAACTGTCTCAGCAACGGCCGATGAGGGTGGGGGCGCGACCGGTGTCACAACGCGTGACATGCGGCGTTTGCCTTCCATCATGTCCAGCCATTCCTGCGCAGATTGCAGGCGGTCTTTCGGCAAAATACCCAAGGATTTGTCGATCGCCGACAGGAACTTTTTGTCGTAGCCTTTGACGCGGTCCACGAGGGGTTGATACGTGTCCTCTTCGCCTGCCGCGATGGCTGCAAGACGTGCTTGGCTATTTGGCGGCACTTCACCTTCAATCAGGTGATAGAATGTCGCGCCAAGCGCATAGAGGTCGCTTGATGGGGTCTGGGCGCTGCCCTGAACATAGAATTCTTGCGGCGAATAGCCGTCTTTGACCACGCGAAGCGCAGACAAGACGCGGCTTTTCTTGGTGGCTTCTTCCCGCGCGGCGCCGAAGTCAATCAATACGGGGCGCAGGTCTGCGTCGATCAGAATATTGTCGGGCGAGATGTCGCGGTGCAGGATGTCTTGGCTGTGGATGTAGCCGACGGCGCCAAGCACATCTTTCAGGATGCCTTTGATCTGCGGCGCAGTCAGGTTGTGATTGCCCTCTTCCAGCGTATCGAGAAGGTCACGGCCTTCGACAAAATCGAGAACCATATAGGCGGTTGAATTGTCTTCAAAGACCTGGTGCACGCCGACGATGTTCGGATGCTCCAACTTGGAAAGGCTGCGCGCTTCCTGGACAAACAGGTCTACGACCGATTTGAGCTCCGCGGTGTGCGCACGGGAGCGTGGCTGAACGATGGCGCGCGAGCGATGACAGAACGAAGACGGGAAACACTCCTTGATGACCACTTTGCGGTCCAGGCTGTCGCGTGCGAGATATGTGATCCCGAACCCGCCAGAGTTAAGAAACTTTTCGATCGTAAACTGACCGTGCAACAGTTTCGTGCCTGGCGCGAGCTCGTCTACAAAGCTTTCGTCGTCAATCTGTCTTTCCTGTGCATTGCCCATTGCAAGCTCACCCTTAACTTAAAGAGACCACAGCCAACGCGGCTGTTCTTAGGCAATTTTTTACAGTTAATAATGTCTAAATATGGGCAGACGTTTGATGTTTCTGAGACGGAAACACTCTGAGCTTTTCAGATAGATTGTGTTTCCGGAAACCCATCAAAGCGTTGTTTTTGATGAGGAATAAGCGGATTTCCGCCAGATATAGAGACGGCTTTTGGCGAATCTCAAACGCAAAATGACGATGGTTTTGCCGCCGCGTCACAGGCGGGAAACGCAACTAAATTTTGTGTAGTTTGCGAGAGTCGTGGTTAACGTTTGAAGGACGATCATCCCTTCTCGCTACGCACTGCCACACCAAATTAACCATGCGTGCATGTTGCTTGGGCCCGGTCCCTTTAGTTAAGGATCAATACGCGTTACCTGGCCTCTAGCCTTCCATAATCGCATTTCGAAATGCTGAAAGGTCCTCTAGCTGCGATCTCATAAGATGTTCGAACACGTCATGCGCAGCTTTGGCATCGTAGTGGGCTGTGACTTCGTTTCGGGCACGTTGGCCCATTTCCCGTGCTTGTTTTGGGTGGTCAAGCAGCCAGTGGATTTCACGGCATAGCGCACCGACCTCATCCGGTGGCACCACCCGAATATGTTCATTTGGATTTGCGACCTCCCGTACGGGGGGTACATCGCTCGCTACAATTGGAGTTGCCGATGCCATCGCTTCCAACAGCGACCATGACAAGACGAAAGGACGTGTCAGATAGACATGCGCATCGCTACGACGCAGGAGCTGAGTGTATCGGTCTTTGGGAAGCGGGCCAGTGAAATGCAAACGCGCCTCGTCAAAGCTGAATTCGGACAGACATTTTGCCTTCCAGTTTTCGTGCGTCGCTGGTTCGGGGCCGTAATGCGCTTTTGGGTTTCCTGCGATGACAATGTGAATGTCGGGCCGCTCCTTTTGCATCTGGGCAGCGGCGGCCATAAATGTCGGAAAACCGCGCATCGGTTCCATTCCACGGGTCGCAAAAGTCACGATCGGGGCATCGTCCGGCAGGCCATCCCAGGCAAATCGTTCTTCACCCGGTTCACTTGGGCAAAAGAAGTCGCAATCGATCCCGTCATGTTGAATGATCAGCTTCTGTTGCACGAAATCAGGCGCCTGGCTTGCCTGGAAATTGGTAGGCGTAATCACTAAATCAGCCTGCTGGAAATCGAGGAAGAACGGCAGGTTACGTGACAAGGTGCGTGCATGCCAATCGGGCTTTGAGCGCTTAGCTTCCTCTGCCTCATTCACGTCAGGGGGCGGAAAATTGTACCACCATTCGAGATATTGGATAAGCTTTGCGTTGGGCCAAACAACCTTGGCAAAGCTGCCTGACCCCCAACCCGAATGCGCCATGATAACGTCAGGTGTGAACCCATTTTTGGACAACTCTAATCCGAGCCGGGCGAAGCCTTGCCCGTTCAACACCGCGCTTTCGCTCACCCGTAGATAGGGGTGGAGATTGTCGCTTGGTGCGCGGGCGCGTTCGTAGCGGACCACCTTCACACCGGAGCTGAGCTTGTGCACTTTCTTGGGGGAAACGCTTTCTTTTTGGGTCGCAAAGACAACCGACCAGCCGCGTTTCGCGAGCGTATCTGCAAGCGCGCCGAACTGAGCCGGGAAATTTTCATGGATAAACAGCACTGACGGCACGGTTGCCTTGACCTCCAGCTAAACAGACGCCATGCGTGCGGCGCCATAAACATATGGCGTGCCTTATGAAGGAAAGGGTTTAAGACTTTCTGACTTTAAAAAGTTGCAGACGGCAAAGCGGCTGCAAGCTTTTGAATCTGAAGGTCCAAGGCCGTGCGCTTTAAGCGAGGTCTTTCACCGCAGCAGTTACAATGATCTCGACCTTGAGCACGTCGCGAGCGAGTTTTGCTTCGCCGCAGGCGCGGGCGGGCGCGTAGCCTTCCGGGACCCAGGCGTCCCAGACGGCGTTCATTTCGGCGAAATCGGCCATATTAGAGAGCCAGATCACGGCCTGGAGCATATGCTCCCGGTCAGAGCCGGCCTCTTTGAGAAGTGCATCAACGCGGGAGAGGCAGTCCGCGGTTTGCTCAGAAACGGAATCGCCCGCGCCAACCTGGCCGCAGAGATAGGCCACGCCATTATGCTTGACGATTTTGCTCATCCGTTCAGAGGTGTGAATGCGTTCGATCATCTGTCTTCCCCTCACATGGTGTAGTTCAGGCCGAGGCGTCCGCCGTCGACATAGATGGTCTCGCCAGTCACGTAGCTGGATTTGGGTGAGCAGAGAAAGGCGACGACATCACCGATCTCGCGCGCGGTGCCGGGGCGACCCAGTGGCGTGCGGGACATTGCCTTCTTAAAGGCCTCGGGGTTGGCGTTGACGCCCGCCATCATCTCTGTGTCGATGGAGCCGGGGCCGACCGCGTTGACGCGGATGTTGCTCTCGGCCAGAGCAAGCGCCGCCACTTTCGTCAGCTGCATTACCCCGCCTTTGGAGGCGCAATAGGCCGGGATCGCGGGGATGGCGACTTGGGCATTGATCGAGGACATGTTGACGATCGCGCCTGCGATGCCTTTGGCGGCCATTGTTTTGGCGGCGCGTTGCGTGGCGACAAAAACCCCACGCAAGTTCAGCCCGATCACAGCGTCGAAAGTCTCAAGCTCATAGTCCAGAAAATCGCCTGGCATGGCGACGCCTGCGTTGTTGACGAGCGCGCTGACGGGGCCGTGCTCGGCCTCGATTTTATCGAACAGGGAAAAGATCGCATCTGCATCGCCGAAATCGCAAATGAAGCCTGCGCCGCCAAGGCGCGCGGCCTCGCTCATGACGCTGTCTTTGATATCGGCCATCATGACGGTATATCCGTCCTCCGCCAAAGCCTCTGCGCAGGCGAGACCGATCCCTTGGGCAGCGCCCGATACCAGCGCGATCTTTTTATCTGTCATGATGTGATGTCCTTATTCGTAGCCGTAATCGGTTTTCGCTTGCGCGAGTGTGATCAGTTCAGCCTGCAGATCAGCCTTTACCGCGTTGCGATCCCTTTGCTGTGGGGTGCCATAACCGCCGCCGCCGGGCAAGCTCAGGCGCAGGCGTTGGCCGTTCTTGATCAGCTGCCGGCCTTTGGAGGCCAGCTCAGTCCCATCTGATAGCGCCACACCGCCGGGGCTGCCGGCGTGCCCGCCATCACGCCCGCGGGCGGCGTGCTTCACCCGATCAAACATGGCGTTGAAGTAGAAATCATATCCTTCGCGCGGCGAAATTTCGATCACTTGCCCCAGGCCTCCGCGTTGCGCGCCGGCCCCACCGGAGCCTTCCCGCAAGTCTTTGCGCCAGACGGTGATTGGACCTACATGCTCCGTTGCCTCAACGCTCATGGTAGAGACGCCGGAGGGGAAGGCGGTCGCGGAAAGCCCGTCGAGCGCGGGGCGTGCGCCAGTGCCACCGGAGTTGAACATCAGCACCTCGCGGTCGGGCAAGCCACTCTCAGGGTCTGAAGCGCGGGCTGAAATCTGAATGTTCCAAAGGGCCGATGCCCCTTCAGCCGGGACGGTGTTGGGAAGCGCCTGATGCAGCGCGCCGAGGACCACGTCCGGGACCAGATGTCCCATGACATGGCGCACGGAAACAGGCGCGGGGCGTTTGGCCGCTAGGATGCATCCCTCCGGTGCGGTGATCTCGAACGGTTCCAGAGACCCCGTGTTATTGGGCACCTGCGGGGCAATGGCGCATTTCAGACCGTAGCAGGCATAGGCGCGGGTGTAGACCTCGGGGCAGTTGACGCCAAATTTGCTCATGCCCGACGTGCCGTCAAAATCGGCCTTGATCCGTTCGCCTGCTATATCGAGCCGCACCTGCATATGGACTGGCGCGTCATAGCCATCGACCTGCATGTCATGCTCGAACACGCCGTCTGGCACCTTGGCGATGGCTTCATGCGTGGCGCGGCGGCTGGTTTCGATAATAAACTCGGACAGTGCGTCGATATCGTCGATCCCGAACTCGTCCAGCATGGACTGCAAGCGCCGGTCGCCCGCTTCGTTACACGCTGCGAGCGAATAGATATCACCAACCGTTTGGTCCGGCGTGCGCACGTTGGCGCGGATCAGGCGCACGAGCTCTTTGGCTACGACCCCGCGCTCGGCAAATTTCATGATCGGGATCAGGAGGCCTTCCTCATAGACCTCATTCGCGTCGGGCCCGAAGCCACGCCCGCCAATGTCGACGATATGGGCAGTGCAGGCGAAAAAGCCGATATGGGCGCCCTTGCGAAACACCGGCGTTACGATGGTGATGTCGTGCAAGTGCCCGGTGCCCAGCCAAGGGTCATTGGTGATCAGCACGTCGCCCTCAAACATCTCCTGTACGCCGATCTCGGCCACGAAATGGGTGACGCTTTCGGCCATGGCGTTCACATGTCCCGGCGTGCCGGTCACCGCTTGTGCGATCATTCGTCCCTGCCGGTCAAAGAGGCCGGCCGACAGGTCACCCGCTTCCCGCACAGATGTGGAGAAGGCAGTGCGAATGAGCGTCATCGCCTGCTCTTCGACCACCGCGATCAGGCGGTTCCACATGATCTGCAGGTCGATATCTTTCGTCTGGCTCATGCGTCATTCCCTTTGCGCCGAAGCAGCAGGCAGCCGTCGCCCTGCCCTATGACCCGGAAGGCCGATGTTACGATAGTGGTCGTTTCTCTCTCGACGATGACAGCCGGGCCATCGAAGCTTCTGCCTGGCGTCAAAGCTTCGCGCGCGACCTCCTGTGCCGTGACCATTTTGCGGAGCCCGGCATCATAGAACTCACGGGTGCGTAGGCTTTCTGCCGCAGCTCCTTTGGTGAAGCGCTCCGCCGGGACCACCTCAGGCAGGCGTGTCGAGACTGTGAGCGACCAATTGGTGATTTCGCAGGCCAGCCCCTCGATGACGCGGCCGAACAGTGTGCGGTAGGCGTCTTCGAACGCAGTGAGGATCATGTCGTGATCTGCGTCGTTAAAGGTCTTGTGTGGAAGGATCACTGGGATTTCCCAACCTTGTCCGGTGTAGCGCATGAAGGCGACAAGCTTGGTTTGTGTGTTTTGCCCGTCGGTTCCCGCGCTAACGAAACCGCGCGCCTCTTCTTCCAGTTCGCCAAGTACGGCGTTGACTGCGTCCGCATCGAATTCGGACATGCGTTGAAACAGCCCGCGCGAAGCCTCGTAGCTGAAAGGCGCTTTTAGGAAGCCGATGGCTGAGCCTACGCCTGCGCCGGGCGGGATGAGAAGCGCACTCAGTTGCAGCTTTTCGCAAAGCCTGCAGGCGTGGAGCGGCGCGCCGCCGCCAAACCCGATCATGGTGAAATGCTCGATATCGCGGCCGTTCTCCACTGTATGAACGCGAGCGGCGTTGGACATGTTTTCGTCCACCATCTCGGTCACGCCGAAGGCCGCATCTTGGGGTGAAAGCCTGGTCGTCTCGCTAAGCCCGTCTGCCACGGCTTGCTCCGATTTGTCCGGATAAAGCGGGATAGCGCCGCCGGCAAAATTCTCCGGGTCAAGTCGGCCAAGCATTAGGTTTGCGTCGGTCACTGTGGGCGCTTTGCCGCCGCGTCCGTAGCAGGCTGGTCCGGGCTCGGAACCTGCGGATTGCGGCCCGACTTGGATGCGCCCCATTGTGTCGATGGAGGCGATGGAGCCGCCGCCCGCGCCGATCTCCACCATCTCGACAACCGGGGTCGATACGGTCATGCCGGAGCCCTTTTTGAAGCGATAGGTGCGCGCAATTTCAAAGGTGTTTGCCGTCTTAGGTGTGCCGTCCTCGATCAGGCAAATCTTGGCGGTGGTGCCGCCCATGTCAAAGCTCAGCACCTTGTCGAGCCCGTGAGCCCGGGCGAAATCAGCCGCGTAAATTGCGCCGCCTGCAGGGCCGGATTCAAGAAGGCGCACAGGTTGCATTGCTGCATCCTCCACTGACATCAGCCCGCCACCAGAATGCAGCATGAAAACCGGGGCGCTCACGCTTTCGTCGCGCAGTCGGTTCACCAGCCGGCCCAGATAGTTCGCGACCTGCGGCTGCACATAGGCGTTGGCGATGACTGTATTAAAGCGAGGCAGCTCCCGCATTTGCGGGGAGATGACGGAGGAGATCGAGATTGGCAGATCGGGGGCCGCTTTGCGCAAAGCCTCCGCTATCATCACCTCATGGGTGTCGTTGGCGTAGGAATGCATCAGGCCGATGGCAACCGCTTCATACCCGCCTTCGAGGATGCGGGTGACCATCTGTTCCACATCCGCAGGGTCGAGTGCCAAGAGCACCTCGCCCTCTGGGCCTATCCGCTCTCTCAAGGTCAGTCGGTCCTGTCTCGGCACCAGCGGCACCGGCAATGACAGGTTCAGGTCATATTGTTCAAACCGGTTTTCCGAGCGCATCTCGATCACGTCCCGAAACCCCTCGGTCGTGATGAAAGCGAGCTTCGCGCCACGCCTTTGGATGAGTGCGTTGGTCACAAGTGTGGTGCTGTGAATGACTTGCGTCAGATCGGACAAATCGACCTTGGCCTCATCACAAGCAATCTTGATTGCGTCAAGGATGGCCTGCTCGGGCCGGGTGTAGTCGGTTAGAACCTTAGCTGTGGCGATTCCGCCCTCATGCTGCAAGGCCACATCGGTGAATGTCCCGCCGATATCAACGCCAACACGGTTTTTCATGGGGTAGTCGCTTTCTGATCAGGGGCGTCCATTGGGCCCGGCTGCGGCAGGTTGCATGAGCGCATTTTGCGCGTCAACATGCGAAAGACGGCTCATCGAAAGGCAGCAAAGATGCAAAAACTCAAATTGACCGCCGCCGAGATGGTCCGGGCCGCCCGGGGGCGGATTGAGGAGGTCGAGACCACGGATTTGATAGCCAGCTTGGGCAACCCGGATCTTGTGGTTGTCGATATTCGCGATATCCGCGAGCGGCAGCGCACCGGCGCGATCCCCGGCTCTGTGCATGCGCCCCGCGGGATGGTTGAGTTCTGGGTCGACCCCGAAAGTCCTTATCACAAGGAAGTCTTTGCACAGGAGGGGAAGCGCTATGTGTTCCACTGCGCCTCCGGCTGGCGATCGGCCTTGACCGTCGCGACGTTGCAGGACATGGGGTTTGACGCTGCGCATCTGAAAGAGGGCTTTTCGACCTGGGCCGAAAAGGGCGGTCCCGTAGAAAGCGTCGAATAAGCCCGAGACTAGTAGGTCGCCCGGCCGCCCGACAGATCGAATGCCGCGCCGGTTGCGAAACTGTTCTCTTCGGAGCAAAGCCAAGTGATCATTTTTGCGGCTTCGTCGACTTCCAGGAACCGGCCACGCGGGATCTTGGAGAGCATATAGTTTATATGCTCCTCGCTCATCTGATCAAAGATGCGGGTACGCGCGGCTGCGGGCGTGACGCAGTTGATGGCGATATCAAGATCGGCGCATTCCTTGCCAGCCGATTTGGTTAGGCCAATAACACCTGCTTTTGACGCAGAGTAGGCTGACGCATTGGGGTTGCCTTCTTTCCCGGCTACGGAGGCGATCAGAACCATGCGCCCATACCCACGCGATTTCATACCGGGCAGCAGCGCTTTGAGCAGGTTGAAGGTGCCGGTGAGGTTGACGGCGATGATCTTGTCCCACTCCTGCAAAGGGTAGTCCTCAATCAAGGCGTTCATACCAGCAACGCCTGCGGAATTTACGACTTGAGTGATGGGTCCTAGCGCTTGTTCCGTTTGATCGCGCGCGCTTTCAATGCTCGCAAAATCGGCCATGTCACACGTAGCGGTGACGGCGTTCTCGCCTAGGGTCGCCTTGGCCGCGCGCAATGCCTCCGCATCCATATCCCAAAGCGCGATCTTACTGCCTTTTTCCGCCAAAGCCTCGGCGCAGGCCAATCCAATGCCCTGAGCCCCGCCAGTGATTACTGCAACTTGGTCCATAGGTTCCTCCCTCGGCGAAGACGCTATCGGTTGAGATACGCAAGCAAAAGCGGTTTTTGTGACGTTCAAACGAGTTGCCGCACGCGACGGGTCATCTGATGAGTTGGGGACGATAACGTAGCTTCTTGCGCTGCCCGGGTAGGTGTTTGTTCAGACGGCGGTTCACACGTTCGAAGATCCAAATAATCACCAGCGTCAGCAAGATGAAATACCCCGCTACAATCGGGTAAGAGATGAACGGATTGAACGTCTTGTCGGCGAAGTAATTCGCATAGTAAAGCGCGTCGCCCCGTTGCTGCCAGGCCGGGAAGCCGGAGAAAAACACCAGTGTGGTGGCGTGAAACAGAAAGATCGCCTCATTGGTGTAGCCGGGCCAGGCCAGCCGCAGCATGGTGGGCCAGGTGATGCGCCGGAACTTGTCCCATTTGGAGAACCCGTAAGCCTCCGCCGCTTCGATATCGCCTTTGGGGACCGACATCAGCGCGCCATAGAAAATCTGCGCGCTATAGGCTGAGGTGTTCAGAAACAGGACAAACAAAGCGCCTGCCCAGGCTCGGGTTAGCCACCAGGTTTCCACTGTTATGCCAAAGATCTCAATGCCCGCGCGCGGCAGCAGCACGAACATTTCATAGGCAAAGAAGAACTGAATAAAGAGCGGCGAGCCGCGGAAGATGAAGACAAACGCGTTGGCGGGTTTGCGCAAGAGTGGGTTTTCCGACGCCATGCCAAGCGCGATGGCGGTAGCCAGAAAAAAGCCTGAGGCCAGTGCAAGCACCCCGAAATAGATGTTCCACAAAAGCCCGGACCCGATCAGCACAAATTGCTGGCAGAGCGTGAAATCGGATCGGGGCAAAAGCCGCTCGCCAAAGCCGATGGAACGGAAGGCATAGGCTTGGATGACGTCCCAGCACTCCATCAGTTCACCTTTCCAGGTGACAGGTTTTGCCCGTGGCTGAAGCTGCGGGTGAGCCGGGCGAACGCCTTTTCCGACCCCCAAGTCATCAAAAGGTAAAAGACCAGAAGTGCCAAGAAATACCAGCGCCGCCAATCGGGATGCGGGTAGTCAAAGATCGGGCCTTTGGAGCCGCCAAGCTCCCGCGCCCAATAGACGATATCCTCGACACCGAGGAGGAACAGAAGCGGCGTGGCCTTGATCAGGATTTGCCACAGGTTGGACAGTCCTGGCAGGGCGTAGCGCCACATCTGCGGCACCAGAATGCGCCAAAAGACCTGCCGCTCAGTCATGCCAAACGCTTGTGCCGTCTCCAGCTGCGCATGAGGCACGGCGCGCATGGCGCCGAACAGGATGTTGGCCGCAAAGGCTCCAAAGACGATGGCGAAGGTGAAAACGGCGGTAAAGAAGCCGTAGGTTTCATGCACCCATTGCGGCGCGGAGTTGAGCGGCAGCTTGGCGCGGTCGCAGACGATGAAATCATTGCCTTGGCGAATAGGCTCCGACCAATCGGGGCAAAGCGCCTGATGGCGCAGCCATTCAAGACCCTGATCCAGCGCAATCACGAAAAACAGGAAGAAAACGATATCCGGCACGCCGCGCACGATTGCGGTGTAGCCTTTGCCCAGCAGCGAAAGCGGCAGAACGTTGCTGCGCGCGGCGGTGGCGCCCGCAAAGCCGAGCGCCAAGGCCAAGGGCGCGGTGATCGCGAGGAGCAACAGAACCGTCCCGAAGGACGTGTAGGCCGTCAGGTGCTTGCCATTGGTCAGATAGCAGGAAACCCAAGAGAGCCCTTCCAGCACAGACGGATCGGAACAATAAGAAAAGATGGGCTTATCCCCCAGCACAGGTCCCAATACAGGCCCTTGGAGGCAGAGGGGCAGGCGTACCCGCCCCTCCGCATGATCAGATTACCACTGCGAAGAGACTTCCCATTTCGCAATCATGGCGTTCAAAGTGCCGTCATCCTTCATGGATTGGATCGCTGCGTCGAACTTGGCGCGCAGGTCACCGTCGGACTCGCGGATGCCCATGCCGACGCCGCCACCAAGCGAGACGGGGTCGCCTACTACCATCAGGCCGCTATTGGCCGCGATGGCGGTTTGAACAAAGCTGTCATCGGCGAGCACCGCATCGGCTTCACCGTTCATCACAGCAGCGATGGTTTCATCGGGCGTGGCAAATTCCACCAACGTGGCACCGCTTTCAGCGACGTAGCCTGCCTGAATGGTGCCTGTCTGCGCGGCGATCACGCCGCCGGTCAGGTCAACGCCCGCATCCAAAGCAGCGTAGGTCGAAGGATCTGGTGGTGTGTAGGCCTGGGTAAAGTCGATCACTTCATCGCGTTCATCTGTGATCGACATGCCCGCGATAATGACATCGTAGTTGCCGGAGACGAGGTTCGGAATGATCGAGTCCCAGTCATTCTTGACCCATTCGCAGGTCAGCTCGGCGCGGGTGCAAAGCTCGTCGCCCAGCTCACGCTCGAACCCGTCGATCTCGCCCGCGTCATTGACGAAGTTCCACGGAGGGTAGGCCCCTTCGGTCCCCATGCGGACTGTAGCGTGTCCGTCGGCGTAAACAGCCCCGGCGACAAGCGCCAAAGCAGCGGAAGCTAGAAGTGTTTTCATAGCAATTCTCCCTGAAGTTAAACTATGCGGCGACGGCGGACAGGAATTGCCGCAGCCGCTCTGATTTAGGCGCGCCGAACAGCGTGTCGGGCGCGCCCTCTTCCTCGATCAGACCGTGATGTAGGAATATGACGTGGTCGCTCACATCACGGGCCAATTTCATGTCATGGGTAACGATGACCATCGTCCGCCCTTCGCGGGCAAGGTCCTGAATGACGCGCACGACCTCTTGTTCCAACTCGGGGTCGAGCGCGCTGGTCGGTTCATCAAGCAAAAGCGCGCGCGGCTCCATACACAGCGCGCGCGCGATGGCGGCGCGTTGTTGCTGGCCGCCAGATAGCTCGGACGGCCAAGCGTCGCATTTGTCGCCAAGGCCAACTTTGGTCAGGTAAGCGCGGGCCTTCTCTTCCACCTCGCCCGGGTCGCGCTTCAACACCGTGATCGGGGCTTCCATCACGTTGCGCAGGACCGATAGGTGCGACCATAAGTTGAATTGCTGAAACACCATCGAAACGTTGGTACGAATCCGCGTGACCTGAGCTGTGTCGGCAGGTTTTCGGCTGGCACCGCTGCCTTTCCATTCAATTGGCTCGCCTTCGAACAGAACCTCGCCCGCTTGGCTGAACTCGAGCAGGTTGGTGCAACGCAGCAAGGTCGACTTTCCCGATCCGGAGGAGCCGATTAGTGAGACCACGTCGCCGGGCTTTGCCGAAAAGCTCACGCCTTTGAGAACCTCAAGCTCCCCATAGCTTTTATGGAGGTCACGGATTTCGAGGGCAGGGGACGATGTGGTCATTCGGTCCTTCGAGTCAGGTCAAGCGGTAGGAAAACCTGTATTCGTAGGCAAATGCAAGGCCAGCCGGGCCTCACCGGTCGCTGTTCTGGCCAATCCTGCATTGACGTGGCGTCATCGAGTTGCGGTTTATGTTTGAATCAGGTTGGTCGCGGGCGAGGAAGGCCCAAACTGGCTCGACGTTATGCTGTGCGAAGTGTGGCTTTAGGTTGCGTGCGCCAAGCTTCTTTCGCGAGAAAGCTGCGAAGGTCATCCATGCGCATTGGCTTGGCGTAAAGGTAGCCTTGAAAACACGAACACCCAAGCTCGCGAAGAATATCTGCCTGCCCGGGCGTCTCCACACCTTCGGCAAGCACGCCGATCCCAAGGGCTGATCCGATGTCGATACAGGCCTTGATGAGCCGCCGCGCCGACTCGCTCTCCTCGATAGGGCGCACGAGTCTTTGATCGATTTTCAGGCGGTCGGCTCCGATCCTGGTGAGGGCGATAATTGACGCGCGGCCTGATCCAAAGTCATCAAGCTCGATCCGGGCGCCAAGGTCGCGCAACTGATCGAGCCGCATCAGAAACAGATCGTCCTCTTCTTCAATGAAGATCGATTCCAAAAGCTCAAAACCGATCGCAAATGGGAGCGGTCCAAGTTCTTTCATGTGTTGAACGAGCTTCGGGTGCCGCACCCGGTCGATTGAAACGTTGAAGGATACGGCAGGAATTTCGATGCCATGTTGATATAGCGCGAGGCACTCATGCACCGCCGATTCAAAAATCTGAGCGTCGATGCGCGCGACAGCCCCCAAACCTTCCGCAATGCCCAAGAATTTGTCTGGTGTCAGCAGACCTTTCTCTGGATGTTGCCAGCGCGCCAGCGTCTCGACCCCGATGAGATCGTGCGTTTGTGCGCAGAATTGCGGTTGGTACACGGGTACGAACTCCCCTCGGGCGAGCCCAATGGTTACCGCATCTGCGAGCTCCTTTTGCTCCTCTACCTCATGGGCGAGATCGGCATCGAACAGCTGCGCCCTATTTCGACCAGCGTTTTTTGCGCGATAAAGCGCGATGTCCGAGTTCACCAAAAGCTCCGAAGATGTGCGGCCGCCGTAAGGGGGTGCGGCCACGCCCACGCTGGCCCCAATCTGACATTCCTTGCCTTGAAAAATGACGGGTTCCGCGGCGCGCGCGACTATTGAGTTGGCCAGGTCCAGGCCGCGTTTTCCGCAATGCGCACATGCAAAGGCAATGACGAATTCATCGCCCCCAACGCGTGCAATAATCGCATCCTCGCCCGAAAGCTCCTTCAAGACCGTCGCGACGTGCTGGAGCACAAAATCGCCGGCGGCATGGCCCAGCGTGTCGTTGATGCCTTTGAAACGGTCCAGATCGACATGAAGGACGCAAGCTCCGGTTTCTTGGCCTTCGCCGTGCTTGATCAGCTCATCGAGCGCCTCATTGAGACCCCGGCGATTTCGAACGCCGGTCAAAGCGTCATGCGTCGCTTGATGCTCCATCTCCTGTTGCGCGTCTTCAAGAGCGACTGTTTGCAGGACAAGGTCTGTTACATCGCGCCGGAAGAGAATTTTGTCTTTGGTTTCGCTGATGTTGCGGTTGATTTCAAAATGGCGCCCGTCGGGAGTACGCACCTTTTCCATCGTACTGATTTTCGTCCAGTTTCGCATGACAAGATCAACGTATTCCGCTTGTTCTTCGGGGCTTACTGGCGCGAGGTTCGCTTCAAATGCCAGTCGAATGATATCGGTGACATTGATGCCTTTTTCGACTTTGTTTGGTGGGTAGATTTCTGAGAAGGCTGCATTGAAAGCAACCAAACGGTCTTTCACGTCAAACATTGCGAAGCCATCGGGGATCGCATCGATCGCAGCGGCGAGCCTTTGCTCAGATTTCTGCGCCGCCAGGGCAAGGGCCTTACCTTCTTCCAAGGCTTCAACCAGTTGCGCGTTAATGGCTTCAACTTCGCGGTTCTTGAGCACAAGTTCGGAGATATCCGTTCTCAGCACAATCAGGTCACCATTGGGCGCACGCCGTCTGAGGCTGCGAACGAAACGCCCGGGGCGAAATTCGCTTACGACTGGTTCGTCCTCGATCATGAAGACGTTAGGAATGACATCGTCGAGAAACTCTTCCAAGTCGCGACCGCCAGTGTCTAGCTTGCCGTTTCGCACCCCCATCTTCACTAAATCGCGGAACGCCATACCGGGTTGCACATCAAAGACGTCGTCGGACCACTCGGAGGCATAGACGTGATTGCAAATCACGAGTTCGTAGTTTTGGTCAAAAATGGCAAAGGCGTCCGGTAACGCCTCCATCCCCGCTGACAGCCGCTCCCGAGCCTCGTCGATTGCGTGCATAAGCAGCTCGCGTTCCTCAAGGGTTGCAGTCAATGCCTCATTCATCTCCTCGAACTTGCGGCGCTGCTCAACGACTTCGGTGACGTCGGTTCTGGAGATGATATAATCTCCATTCTCCGAGTGGGTTCTAAGGGACAAGCAAACGCGATCGTCGGAGAAATGGGTTTCGATCGGAACGCCCGTATTGGACCGAGTGTCGTTTATGGCGAATTCGATCGTTTCCTCTTCGGTGAGGCCGGGTTGCACTATCATTTTGCCCGACCGCATCGCTTCGCGGCCGACTTCCCACATCGTCATTCCTGGCTGAATATCGTCGGGCCGGTTGGCGAGCTCTTCTTTGTATCTGCTGTTGCACAGTACGAGGGTCAGGTCTGGATCATAGATCGCAAAAGAGCCTTGGAATGCCTCAACAGCGGCTCTGAGCCGCTGCTCCATGAGTTGCGCTTTGTCTAGATCAGTTTCTGGCGCTTTGGCTGCCAGTTCCGTTTCTTTGTGCGGCTCTACACCTATGTCGCGATAGGCGTGTAGGACGTAGCGTTCACCTTTTTCATCTTCGATGTTAGAGCGGATTTTGATGTGAGCCCAAAATGCTGACCCATCGACGCGTCTACATAGAGCCTGACCCGTCCACTGACCACTCGATGCGAGGCATGCTTCGACGTCTTTTTCGAGCTCTCTGTCACAGTCGACAGCATGGGGTAAGAGGCTCGCCTGCGCGCTTTCCATCTCCTCGATGGAGCACCCTTTTAGACGTGTGTATTCTGTGTTTGCCCACGCGAAGCTGGGTGCCTCGTCTTTGCCATGATCGCGGAAAATGCAGATTGCATCGCCGGTCAGTTCACCCAAAGTTGCAATAATGGACTCAATCGACATTCACTCAAACCATGGCAACCAGCTGCAAGACGCTTACACCTTTGATCCACCCTAATTTTGGTGCGTTTAGATATTCCTAAACGGCGACCTCCGGACCTTGATTTTATTATTATTATTTTAGCCAACCGTACCCGATCCCGGATCAACGCGTTTGAAGCTGTTCGATCTTGGCCTGCCCGACTTGCCGGATCAGTGCGCCAATCTCCATGAATTGTTCGCTGAGCGGGCTGGTCTTGCGCCAAACCATGCCAATTATGCGCTGCGGTTTGTTGCGTTCAAAACGCGCGACGGAAAGCCCTGCGTTCTGCGTTTCAAGCGGGACGGCCATTTCGGGGAGCAGCGTCAACCCAAGACCTGCATCCACCATTTGCACGAGCGTTGAGAGCGATGAGCCCTCCATCACGAGGCTCGGGTCAGAGGGGCGCATGTCACAAAAAGACAGGGCCTGATCGCGGAAGCAATGCCCCTCTTCGAGAAGGAGAAGTTTCATTTCGGGCAGTCGTTCGGGGCTTGGCACCGGATTGCCCGCGTCTCTCTGGGACCGCACCAGAACAAAGTCTTCATCGAAAAGCGCAAATTCGCGCAATGCTGGCTCAGATATGGGGAGGGCGGCTACCACAAAGTCGAGCCGTGCTTCCAACAGGTCGCGGATCAGAGAATTGGTGATGGATTCGCGCGGGGCCAGCTCTAGGTCGGGAAACTGCGCCGAGAGCGTCTTGATGATATCGGGCAATAGGTAGGGCGCTACTGTCGGGATCACGCCTATGCGCAAGGCGCCTTTGAGCGGGCCGACGCTTGAGCGTGCGAGCTCAGACATTTCTTCGACATCGTTCAAGACCTTACGCGCGCGTTCGAGAAATTCCTCCCCCAAAGTTGTGAGCCTGACTTTGCGCGCTGTACGTTCGACCAGCGGCGCACCGAGCATCGCTTCTAACTCTTTGATTTGGACGGATAGAGCTGGTTGCGAGATCGCGCATGCCTCGGCGGCCTGTCCGAAATGGCCCGCGCGCGCCAAAGCGTCGAAATAGCGGAACTGTTTGATGGTAAAGTTTATCATAACCTCAGACTATCGGAAGCTTAAGAATATCCAATTGGTATTTATGATGGCCTTGGCCTATCTCCAAGTCACAATTTCAAATCGAGGATGCTTTCAGGAGGTCAAAAATGGACGGCAACAGAATGCAAGGCTTGGGCGGCTGCCCGGTCAATCACGGTGGCAATACCTCGTTGGAGAAGCCTGTCACCAAATGGTGGCCCAATGCGCTGAACCTCGACATTTTGCACCAGCATGGTGCGCGTACCAATCCCATGGATGCGGATTACGATCACCGCGAAGCTGTAAAAGCCCTCGACTATGAGGCCGTCAAAGAAGACGTCAAAGCGCTGATGACAGAGAACCAGGATTGGTGGCCTGCAGACTGGGGTCACTATGGTGGTTTGATGATCCGCCTCGCATGGCACTCTGCCGGCTCTTACCGGATGCAGGACGGTCGTGGTGGCGCCGGTGGCGGCAACATCCGCTTCGCGCCTCTGAACTCCTGGCCCGATAACGCCAGCCTCGACAAAGCGCGCCGTCTGCTGTGGCCGGTGAAGAAGAAATACGGCAATGCGCTGTCCTGGGCTGACCTGATCATCCTGTCGGGCAACATGGCCTACGAGTCGATGGGTCTGAAGATGTTCGGCTTCGGTTTCGGCCGTGAGGACATCTGGGGGCCTGAGAAGGACGTATACTGGGGTTCCGAAAGCGAGTGGCTCGCACCATCGGAAAACCGCTACGAAGACCTCGACGACGCGTCTACTTTGGAAAACCCTCTTGGCGCCGTTCATATGGGCCTGATTTACGTGAACCCGGAAGGTGTGAACGGAAACCCTGACCCGGCACGTACCGCATTGCATGTGCGGGAAACATTCGCGCGGATGGCGATGAATGACGAAGAAACTGCGGCGTTGACTTGCGGCGGCCATACCGTTGGCAAGGCGCATGGTGCGATGGCTGATGACAATATCGGTGTCGAGCCGGAGGCTGGCGCGATTGAGAACCAGGGCTTTGGCTGGATGAACCCTGATCACAAGGGTTCGGCGTCTAACTCCTTCACGTCCGGCATCGAAGGCGCCTGGAGCAAAGAGCCCACCAAGTTCGACATGGGCTACTTCGACTACCTGTTCGGCTATGACTGGGAGCTCACAAAGTCCCCAGCAGGCGCGAACCAGTGGAAGCCGGTCAATATGCCTGAAAGCGAAATGCCTGTTGATGCGGGCGACGGTTCCACCCCAAAGATGCCGATGATGACCGATGCGGACATGGCGATGAAGGTTGATCCGGTCTACAATGAAATCTGCCAGAAATTCATGGCTGATCCGGAGTATTTCAAGGACACCTTCGCCCGCGCTTGGTTCAAGCTGACGCACCGTGACATGGGCCCACGTGCCAACTACTACGGCCCCGACGTGCCGTCGGAGGATTTGATCTGGCAAGACCCAATTCCTGCTGGAAACACGGGCTACGACGTTGCTGCGGTGAAGGCGAAGATCGCTGAAAGCGGCCTGTCCGCCACCGATCTGATCACCACGGCTTGGGACAGCGCGCGGACGTTCCGCGGCTCTGACAAGCGCGGTGGTGCCAATGGTGCGCGTATTCGCTTGGCCCCTCAGAAAGACTGGGAAGGCAATGAGCCGCAGCGTCTGGCCAAGGTGCTTGGCATTTTGGAACCAATCGCAGCTGAGACCGGTGCCTCCATCGCGGATGTGATCGTGCTGGGCGGCAACGTCGGGCTGGAGCAAGCGATCAAAGTTGGTGGCCATTCGGTCGAGGTACCCTTCACGCCCGGTCGCGGTGATGCTGATGACGCGCAGACTGATGCGGACAGCTTCAGCGTTCTGGAACCCCTCGCAGATGGGTTCCGCAACTGGCAGAAAGAGGCCTACTCCGTCTCCGCCGAGGAAATGCTCCTCGACCGTGCACAACTTATGGGTCTGACCGGTGCTGAGTTGACGGTTCTGCTGGGCGGCATGCGTGCGCTTGGTGCGAACCATGGTGGCAACCAGCACGGTGTGTTCACAGACCGTGCCGGCGCGCTGACCACGGATTTCTTCGTCAACCTGACGGATATGGCCAATAGCTGGCATCCGCTGGATGACGGCACCTATGAAATCCGTGACCGCGCAAGTGGCGATGTGAAATGGACCGCAACCAGCGCTGATCTGGTCTTCGGTTCCAACTCCATCCTGCGCAGCTATGCCGAGGTTTACGCCCAAGACGATAACCACGAGAAATTCGTGAAAGACTTTGTCGCGGCCTGGACCAAGGTGATGCACACAGACCGGTTCGACCTCGTCCACTAAGGTTTGAGAATCTAAGGCCTGGGCAGGCATGATCTGCCCGGGCTTTTTTGTGCCCGTTTATGATTTGCGCGCAATTGAACCGAAAACCGGCTCCTATTTTTCGGATTGCGCTTCAGAGCATCTTGATCGCGTCGGGCTCCACGGCGAGGACATATCCTTTACGCGCGATGTTTTTGATGAGCAGCTCACTGATCATCTGATTGCCCAAGTGATCGCGAAGCCGCTTGATCCGCACCGCGCCTGCCGCCTCGTCGCAATCGGCTGCGGGCTTGCCGGAGATTACGCTTTCAATTTCGATCCCTGACAATATGTCGTCGTCGATCCGCGCCTCAGCCAGCACCGACAGGGTTTCCAACGCGGCTTCAGTTAGCTTGAACTCCATATCGTTGATCTGCACGATCCGTTCGCCGCGATGCACGGTTAGCGCGTTGACCTGGATGCCGGATTTTTCAACCTCCGCCATTCGGCGGGCGAGGCCGACGAGGGAAACCAAAGACACCAAGGTCGCGATCAGAAGCGCCGTCGCAAAAACCATCAACACGAAAATGATAAACCGGTAACTGGCAAGCGTTTCGGAAAATGCGGTGCCCGAACCTGCGAGGATCTCAAGTAGCTTTATCTCCGCCTGCCCCGTGAGTGTGTCGTTTTCAACGAATAGACGTTCAACCCGCATGTTGAAGGCGTTGGCGTCAGGCAGATTGGCGAAAAGAACGACGGCGGCCACCACGAGGATGCCCACGATCGCCGCCACGCCAACCGTGATCACCCGCGCGGGCGTCAGCTTAGTAGCGGAGGTAGTGGCGTCCGGCACTGCTCTTCCTTTCTGCAAGGCCGCTTTCGTCAAAGACCGAAAGCACATTCAGCAACGTCCAGCCCGCTTTGGCAAGGCGCGGCGCAATCGCGTTCGCCGCGCTTGACGCGCTGCCACATGCTGAAGCGGGCAGCTCCATTACCCCGTAGTGCAACTGCAAAGGATTGTCCTTCTTGGCCTTGTAATCAGCAAAACAGGCGGCATGAGCCGTGTTTGCCGTGGCGACGCAGATCAGCGCCGCCGCGATATATATACGATGTTTCATAGGCTTGAGATGGTCCCACCACCCTCGGTTATTCAATAACAAAATGACGCAAGCGGCTTTCAGGGCTCTGAAATTGTTTAGCCGCCCGCCCTCCGCCCAATTTGGACGCATCCGGTCACCAAGGGCCGCAATCCAAACGGAGAGATGTCTGATGAAGAAGCAATTTGCTGCCATAGTTATGAGTGCCACGTTGGCTGCCACCTCATTCACCGCGACACCCGCGCGCGCAGATGAAGATGTGTTCAAGGTTCTGGGCGGGCTCGTTGTGCTCGGTGTGATCGCCAACCAGATCGAGAAGCGCAACGAAAGAAAAGCCGCGCAGCAACGCGCCCGCAGCCAAGCAATTCATACGCCGCGCCATGCACCGTCAATTAAGACAAGCCGCATCAAACGCGCGCCTTCGCGCTGTGTACGCGAACAATGGACGCATCGCGGCATTCGGGAAGTTTACGGCGCTCGTTGCATGCAGCGCCACGCCAATGCGCAGCTTCCACAAAACTGTCTGCGCCAGAACCAGACCAATAGCGGCCCGCGCTACTTCTACGCGCCACGCTGCCTGCGCCAAAACGGATGGCGCCTGTGAACAAGGTTTTTCGTGTTAACGAGTGCGAGCAGTTGGGGGTGACCGCTCAGGTCGCCCCTTTTCTCTTTGCCTTTCCCGGCTGGCCGGTGTTTGACAGGTCCATGGGACCAGATTTCACACATGAAGCGGCACTGATCGCGCAAGGAGTGTCCGGCATTGCGGGTGTAGACGAAGCAGGCCGGGGGCCACTATCTGGCCCGGTCGTCGCCGCTGCCGTGATTTTGGAGCCGAGCGATATCCCTGACGGGCTGAACGACTCCAAAAAACTGAGCGAGACGAAGCGCGAGGCGTTGTTTGAGCAGATCACAACCCGCGCGCGCTACTGCATCGCTGAGGCCAGTGTTGAGGAGATCGACACGCTCAATATCTATCATGCGTCACATCTGGCTATGTGCCGCGCGGTGGCCGGGCTTGACGGTGTTGGGCATGTGCTTGTCGATGGCAACCGCGTCCCTCGCGATTTGGACCCGCCCGCGACCCCTTTGGTGAAAGGCGATGCGCGTTCCTTGTCCATCGCGGCCGCGTCGATTTTGGCGAAAGTGATGCGGGACCGGACCATGCGTGCATTGGCGCAACAGTATCCCGTTTACAATTGGGGCAAAAATATGGGCTACCCCACCAAGGAGCATATGAGTGCATTAGAGCAACACGGGGTAACACCACATCATCGGCGTTCGTACAAGCCGGTCCACAATATCTTGTGTCGATGATTTTTTGTAAACTATTGAAATTTATAAGTTTTGACTGACGATTCGCTTTGAATCATCCTAGACCCAACAAATGAACAAGCGCCGCGAAGGCGCAGCATTGGGGCTGATAATGGGAAAGATTTCCAAGGTGACGCATGAGGCGTTACCGCTCAATACAATATTGGATGGCGACTGCATCGAGGCTATGAACAGCCTGCCGGAAGCATCAGTCGATCTGATCTTCGCGGACCCCCCTTACAATCTGCAATTGCGCGGTGATTTGCACCGACCCGACAACTCCAAGGTTGATGCAGTAGACGACGAGTGGGATCAATTTGCCAGTTTCCGCAAGTATGACCAGTTTACCCAAGCCTGGTTGAAAGCGGCGAAGCGGCTGTTGAAGCCGAACGGCGCAATCTGGGTGATCGGCTCCTATCACAACATCTTCCGCGTGGGTCACGAGCTGCAAAACCAAGGGTTCTGGATGCTCAACGACGTGGTTTGGCGCAAATCCAACCCGATGCCCAATTTCCGCGGAAAGCGACTGACCAATGCGCATGAGACACTAATCTGGGCTTCAAAGTCCGAAAACTCAAAATATACGTTCAATTATGAAGCGCTAAAGGCGTTGAATGAAGGGGTGCAGATGCGCTCCGACTGGGTGCTGCCGATTTGCACCGGGCACGAGCGTTTGAAAAACGCCATGGGCGAGAAAGCCCACCCAACTCAGAAACCTGAATCGTTACTGCACCGTGTTCTTGTCGCTACGACAAACCCGGGCGACGTGGTACTTGATCCGTTCTTCGGGACCGGGACCACCGGCGCTGTTGCCAAGAAGCTGGGCCGCGACTTCATCGGCATTGAACGTGAGGCCGCGTATCGCGAGGTTGCCGAGAAGCGCGTGAAAGCAGTGCGCAAGTTCGATCGAACATCGCTTGAAGTGACACGATCGAAACGCGCGCAGCCGCGTGTCGCGTTCGGTGTACTGGTTGAGCGTGGTCTTTTGAGCCCAGGCGATGCGCTTTGGAGCTTAAACGGCCGCCACAAGGCAAAGGTACGCGCCGACGGAACGCTAATTGCTGATGATGTAAAGGGATCGATCCACCAGGTCGGCGCTCACTTGGAGGGCGCGCCAAGCTGCAACGGGTGGACATATTGGGCTTACAAACAAGACGGCAAGCTTGTTCCAATCGATGTGCTGCGTCAGCAAATCCGTTCAGAGCTACACTAATTATAGAATTCTAAGAGGTTACCGCCCGTGTCTGCGGATCCGCCCGCAGACACAAAACTCAGACCCTGCCGATCTCCAGACTTGGGGCGGCAGGGTTTTTTTTGGTGACATCCGTGTCTCCGGTTCCCAAAATAGTTAAAAATTCGTTAACTAATTCCATAGTACACGACGCTACTTGAAACGAGGAGCGAAAAGGATTCGAATTGAAGCTT
>JAPORH010000079.1 GCA_026710325.1 Litoreibacter sp. | reverse complement strand
ATTGGGGTCTCCCACGCGTTTTAATTCTTACTGTTTTTGTCAATTACAGGTTTGCGCAGGTAAAGCAATACTTTCTTACTGAAATAGTCGGATTTAATTTTTGGGCGTAGTTTGGCTTCCGCTCTACGACCGGCGAGCGGGCCAAAAGGTTTTTCAGCTTTGGAGTTCTGATCTTAGAACGCGACGTTCACTTTAATCGCTTTGGACCGGTCACTTGCGAGATCAAACGCTTTGACTGCGTCATCGATCTTTAGTTCATGGGTGATAAGCGGGCCCACATTCAGGCGGCCTTGGCGCATCATCTCAACGGCTGTGAAGAACTCGGCGTGGAAGCGGAACGATCCTTTGAGCTGCAGCTCTTTGGCCGTCATCGCTTGCACGGGCAGCAACATGTCTCCGCCAAGGCCCAGTTGCGCGATGACGCCTCCCGGCCGCATCGCCGGTACCGCGCTAGCAAGTGCGGTGGCGACGCCGGAGCACTCGAACAGCACGTCAAAATGGCCTTTCTCGACCTCGAATTTGGCGAGCCCATCTGGCGTATCAGCCACGTTGACAGTCTCGTCGGCTCCTACCTCGCGTGCCTTGGAGAGGGTGAAATCCGAGATATCGGTCGCGACGATCTCAACAGCCCCGGCGGCGCGTGCAACCAGGACCGCTAGCAGGCCAATCGGCCCACATCCGGTAACCAACACGCGTTTGCCCATCAAATCGCCCGCATGGCCTGCTGCGTTCAGCACGACGGCCAGCGGTTCCGCCATTGCGGCCTCTCCCTTAGTCAAACCGGTTGCGACGGCGCATTGAGCGACATCAGCCACAATGTACTCGCGAAACGCACCCTGTATGTGAGGGAAGGGCATGGCCGAGCCATAGAAGCGCATGTTCAGACAATGGTTTTGATTGCCCTCCTGACAGTATTTGCACTGACCGCAGGGGCGGGAAGGGGAAATCGCAACCAAATCGCCCTTTGAAAGCGCGCTCACGCCAGCGCCAAGCGCTTCAACATGTCCGGACACTTCATGCCCCAGGATCATGGGCTCTTTCAGGCGGACTGTGCCGAAGCCGCCGTGGTTAAAATAGTGAAGATCAGAGCCGCAGATACCACCTGCTGCCATCTTGATGAGGACTTGGCCCGGACCGGGGCTGGGCATCTCGCGTGTTTCAATGCGCAGATCTTTCGCAGCATGTGCAACGATGACTTTCATGAGGTGGCCTTTCACAAAACAGGTGTGAGCAGAGCGTCGCCTGCAAAATGGGCGGTCAAATTGTCCCGCAACAATTGGCCCATGGCTTTTCGGGTTTCAATCGTACCGGAGGCGTGATGCGGTTGTACGAGCACGTTGTCCAGCTTGAGAAAGCGCGGATCAAGGGCGGGTTCGCGTTCGAACACATCCAGCGCCGCCGCGCCCAGTTTTCCGGTTTCGAGTGCCTCAATCAACGCAGCCTCATCGATGTTGGAGGCGCGGGATATATTGATGATGATGCCATCAGGGCCGACCTTTTCAATCAGCTTGGCATCCACGATATGACGCGTTTGCTCAGATGCAGCGAGTGTCACAAAGAGGAAATCCGAATGCGCAGCGAGCGCCAGCGGGTCCTCCATAAAGGTCCAATCCGACGCGTAGTCTTTTGCCGCGATGTCTGAATAAGCGATATCCATCCCAAACCCGGTCAAACGCTTTCCAACTTCAAATCCGATACGCCCAAGGCCCAGAATACCTGCTTTGCGTCCGAAAACGCGCCGTTTCAAAGGGTAAAGCCCTTTGTCCTGCCAAGAGCCATCCCGCACCCAAGCTTCCGCGCCGACCATGCCGCGCGCCTGACATAGCATCATGGCGACGCCCAAATCGGCGACGTCTTCGGTCAGCACATCTGGAGTATTTGTCACTTGAATGTTGCGCGCCTTGCACGCTTCCAGGTCCACGGCGTCATAGCCGACCCCGTAGACCGAGATGAGCTCCAGGGCAGGGCAGGCCTCAATCATGTCAGCATCGGCGCCCAATTCGCCCCGTGTTGCAATGGCTTTCACGTTCGGGCCATGCTCGGCAAGGAACGCGCTCGCATCAGATGCTTCAAACAACCGCTTTACCTCAAAGTCTGTGTCGAGTGGGATTTGATCCCAGTCAGGGTAAGGGCCGACCTGAAGAACAATTGGTTTGGACATTGCGATTCCTTGTTGACAGCTGATGTTACCGGTATCATGTTATCGGTAACAATTTCGGTGCGGTCAATCCCACCTTTCAAGAAACTGGAGGTTTCATGTCTGATCTTTTCTCGCTGCAAGGCCGACGCGCCCTTATCACCGGCTCGTCACAGGGGATTGGGTTCGCGCTCGCCAAGGGCTTGGCGGAGGCAGGTGCTGAGGTTGTGTTGAATGGTCGTGATGAAGGCAAGCTCGAAGCAGCCGCTGCGTCTTTGGGGGCGTCCACGAATATGTTGGCCTTTGACGCGACCGATCATGAAGCCGTCCGCTCGGCGGTCGACGGGTTTGAAGCAGGCACGGGCCAGATCGATATCCTCGTCAACAATGCAGGGATGCAGCACCGCACAGAGCTGGAAAACTTTCCGGCCGACGCGTTTGAGCGTTTGCTGCAAACCAATATCGCGAGCGTCTTCCACGTAGGTCAAGCAGTGGCGCGGCATATGATTGGGCGCGGGGCAGGTAAGATCATCAATATCGCCTCCGTTCAGACCGCGCTCTCCCGACCAGGCATTGCGCCTTACACGGCGACAAAAGGTGCAGTTGGCAACCTGACAAAGGGCATGGCCACGGATTGGGCGAAGCATGGCTTGCAATGCAACGCCATTGCTCCGGGCTACTTCGACACGCCACTCAACGCGGCACTGGTCGCAGACCCAGAGTTTACCACATGGCTCGAAAAACGGACGCCCGCGGGCCGTTGGGGCAATGTGGAGGAGTTGGTGGGGGCGGCGATCTTCCTGGCCTCGCCCGCCTCCAGTTTCGTCAATGGGCACACGCTGTTTGTCGACGGCGGCATCACGGCGTCACTTTAAATGCGGTGCTATGTGCTCATGGGCGTTTCGGGGTGCGGTAAATCCTCAGTCGGAACCGCGTTATCGGTCACCTGTGGCCTGGATTTCGTCGACGGTGACGATCTGCACCCGCGTTGCAACATCAACAAAATGGCAAGCGGTCAGGCATTGAATGACGACGACCGCGCGCCCTGGCTTGCCGATGTCGGGCGTTTATTGGCTAAACATAGCGGCCCGATCGTGATCGGGTGCTCCGCCTTAAAGAAAAAATATCGCGATTGGATCAGGGGCGAGGTGCCCGAGCCTGTCCATTTCATGCATCTGGCGGCCCCTAAAAATGTGCTGGCGCGTCGCGTTGCGCGTCGGGCTGGGCATTTCATGCCACCTGCGCTTTTAGACAGCCAATTCGCGGCTTTAGAACAATTGGAGCGCGACGAATGGGGCGGGGAGATCGACATTGCAGTCCCGTTTGAAAAGGTCGTTGCCCAATCAGAGACATATGTAAAAGGGACCTTGATATGAGCGAGAAGATTGCCCTGATCGGCGCAGGCGCCATGGGCGGTGCCATCGGGACGCGACTGCTGGAGACCGGTAATAGTTTGGCGGTTTTCGATCTGGATGAGGCGCGTGTCGCCGAACTGGTCGCAAAGGGCGCGGTCGCTGCAGGCTCTGCTGCGGATGCTGCGAAGGACGCTGATTTTGTGATTACCAGTTTGAACGCATCGCGTATCGTAGGCCTTGCGGCGTTTGGCAAGGATGGGATTGTCGAGGGTGCCAAGCCCGGAACTGTGATCATCGACATGTCGTCGATTGAGCCGGACGCGACCCGTAAATTTGCCAAGATGGCGGAGGAGCGCGGATTGGCCTGGGTCGATAGCCCGCTGTCAGGCGGTGCCCCCAAAGCTTTGATCGGCGAGTTGACACTGATGGCGGGCGGCGAGGCGGCTGATGTCGAGCGTGCCCACGTGGCCCTGAAACATGTGGCCTCGAACTACACCCACATGGGTCCATCTGGGGCGGGTCAAACGACCAAGCTGATCAATCAGGTTTTGTGTGGGCTCGGGTTCTTGGCGGTTGCGGAAGCCACGCAGCTCGCCCTTGATGCGGGCGTAGACGCTGAAAAAATTCCGCAAGCTTTGAAAGGGGGGCGGGCGGACTCCGCGCTTTTGCAGGAATACCTGCCGCGCTTTGCCACTAAGGATTACCGCCGGACCGGCCGCATCGACAACATGGTCAAAGACTTGAACATGGTGAACGACCTGGCGCGCCAAACCGGTACTTCGATGCCCTTGACCGCCATGTGTGCCGAAATTCACCGAATGCTAACAGCCGCAGGTCTTGGCGGCGAGGACCAAGCGGCGGTGATGGAGTTTTTCAAAGGCGCCAAAGAGGAGATCGCCCCATGATTACACGTTTTGCATTGTTCGAAGGCTCCGTGAAGCCCGGCATGACGGAGGCCTTTCGGGCGGCAGTCTTGGAGCGGCTTGTGCCACTTTGGGCGCAATTCCCGGGCAACACCGACGTGCGCGTTATGTTCAGCGATGATCGCGACGAAGGCGCGCCGGAGTTCCCGCTGATCCTGGCCATCAGTTACCCAGACAAAGCTGCGATGGAGGGTGCTTTAGATAGCCCTTTCCGGGCACAATCACGAGACGTGACGGGCGAGATTGTTGATGCGTTTTTCGATGGGCGCATCCATCACCATGTCACGCAATGCAACGAATTTAAGGCCTGATCAATGGGCGCACGCGTGACAATGCGCGATGTTGCTGAGGCCGTGGGTATGTCGCCCATGACGGTCAGCCGCGCGTTGCGTGACGACGATATGGTGAATGCCAAAACGCGTGCGCGTGTGCGGCAAGTGGCTCAAGACTTAGGTTATGTTTATGACAGCACCTCGCAGGCGTTTCGCACGCAAAAAAGCGGCTTTGTCGCTGTCACTCTACCCTCTGTGAATAACGCCAACTTCGCCGAGACGTTCCGTGCTTTGACAAACGGGCTGAGCGAGGCGGGGGTGCAACTGCTCCTCGGTAGCACGAACTACCGCGTCGAGCGTGAGGAAGAGCTCGTACGCCAATTGCTTGCACGCAACCCCGAAGCGCTTGTTTTGACGGGCGGGCATCACACCGATGAGATGCGAAAGCTCGTTCAAGACCGCCAATTGCCGGTGATCGAGATGTGGGACTTGCCAGCCGACCCTTTGGGCCATGTTGTGGGGTTTTCAAATGCGCGGGCGATGGAGCTGATTGTCGACCACCTTGTCACAACGGGCCGTCGAAAGCTGGCCTTTGTCGGGGCTTCTGAGGGCGCGGACATGCGCGGTGTCGTTAGGCGGGACGCAGTGGTGTCGGCGGCGCGGTCGCGTGGTTTGCCGGAGGTGGCGCTTATTGATGCCGGGCCTGCGCCTGTTTCGATGAGGCACGGCGCGGCTGTGATTGAGGCTATGGGCCGCGATGTGGCCAAATTCGATGCATTGGTTTGTGTGTCAGACCCGGTTGCGTTCGGGTGCATGAGCGCATTGCAACGGATGGGGCTACAGGTGCCAGATGATGTTGCAATCACCGGATTTGGGCAATTCGAAGTGGCCAAGGTCGCTAATCCGCGGATCACAACGGTGAACGTGAATGCCGATGAGATCGGTCAGCAGGTTGTAAGTGTTTTGCGTGACATTTTTGACGCGGATGCGCCCGCAACGGTCACTAGAGATGTGGGCTCTGCTTTGGTCGTTGGCGAAACGACCTGACGTGCCCTTAGGCCCCGCTGTTGCGCACGGTTGAGCCGGGGATCAAGCGAAACCCGATATCAGTGCATGTGGGGACAGGTTCGTCTGTGAGCCGTCCCATCATCATTTCAGCTGCTTTTTGGCCAAGCTTGAGATGCGACACGTGACAGGATGTGAGCCTGCGGTTCATGACAGACGCAATCGGCAAATCGCCCCAGCCGGCGATGCCGATATCTTCGGGAACAGACAGCCCCTTCGAGGCGCAGTACTGCAGACCACCAAAGGCCATCGCGTCATTCTGGAAGAAAATGCACTCGGTATCGCGCGCGGCGGCCAGCAACTGTTCGGTGCCATAGAACCCCGGGTAGTAAGTCGCCGTGTCATGCAGGCAGAGCTGCTTGACGACCGCTCCACCGGCGCCTTCGACCGCCTTGCAGAAGCCATTTAAACGCTCGGTCGCCGCATTTGCCGTGTCATGTGACGTGCCGACATAACCGATGTTTTGGTAGCCCAGCGAGGTTAAATATCGGCCCATGTCAAAGCCGCTGTCGAAATGGTTTATTCCAACACTCATATCGAGGGGGGAGGAGTTCAGATCCCAGATTTCGACCACCGGAATCCCGCTGTTGCGCAGCATGTCCATGGACCTTGGTGAGTGATACCGCCCGGTCAGAATGAGCCCCGCAGGCTGCGAGGACAGCACCGTTCGGATCCAGTTTTCTTCCTCCTGCTGGGTGTGCTGCGTAAGCCCTAAAACGGACTGGTATCCGAAGGTTCCAAGCTTGCGATCTATGCCCTCAAGAACCTGAGCAAACACCTCATTTCCGAGGTCCGGAATCGACACGCCAATGAAGGTTGAGCTCTGATCCCCGGCAAACACGGTCGCCAATCGATTCGGAAGGTACCCCAGCTGATCAACATGCTGCATGACCTTGACCCTGGTTTTCTCCGAGTAGCCACCTTCACCCCGAATAACGCGGCTCGCAGTCATTTTCGAAACACCCGCTGCGCGTGCGACTTGAGACAGGCTTACTTTATTGTTTTTTATGGGTTTATCCATGTTATTAACCATTTTACGTTACGGGTAACTTAAGCCTTGACAGGATTGCGGTTCTTTGACGATGCTAGCTCAACGTTACGGGTAACTCAACGGGGAGGTTGAGGCCGCGTCTACCGGGAGGGGCTCTTATGCCAGACCTGCAATCAGGTTTGTTTTTCGATAGCATCGACAAGCATTTTGGCGGCACCTATGCCCTCAAAGACGTCTCGTTGAGTGTCGGCCCCGGTGAGATTGTTGCGTTGCTCGGCGAGAATGGCGCGGGCAAGTCGACTCTGATCAAAGTGCTAGGTGGAATTCATACGGCCGACGCAGGGCAGGTCCTGATTGATGGTGAGCCCTATCACCACAAGCCAGCCGGATTTGGCGAGCGTCAGAAAGTCGCCTTCATCCACCAAGACCTCGGGCTGATCGAGTGGATGACTGTGGCCGAGAATATTGGTTTGGCTTTGGGCTTTTCGCGCAAGAACGGGTTGATCCGTTGGAACGATGTCGAGGAATTGGCTGTCAAAGCCTTGCGCAAGGTTGACGCCGAGTTTGACCCGACCACAAGGGTGGAGAACTTGACGCGGACCGAAAAGTCATTGGTCGCTATTGCGCGCGCTCTTGCTGTCGATAGCGAATTCCTGGTGCTCGATGAACCAA
Organism: Litoreibacter sp.; assembly: GCA_026710325.1. Classification (GTDB taxonomy): domain Bacteria; phylum Pseudomonadota; class Alphaproteobacteria; order Rhodobacterales; family Rhodobacteraceae; genus Litoreibacter. The sequence continues at coordinate 4,425 of JAPORH010000079.1, read as the reverse complement.
CCGCGTCTTTGCCCGCAGATGAGGTGGAACGGCTTTTTGCGGCGATCCGCCCGCTGCGCGACAAGGGCGTCGGCATGATCTACGTTTCGCATCGCCTTGACGAGATTTTCCAGATTGCTGATCGTGTCGCAGTATTGCGCGATGGCGCCATGGTGGGCGTACGCAGCATCGATCACACCACGCCTGAGGAATTGGTCCAAAAGATTGTCGGTCGCAAAACCCGTGAGACCGTTAAATCGACCGATGAGATCGGCGATGCGGTTCTGTCCTTACGCAACTTCGAAGTTCCCGGCATGCAAAAACTGGATTTCGATCTGCAGAAGAACGAGGTGCTTGGCCTCGTAGGACTGCGCGGTGCTGGGCATGAAGCGATTTCGCGCGCGCTGTTTGGATTGCTACCCTTTGAAGGCGATGTGACGTTAGACGGCCAAGTGCCTGACCTTTCAAACCCACAAAAGGCACTGCATTCCGGGGTAGGGCTGGTGGCTAAGGATCGTACCGAGGAGTCGGTCGCTATGTCTCTCTCTATCCGGGAGAATACTTTTCTAAATCCTGACGGGATCGGCCGGAAGCTTCTGAACATGCTTTCCCCGCGTGTTGAAGCGGAACAGGCTGCCATCATCGGAGCGGAGCTTGGGCTGTCGCCCAACGATCCGTCATTGGCAATCGAAGCATTGTCGGGCGGCAACCAGCAAAAGGTGGTTATCGGCCGTTGGCTCGCGACCAAACGCAAGCTGCTCATTTGCGAAGATCCGACCGCAGGCGTTGATGTTGGCGCAAAGTCAGAGATTTACGCGCTGCTCAACAGGGCGCTAGCCGATGGTGTCGCGATCCTGATCATGTCCACCGATTTCGAAGAGATCGCCACGATCTGCCACCGGGCCATTGTGTTCAGCCAAGGCGCGATCGTCGACGAATTGAGTGGCACGCGGCTCACCACAGAAAACCTGATCCAATCGGCATCAGCCGGGAACATCAAGACACAAGGGGGCGGTGCAAATGCAGTCGCTTGAATCAACCGCACTCGAGCCCACGAAGGCTGACTTGAAAGGTTTGCCCATGAGCAAACGCATGGCGCGCTTCTTACCAGTCTACGGGCTTGTGATCTTGATGGTGTTCTTGATCGGGCTGTTTTCCGCTCTGCTGCCTGACACGTTCCCAACGATGCTGAATGTTCGCTCCATTATTTCAGACAAAGCGATCATCGCGCTGCTGTCGCTTGGGGCCATGATCCCAATGGCCGCTGGCCGGATCGACCTGACCGTCGGCTATGGGATCGTCTTGTGGCACATTCTGGCGATCAGCTTGCAAACCATGTTGGGCCTTCCATGGCCGATCGCAGTCGCGATTGTTCTTTTGCTTGGCGCGATCACTGGGTTCTTGAACGGGCTGCTGGTGGAAGTTGCGAAAATTGACAGCTTCATTGCGACACTTGGCACAGGGACGGTGCTTTACGCGCTTGCCCTTTGGCATACGGGCGGCAGACAAATGGTTGGCCTTTTGCCGGACGGGTTCTACGCGCTCAATACAACTTTCATCTTCGGGCTGCCTATTACCGCATATTATCTGCTCGCCATTACTGTGGTGATGTGGATCGTGCTCGAATACACGCCAGTGGGTCGGTACCTCTACGCTATTGGGGCTAACCAACGCGCGGCGCAGCTCAACGGTATTCCCACACGGAAATACGTGATCGGGGCCTTCGTCGCCTCAGGCACGATGACAGCTTTGGCCGGTGTTTTACTCGCGGCTAAGTTACGGATTGGACAGGCTTCGGTAGGTTTGGAGTTCTTACTGCCTGCATTGGTCGGTGCGTTCCTTGGGTCCACCACCATCAAACCCGGTCGGGTCAATGTGTGGGGCACTGTTGTCGGTGTCGTCATCCTGGCCGTGGGCATTTCAGGCATTCAACAATTTGGCGGTTCCTTTTGGGTCGAGCCGCTTTTCAACGGGGTAACCCTGCTCGTTGCCATTGGCATCGCAGGCTACGCACAGCGCAAAAAAGGTGCAGACAAGCGCTGAATTCAAGATTGCAAAGGGAGGAAACCATGCAAAAACGGACATTCTTGGCGGGGCTGCTTGCCACGACGATGATGGTCGCGACACCGGCCTTAGCCGAGTGGGACGGACCAACAACCGGACCGGTAGCGGCAGATGGCAAGTCCATCGTGGTCGTTGCGGGTGATCTGAAAAACGGCGGCATCCTAGGGGTGACCACCGGCGTTGAAGAAGCCGCCGCCAAAATAGGTTGGGACGTGCGTGTCCTTGATGGCGCCGGTTCCATTCAAGGCCGCACAGCTGCGATTGGTCAGGCCCTCGCACTGAAAGCCGATGGTATCATCATAAATGGCTTTGATGCTGTCGAGCAGCAGGCCGCGCTGGAGGGCGTCGTCAACGCAGGCGTTCCAATGGTCGCATGGCACTCGGGTCCCGTGATTGGATGCGACGCGCCCGGTGGGATTTTCGCAAATGTCTCGACTGATGCAATGACCGTGTCCGAGGTGGCCGCGGAATGGGCCATCGATGACGCTAAGGCCCAGGGCGAAGAGATCGGTGTCGTGATTTTCACAGACAGCACCTACCAAATCGCTATCGACAAGGCTGATCGGCTCAAAGAGACCGTGGAAGCGGCGGGCGGCAAGGTTCTGGAATATGTGGATACACCGATTGCCGATACATCCACCCGGATGGGGCCGCTAACCACGTCACTTTTGCAGAAATACGGGGAAAGCTGGACACATGCGCTGGCGATCAATGATCTATATTTCGACTTCATGGGGCCATCTCTGGCTGCAGCTGGGCTTTCTCCGGATGCCGGGCCATTGGCCGGGTCTGCGGGTGATGGGTCCGAGGCTGCGTTCCAACGCATTCGCTCCAACGGCTACCAATCCATTACCGTGGCCGAGCCGCTCAACCTTCAAGGCTGGCAGCTCGTCGACGAGTTGAACCGAGCCATCCAAGGCGAAGCCTGTTCTGGCTACATTACATCGCCAGCCTTGGTGACACCTGAAGGGTTGGCCAAATTAGGCGACAGCAATCAGTTCGACCCCGATATCCCCTACCGCGAGGCCTATGCCGATATCTGGGGCAAATAATTCTCCCAGCGGGGCACGGGCTGCGAGGTCCGGCCCCGCAAATTGACACGAAACTGGGCGATACTCTGCCCATTCTATCCGCATGACGGAGGATCAAGACATGGCCGAACAGCCACTCGTGCAAATGCGCGGGATAACCAAACGTTTCGGCGGCGTCACCGCCTTGCACAAAGTTGACCTAAGTGCCTATGCGGGCGAGGTCCTTGCGATTGTCGGCGACAATGGGGCGGGCAAATCGACCCTGATCAAGGTTTTGACCGGGGTCTATCAACCGACCGAAGGCGACATCTATATCGACGGCGAGAAGACCGAATTTTCCAACCACGCCGACGCCGCCAAAGCCGGGATCGATGCGGTGTATCAAACACTCGCGCTGGCAGATCATCTTGATCCGGCAGCCAATATGTTTTTGGGCAATGAGCTGACGAAGAAGTTCATGGGGCTCACCGTCCTCGACAACAAAAAAATGCGCGCGGAGACCGAGCGGGTTCTGATGGAACGGCTTGGCGTCCGTCTTAAATCGCTGGATGCGCCAACAGACAGTCTTTCAGGCGGCCAGCGCCAGGCCGTGGCCATTGCGCGTGCGGTTTACCATGAAGGCTTGCGCGTGCTGGTGATGGACGAGCCTACAGCTGCTTTGGGGCCGCAGGAAACCGCGCGGACCCTCAAGTTGATCAAATCGCTCAAGGCGCAAGGCCTGGCGGTCATTCTGATCAGCCACTCGCTTGATGACGTGTTCGAGGTCGCGGACCGCGTGCATGTACAACGCCGCGGTCAATGCGTGGGTGTGGCACTGACCGCCGAAAGCACAACACAAGAGGTGCTTGGTATGATCGTTGGCGCCAAGGAGGACGCAGCATGAACACTGCAGTTGCAACAGAAGCAAAGATGCCGATCTCCGAACGGCTTGAGCCATACATGGCTGTTATCGCGCCTATGGCCATGATTTTCGCAATTTTTCTTTTCATGGCGATTGCCTCGCCGGATCGGTTCTACCGGATTAGCAACCTTGAGCTCATCCTTCAGGACGCAGCGCTCTACATGCCAATGGCGATGGCCATGACATTCGTTATCACGCAGCGCGGCATCGACTTGTCTGTCGGCTCCGTCGCTGTCTTGTCAGCAATCATTGTGGCCTTTTTGGTCAAGCAATTCGGGTTCTCGATCTATGTCGGTATCCCGATCGCGCTGACCATTGGTGCGCTTCTGGGGCTGATCAATGGTTTGGTAATCACCCGTTTCAACGTGCCTGATTTGATCGGCACGCTAGCAATGGATCTGGTGTGCGCCGTGGAAAGGCGCGTTTTCCTTGCGGGTGCGAATCCCGCCC
>JAPORH010000087.1 GCA_026710325.1 Litoreibacter sp. | reverse complement strand
GGCGGCGAGGAACCTTTGTGCTTGTCGAGGCGATTTGAACCGGCCCCTTATTTTTGGCTCTATTCGTGAATCGTATTGATGTGCTACGATTAGCCAATAATTAAAGGAGATCAGCGTTATGGAGCGAAAAGCCTTTTTGGCCTGGCTGTCAGAGATCGATCGGTTGAGCGAAGCGCAGACGACTGAAGTGGGGGAAGTTCTGGCTGGTCGGCCAGCGGGCGAAGCCTCTGTTGGCGCGATCGAAATGGGTGTTGGCGAAGATCGGAGCTGTCCTCATTGTGGCGCATCTGGTGCGGTTGCCAATGGTAAGGCGCGTGGTATGCAGCGCTATCTTTGTCGGTCTTGCAATCGCACCTTTGGAGCGGTGACGGGCACATCATTGAGCGGCCTGCATCACAAAAATCTCGGGCTCACATTTGCCGAATGCCTCGCGAATGGCGACACGGTAGCTGTTGCGGCCAAGCGATGCGGTATTGCTCTGAGCACCGCATTTCGCTGGCGACATCGCTTTCTGGCGGGCATTCGTACCACATCTGAAAAGCTGACAGGCATTGTCGAGTCTGACGATACCTTTTTCCTCGAAAGTCGCAAAGGGGATCGCGTTTGGACGCGGGCTTCGGAAGGGAAAACTACTGAAGAACACCCAGATCGGAAGCCCCGCAAACGCGGGGGTAAGGCAACAAAACGCCGGCTATCGAGTGAGCAGGTGCCCGTCCTGATCGCGGCGGACCGTTCCGGTACGACCGTCAGTACTGTCCTGCCTGCGCTTAGCGCTGATGCCCTGCAAGCGGCGCTAGAACCTGTTCTGGACAAGGACGCGCTTCTGGTGAGCGATGGTGCGACAATTTATCCGCCCTGCGCGGAGGCCATGGGGGTGAGCCATAAGGCCTTGAATCAGTCGGCCGGCGAACGCGTAGATGGCGAACTGCACATCCAAAACGTCAACAACCGTCACTCACGCCTAAAAGGTTTCATTGCGAGCCGCCGAGGGATCGCCACAAAATACATGGCCAGCTATCTGAGTTGGTTCCATCTCATTGTGCTTCAGCGGGACCCCACGCCGAGGCAATGCCTCGCTAGCGCCATGGGCGGCATAGCCATCAATACGGTATGCGAATAGAGCGTAGCTTTAAGACCCGCAGGGCAAGTAAGCTCCTTGCTGCATATAACCTTGACGTTACATGCAGCAGCCTATATGTAACTCTAAGGTTACTATCAGAATTGGAGGCTACAAATGTCTGGTAATCCCATCGTTCGCATCCGTTTTTGGGGAAACTCCGCTCTCATAGCAGTCGTTGTTCTCACCATTGGCGGTATGCTGTTGACGGATACGTACTGGGAGAGTTCCCCTTGGCTTGTTGGCTCTGTCGCACTTGGTTATGCCGCTGTGTCGTTCATTGCGCACTTACGTCATCCAGACAAAGTCGATGCCGCGTGGGATGAGCAGAATACGGCGGCCCAACACGCCAGCCTTGTTTTTGGGTACTGGGCAACGCTTGCAGTATTCCTGTTGCTTCTTGGCGCTGTCTTGACGAAGCAGATTGAGGGCAACGCTGCATTCTTCTGGCTAGGACCCGTTCTAGGTATCGGACTTTCGATTCATTATCTGGCTTCTGTCGCACGGGGGAGAGCAGAATGATGGATCGCCTGATCGTTCGCTTGAAAGATCAGCGTCAAAAGGCAGGGCTGACCCAAGCAGCGCTTGCTGAGGAAGTTGGGGTCTCCCGAAAAACGATCAACACGATTGAAAATGGTGTGTTCGCCCCGTCTACCGTGCTGGCGCTGTCTCTGGCTGCCAGATTGAACTGCTCCGTTCACGACCTGTTCGCTCTGCCAGACATTGGAAATTCAACACCGGCTGAAACGTAGGTTCAAAACGCTTAACGGGGTTTTCTGCACTCAGCCCCACTCGACACCAATATGGCCTTTCATTCGCGCGGTAAACAACTAAACCTAAGGCTTACCAACAGTACTTGTGACCAGATTAAGTCCATATCAAACTAAAGTTGATTTACACTTATGCCAAGGACCACCAAGCCTCTTATCTTCGACGGACACAACGATCTTCTCAGCCGGTTACTTGGGCATGCCGGTAAAAGATATGAAGACTGTTTTGCAGAAGGACTACCGGGTCACATTGATATGAGCAAAGCCCAAGCCGGAGGCCTTGGCGCAGGCTTCTTTGCTGTGTTTGTCTCGTCCGGGGAGAGTGGTGGTTCAGCTCAAGTTTTAGAACAGATGCAGGCACCAAACTATGATTTGCCTCTGCCTGAACCGGTTTCTATCAGCGTGGCCCAAAAGAGCGCCTGGGCTCAGGTCGAGATATTGCAAAAGCTTGACCGCGCGGGACATCTGCGGATCTGTACATGTGTTTCAGAAATTAAGAAGTGCTTGGCTGATGGTCAGCTGGCAGCGGTGCTGCACTTAGAAGGAGCAGAAGCTATCGGACCGGATCTGGTTGAGCTTGATGCCTTCTATAAGGCTGGTTTGCGCTCGCTTGGGCCAGTCTGGAGCCGCCAAACGGTTTTTGGCGACGGTGTGCCATTTCGGTTTCCGGCCTCGCCGGACACCGGCGGCGGGCTGACAGATTTAGGCCGGGCGTTGGTCCGGCGCTGCAATGGCTTGGGCATCATGGTGGACGTGTCCCATTTGACCGAAGCCGGGTTTTGGGATGTTGCAGCGATATCGGATGCGCCACTCGTTGCGACACATTCCAACGCGCACGCCCTATGCCCCCATTCCCGAAACCTCACGGATAGACAGCTTTGCGCGATTGCGGAAAGCGGCGGCATGGTCGGGCTAAACTTTGCCACCGCGATGCTGCGCACAGATGGGCGTATGGTGGCAGATACGCCTATGACGGATATGATCCGTCATCTTGATCACTTGCGCGACCTCTTGGGGGAAGGCGGCGTGGCGCTTGGTTCTGATTTCGACGGAGCAATCGTGCCACTGGAAATTGGCGATGCCAGCGGTTTGGGCGTTTTGCGGCAAGCAATGATAGACGCAGGATATGGGCCATCTTTGATTGCGAAGATCTGCCATGAGAACTGGCTGAACCTGCTCAGCCGCGCCTGGGGCTGAACGTTCAGGAGCTTAGGTTTACCGCTGCCTTTCTAATGTCGGGAAGCGTTTGTGCGATCAGATCGTTTGCCGCCGTCAGCGTTGTCGGTGCTTGAACCGACACCCCTGCAATCACGCTCCCGCTATGAACAACTGGGCAGGCCAGGGTGATCTGACCTAAGGGTCCAGCCTCTTGCACAAGACCGTAGCCGCGTTCTTGGCACAGTGATACGGCATCGCGCAGCGTTTTGTGGTCTTCCGGTGGGGCTGCAACATCCAAATAAGTCTCCAGCCCAGCCTCGCTAAGCGCTGCAAGAATGCACAGACCGCTGGCAGAGGCATGGAGCGGGCTGCGCTTTCCTGGCAAAGTGCTCTCATAACTGCCACGGTGGCCGGGCAAGCGGTGCAGATAAATCATAGTGTGGCCCAAGGGCAGAGCCAAGGCCACGTCAAGCTGCACCAGTTCGCGCAAACGCACCATATGCGGCCACGCGATTTTGGCGAATCCATTGCGTGACAGGAAATAGTAGAGCAAATCAAGAGCCCGTATGGTCAATCGGTAGCGTTTACTGCTGCCAGCTTTTTCCACATAACCCGCTTCGAGCAGAGCAGAGGTCAAGCGTTGCAACGTTGGGATTGTCAGCCCTGTTGCTTGCGACAATTCGGTGAGCGACCTTGGGCCGACGGCCCCCGCCAGGCATTCGATTACCGCGAAACCGCGCTCGACCGAGCTAAGGAACCGAGGATCATCGCGGTGCGGTTTTTTGGGCTGAGCGCTATCAAGCATCTCTATACTCCATATGCAGTAATGGCCTGAGCGGTCCGTTTAACAGCATCTCCAAAGACTTGCCGCTTGGTCAAAGCGTCAAAGCGCTCTACCTCGCCACCGATCATCACTGCGCCGACAACACCGCCATCCTTGCCATAGACCGGCGCAGCTACCGACGCGGCACCCAGCAGCACTTCTTCCAACACCTTGGCATAGCCCAACTGTTGTGCCTCGGCGATTTCAGCTCGGATTGCAGTCATGTCCAAGTTGCTGCGCGGGGTTATGGGGGAGGGGATGCTTGTCGCCAGCACGTTTTCTCGTGCGGCCTCTGGCAATGCAGAAAGAATCGCGCGCCCCGTGGCGGTGTGAATAGCAGGCCATCGCCGCCCCAAAAACGACAGGTTCAGCAGCTCGTCCCGCCCTGGGATACGTGCAAGGTACATCACGTCTTTGCCCTCAAGCACTGTCAAATCGCAACGCACATCAAAACGATCTGACAGATCCACAAGGTAGGGCGTGGCGATCTCCAGCAGTTTGTTGTTGCGTAAATAGCCATAAGCCGGGCGCAGACAGGCCGGCCCAGGGACATAACCCGCTTCATCAGGGCCATGCTCAAGATATCCAAGCGCTTCAAGCGTATAGACGGCACGCTGCACCGAACTCTGGGTGTCGTTGGTGATTGCAGAAATGCCCTTTACACCCAGTGGACGGCCTGCTCGCTGCAGTGCCTCCAAGCATTTCAGAGTCTTTAGAAGGGCTTGTGATCTCATGGGTCTCCAAAACTAAATATACGTCGTGTGTCATCACGACATCAAAAATAGCTTAGCGCAGCACGTCGCAAAGCACCATTGACTTTCGTTATATGAAGTATCACGTTTAATAGTAATTATAAATATCGTTATGCAATAAAAAGGAGAAGATATGCGATCGACACTACTAGCAGCTGCAGCCTTTGCGGCGGCGTTTCCGCTGCCAACACTGGCGGGAAGCGATGACAACAGTTTGACCGTGGCTTTTGCGCGCGAAATGGACACATTGAACCCGTTTCTGAACACCACACGTGAGGGCGTTATCCTGTCACGGCACGTGTGGGATGGTTTGGTGCTTCGCAATCAAGAGACCAATGAATACGAAGGCAACCTGGCCACTGGCTACACGTGGATTGACGACACCACGCTGGAATTTACCCTGCGTGAAGGCGTAACCTTTCACAATGGTGAGCCGTTCAACGCGGATGATGTGGTGTTCACGATGAATTTCGTGGCCGACCCTGACAACGGCGTGAACCCGCAACGCAATGTCTCTTGGATCAAAGAGGCGGTGAAGATTGACGATAACACCGTGCTGATCATGACCGATGGCCCCTTCCCCGCAGCGCTGGAATTTTTGGGCGGGCCAGTGGTAATCCTGCCGGATCAGTACTTCCAAGAGGTTGGCCCCGATGGGTTTGCAGCCGCCCCGATTGGCACCGGCCCATACAAGCTGACGGAAAATGTGCCTGGTGAAAGCCTGACGCTGGAGCGTTTTGCAGACTATTACGCGGACGGCCCAAAGGCCATTGCCTCTATCGACACGATCACATGGCGTACCATCCCGGATGCTAACACCCGTTTGGCAGAGATGCTTTCGGGCGGAATGGACTGGATCTGGCAGGTGCCTTCGGATCAGGCGGACCGGTTGGCCGCCACGGGGCGCCATGCGGTGGTGAACGAATCCACGATGCGGATCGGCTATCTGTATTTCGATGCTGGCGACCGTTATGGCGACACACCCTTTGACGATGTGCGGGTACGTCGCGCTGTGTCTCACGCGATCAACCGCGAGGCCATCGTCGAGAACCTGTTGAAAGGTGCATCTGAGGTTGTGCATTCCGCCTGCTTCCCCAGGCAGTTCGGCTGTGACACGGATGTGGCGCGCTATGAATATGATCCGGAAAAGGCCAAGGCCCTGTTGGCCGAAGCTGGCTATGCAGACGGGTTCAAGATCCCCTTTGCCGCCTATCGCAACCGCGATTATGCGGAAGCGATGATGTCGGATCTGGCCGCTGTGGGTATCACGCCGCAACTGGACTATAAGAAATATGCGGCCACCCGAGACCAGATCCAGGCGGGCGAAGTGCCGTTTGCCTTCATGACTTGGGGGTCGTACTCGATCAATGACGTCTCGGCGATTACATCGACCTTCTTCAAGGGCGGCATTGATGACTATGCACGCGATCCCGAGGTTATCGCAGCCCTGCAGGAAGGCGACACAATCACCGATCCCGCGGAACGAGAGGCGGCCTATTCCCGCGCTCTTAACCGCATCGCGGATGAGGCGTATTGGCTGCCTCTGTTTTCGTACAACACGAACTACGTTCACGCGACAGAACTGAGCTTTACGCCCACACCGGATGAAATTCCAACCTTCTACGGGGCGTCCTGGAACTGATCCTTTTTTCCCTTCGGCGGGCCCGTGCAATATGGGCCTGCTGCTTTCAATACCGCGAAAGTCATCCTCATGCTGCGCTTTTTACTCAAGCGTTTGGGCCTTGCCGCGCTGGTCGCCCTAACGGTATCGCTGATCAGCTTTTCGCTGCTCTTTCTGGCTGGCGATCCGGCCGTAGCCCTGGCAGGCGAGGCCGCAACCGAAGAAGATATCGAAGCCATCCGCACACAATACGGTTTTGATCGACCGATCCCGGTGCAATACGTCGCCTGGCTCACTGGTGCGTTCACGGGTGATTTCGGCAATAGTTACTATTTCAACACGCCCGTGATCGATTTGATCAGCGACCGACTGCCCACCACAATGCAGCTTGGGCTGGCGGGGATCACCTTTGCGCTGCTTTTGGCGGTGCCCTTGGGGGTGATCGCAGCGATCCGCCCCAATAGCTTGATCGACAGGTTTGCCTTGTTTATCTCGGTTGTGGGGCAAGCGATGCCAACCTTCTGGTTCAGCTTGATCCTGATCGTGATCTTTGCAGTGAACATGGGTTGGGTGCCTGTTTCTGGATCGGGCACATGGCAGCACTTTATCCTGCCCACCATCGTTTTGGGGTATTTCGCAACGCCCGGCATCATGCGCCTGACCCGCGCAGGTATGCTGGAGGTATTGCGCGCCGATTATATCCGCACTGCGCGGGCCAAGGGACTGAATCCGGCCAAAGTGCTGTTCAAACATGCGCTGCGCAATGCCGCAATCCCTGTGGTGGGGCTGGCGGCGGTCCAACTGGGCTTTATGCTGGGTGGCTCCATCGTGATCGAAAGCATCTTTGCGCTGAACGGCGCAGGCCTTCTGGCCTTTGAATCAATCAACCGGAATGATTTTCCCGTCGTGCAGGCTCTGATCCTGCTCTTTTCCCTCATCTACGTCTTGCTGACGCTTTTGGCTGACCTGCTGAATGCCTGGCTGGACCCGCGCATCAGGGTGGCGTGATATGACCATCATTGACAGCAACGAAATCACTACAGCGCCCAGCCCTGCACAACAGATGCGTCGGCGCGCCCTACGGCATTGGGGCTTTTTGATTGGGGGCGGTGTGCTGGGCCTGATCATCCTGATGGCGGTTCTTGCCCCGTTCTTTGCGCCCCACGATCCCTACGCACAGGATCTAAGCCAGCGGTTTTTGCGTCCTGTCTTCCTCGGCGGGTCGTGGGAACATCCGCTGGGCACCGACCATCTGGGCCGAGACTACCTTTCGCGGCTGCTGTTTGGCGCGCAAATCTCGTTGACGATCGGGTTCGTCACGGCGCTTATTTCTGGTGTGATAGGCACCACGCTAGGTGTCGCAGCGGGCTATTTCGGTGGCCGGGTGGACACGATTGTGATGTTCATCATCACGGTGCGCCTGTCGATGCCTGTTGTGCTGGTGGCGTTGGCGGTGGTCGCCTTGTTTGGTGGCTCGCTCACTACCGTGGTGCTGGTGCTGGGCTTTTTGCTGTGGGATCAGTTCGCGGTGGTCATGCGTACATCGACCCAGCAGATCCGCAATCAGGATTATGTGACCTCCGCCCAGGCCTTGGGATGCACGACGACGCGCATCATCCTAACAGAGGTGATGCCGAACATTCTGAACAACCTGATCGTGATCATTACGCTTGAGATGGCCCATGCGATCATCCTTGAGGCGGCGCTATCATTCCTTGGCCTTGGCGTGCAGCCACCGCTGCCGTCCTGGGGCCTGATGATTGCTGAGGGCAAGGACATGCTGTTCTTTGAACCCTTCCTGATCACCATTCCCGGAATCGCTCTGTTCGTGTTGATCTTCGCGATCAATCTGTTGGGCGACGGGGTGCGCGATGTGACCGCGCCAGAGAACCGCAATTGATGGAGGCGCCTATGGAACCGCTGCTGAGTGTCAAAAATTTGCGCGTTGAAATCCCCGTGGGCACGGGGATGCTCAAGCCCGTGCGCGGCATTTCCTTTGATCTGCAAAAGGGCGAAACGCTTTGCATCGTGGGGGAGAGTGGTTGTGGCAAATCACTCACCTCGCTGGCGCTGATGGGGCTACTGCCCAAAGTGGCACGGCGATCAGGCGATCATTTGCGCTTTGCTGGGCAGGATTTGCTGGGCCTGAAGGAGCGACAGATGGCCAAGCTGCGGGGCCAGGATATGTCGATGATCTTTCAGGAACCCATGACCTCGCTCAATCCCGCCTACACCATTGGGGATCAGCTGACTGAGGGCATGATCCGCCATCAGCGTGTCAGCCGCGCCGAGGCCCGCGACCGGGCGGCGTTCCTGCTCGAAAAGGTCGGGATCACTGCAGCCGCCAGCCGTCTAACACAATATCCACATCAGCTTTCCGGCGGGCTGCGCCAGAGGGTGATGATCGCGATGAGCCTGATGTGCGGCCCCGATCTGATCATCGCAGATGAGCCTACGACAGCGCTGGACGTAACCATTCAGGCCAAGATCCTGCGCATGATGAAGAACCTTCAAGCCGAGTTTGGCATGGCCATGATCTTTATCACCCACGATCTGGGTGTGGTGGCGCGCATAGCGGATAAGATCGCGGTGATGTATGCAGGCGCATTCGTGGAAACGGGGACCGCACAGCAGATCTTTGATGCGCCGACGCATCCTTATACCAAAGGGCTACTTTCTTGCATTCCGGTGCCGGGCAAGACGGAACGGGGAGCACGTCTTGGGGCTGTCCCCGGCGTTGTCCCGTCATTGATCAATGGTGTGGAAGGCTGTGGCTTTGCGTCGCGTTGCCCGATGCGCCAGGCCGCCTGCGGTAGCGAGCCAGACTTGACAGATCGTGGTGCAGAGCACAGCTGCCGCTGCGTGCACGACACCGACACCCTTCGCAACATGGAATGGGAGGCCGCTTGATGAGCGATGATATCGCGCTAGAGCTTTCGGACGTGACCAAGATCTATCAGATCAGCCAGGGCATGTTCGGCGGCACCAAACCCCTGCGGGCGCTTGACAAGATCAGCCTACAATTGCGCAAAGGTGAGGTGCTTGGCCTTGTCGGCGAAAGCGGTTGCGGCAAATCCACGCTCGCCAAGGTCCTCTTGGGCCTAGAGAAACCAACCACCGGGAATGTGCGGGTCTACGGCCAACCTTTTGGCACCCATGACCGTAGATGGATCGCCCGGCGGATCCAGCCGATCTTTCAGGATCCTTATTCCTCGCTTAATCCCCGCAAATCGGTGCGCGAGATCATCACATTGCCGCTCAAAGTGCATAGTGTCGGCGACAGCAGCAGCTGGGACAAAGAGGTTGCCAAGATGCTCGACCTCGTGGGCCTGCCACAGCGCCTGATTGATGCCAGCCCCAGCCAAATGTCGGGCGGCCAGCGCCAGCGCGTGGCCATCGCCCGCGCCCTTATTATGCGGCCCGAGGTGGTGATCTGTGACGAGCCAACCTCGGCGCTGGATGTGTCAGTGCAATCGCAAGTCTTGAACTTGTTGATAGATCTGCGTGATGAACTTGGGCTGACCTATCTGTTCATCAGCCATAATCTGGCCGTGGTCGAACATATCGCCACCCGTGTTGCGGTGATGTATCTGGGCCGCGTTATCGAACAGGCACCTGCCGCGCGGATCTTTGACGCACCCAAACATCCGTATGCCTCAGCGCTGCTCGACTCGATCCTGACACCAGACCCTGCCCTAGGCGTGCCGGATGTAAACCTAGACGGCACGTTCCCCAATCCGGTTGATCCCCCGTCGGGCTGCACTTTCCACCCCCGCTGTCCGTCGGCCACGGCGCTGTGCAGCGCCAAGCGCCCTGAGCCGGTGGAGCAAGCGCCCGGTTTTGTGACATGCCATTTGCACGATCCAGAGATACAAAAGGAATTGACATGAGCCGCGCGCTGTCTACCGGTCAGATCCTGCGCAAACCTGCGGTTCATAGCGCAGGTGGTGCGGTCGTGTCGCAAAACCGCATCGCTTCAGAGATTGGCGCAGAGGTCTTGCGCGACGGCGGCAATGCGGTAGATGCGGCTGTAGCAATGTCCTTTGCGCTAGGCGTGGTTGAACCCTGGATGAGCGGGATTGGCGGTGGTGGGTATATGATCATCCGCCATGCCAGCGACACGGGTGCGCAAGTTGTGGATTTTGGGATGCGCAGCCCGGCCGAGTTGAATGTGGCAGATTACCCAATTGTTGGCGGCGCGTCGTCGGATCTGTTTCCCTGGCCGAATGTTAAAGACAACGCAAACGTCTTCGGTGCGCGTGCGGTTGCGATCCCGGGTGTTGTGGCGGGAATGGATCTGGCACACCGGACATGGGGGACACGCCCTTGGGCCGATCTGCTGGTGCCAGCCATTGCAGAGGCACAGGCGGGCCTGGAAGTCGATTGGTACGCGCAGCTCGTGATTGCCAGTGTCGCGCCGGTGCTGGCGCAATACCCCGCTTCGCGCGCGACTTTCTTAGACGCACAAGGGTTTCCCAAATCTTCTGCATGGACCGCCTTGGGCGAGACGCGCTGTGATATGTCGGCGCTTGCCGCCACGCTCAGTCGGATCGCAGAAGCAGGCCCAGACGATTTTTACCGCGGGACACTGGCCGCGCAATTGGTCGGTGATCTTCGCGCCGCGGGCGGGCGTCATAGCGCCAAAGACTTCGCACAGTACCAAGCGCGGATCCTGCCCGCCTCTGAAAGCCGCTATCGCAGGCACCGCATGTTCAGCACCCCCGAGTTGACGGCAGGCCCTACAATGGAACACGTCTTGTCCTTGTTAGAGCGCTGGCAGCCGATGGGCACCGCGCCCGACGCCCAAGCCTACATCGCCTATGACAAGGCCATCCGCACCGCGAATGCGCAGCGCCTGTCAACGATGGGCGACGTTGAAGCCGAACCTGCGTACAGTTGCACCACCCATTTCAACGTCGTGGATGCGGATGGCACCACCGTTGCAGTGACCCAGACACTCTTGTCGATGTTTGGCTCTCGGTTGATGCTGCCAGGTTCAGGGGTTTTGATGAATAACGGCGTCATGTGGTTCGACCCAGAGCAAGGGCGGCCAAATTCCATCGGCCCGGCAAAGCGCTGTTTGTCGAACATGGTGCCGACACTTCTGGAGCGCAGCGATGGACGTCGCATTGCTTTGGGCGGCGCGGGGGGGCGCAAAATCATGCCGACGGTCGCCCAGCTTGTGTCCTTCCTGCTGGATTATGACATGGACATTGAGACGGCGATGCACACACCGCGGATTGATGCCTCTATGTCGGATGTAACCATCGCGGACAGCGCCTTGCCATCAGATATAATCACGGCGTTAAAGGCAAGTTTGCCCACCGTCGTGGCAGCACCGCGCACGGCCTATCCATTCAACTTCGCCTGCCCCGGTATCGCTGAGCGTGATGCCCAAAATGCCTCAGCCGTGGCTGAAACGATGGCCCCCTGGGCCGAGGCCGTGGCGGTATGACGACATGCCGCGATACAGCTCTGGCCCATGTATCTGCCTACTTTTCGGATGGCCGCTTTCTTAGCGATCTGGCGGATTGAGTGAGCTATGAGACCGAAAGTCAGAACCCCGAAAAAGCCCCTGAGCGGCATTGCCAAATTGATTTTCTGATCTGACATGGGTATAGTTTGGGAATGAAAATACCTACCAACATGCCCCGCCTTAAGGGATTTCGGTTCCCACGAGAGATCATCGCCTATGCTGTTTGGGCGTACCATCGCTTTGCGCTCAGCTGCGCCGACGTTGAAGACCTGTTAGCAGAGCGCGGTGTGAGTGTCAGTCGTGAGGCGGTGCGCCAGTGGGTCAATCGCTTTGGCAGCTTTTTTGCTCATAGGATCAAGCGTGACCGACCCGCGACGGCGGACAAATGGCATCTTGATGAGGT
>JAPORH010000210.1 GCA_026710325.1 Litoreibacter sp. | reverse complement strand
CGGGCGCTTTCAAGCCCAAAATCGAAGGCTATTTCGCCGTGAGTCGTGTACCGTGGTGCTCCGCGAACTTTTGAACACTTAGTAAGAACAATATCGCCAACTAGCAAATCCTCATGCCTAGGGACAAGCAATTCGGGCCGAATACTCTTCGAAGTCTTTTTACCTATTAGTGATGCAGCTGATTTAGGACCCAAGTCCGTTCTTAGTGCTTCTAGACTAATTGTTTTGCTCGAATAGTCCTCGGCCTCTTCATCGAGACCGCCTTCCAATTACCCACCCCTTTAGAAAAAAACTACTCGGCTAACTCAATCGACAATGCCCTAAGAGCATCGACGCTCTCTACAGCGGTGCCTTTCACCTTTGTGTCTGCCTCGAGTTTGCCTTTACCGTTCATTACTTTTATCCGGCCTTTAGTTCCATACGAAACTACCGCATATTTCATTCCTGAAACATCTTTGTCTAATTCAACTATCGCCTCTCTTCCTTCAGAAGAAATAGCTCTGATTTTGCCACTGAATTTTTTTGCCATGATTTGCCTCTTTCCTACCCGCACGTAACCACTGAATTGAAAAATTCCAACTCACACACAAGTCACAAAGGTTTCATAAAGGCAAAATTCGGCTAAATTTGGGCTTAGCCAATCGGTCCCCACGCGTTTCATAATCCACCCCCAAGTGTAATAAATGTTAGACAAATTTTTTCTATCAAAGTCAACGCTTACACGCTCATAAAGCAGTATTTTAGCAAATAACGGCACATCCTTAAAGAAAAATGAACCGTATAACAGCTCATCTATCGTAAATTGCCCATATTGTCGCGCAGCGATGCCTAACTTCAATATCCCACGCGCATTAAACAAAAATCGTCTGGCGGGCAACCCTACCCGCCGCCCCAACACCTTTCCAAATCCCTAACAAATTTCAAAACCCCAACAAGAACAACAACTTACAAGATTCCCCGCATGCGGGGCTCGCGTGGTTCTGTAAAATCGGGCCGCTATGCTACACTCCGAGCATTACAAATTTAGGAGTTTCCCCGATGCGCCCCATTCCCTTGATCACCGCCACAGCCCTCCTCGCCGCCTGCGCGATGGAGCCTGCTCCGCTGCCAGAAACGGACCTGCCCTTCTTTGACGTGGGCTACCGGGCCGAGGGGGACCAGTGCCGCCAGCTGGGCGAGGACGGGTTCACCGGCGAATTCCTCGACCACACCGCCGACCTCGTGGGCTGCCCTGAGGGAATGGAAAACCTCGGCGTCTTCGTCACAGAAACCGGCGCGCAGGAAGTCGCCCGCAAGGATGGCTACATCCTCTACTCGGTCCCGTCAGGTATTTAAGAATAAGGGGAGCGACCGGCACCTAGCCCGTCGACTCCTCCTCCAGATGCAGCTTCATCTCCACCAGCACCTTTTGCAGCGCCAAGGTCTCGGTCAGCATGCGCTTCGCCTCATTCGCGGTGATCACGCCATCCTCGATGGAGATATTATACTCGCTCATCAGCTGCGCGAACCGCTGCGCCAGCGCCACGACGTCGGAGTTCACAGACTCCGAATTCCGCCCGGCATAATCGCTCTTGCTCAGATGGTTGCCGTTCACCTCCGCCAAGGCCGAGGTCACATGCGGGTAAGACGCCTCACTCTCTAACGCCGCCACCGCATCAATCGGCATGAACCTGTCGGCATGCTCCTCCGCATCGGAATAGTAGCGCCCCAGCGTGGCTTTGGATCGCCCGGTCAGCTCACAAGCCTTTTGCAGACCCACATCCTTTACAAGGGCCTCCGAATGCTTGCGCAAATATCTGTAGTTTTCGCTCATGCGACTCCCCATCATGAGGTTAACGACTTCCCCGGTCCGGCGACCCTACCCGCCCCGGACACGTAAGGCAATTCACTGAAAAACTTACCTTGTCGTAAGCGGTTTTCGCCAGTAGCGCCGCCCTTGAACGCGACCCGTTCGCGCGATAGTGAAACCGCATGGCCAAGCTCTATTTCCACTACTCCACCATGAATGCCGGCAAATCGACCCTGCTCTTGCAGGCCGCGCATAACTATCAGGAAATGGGGATGGAGACCTACCTACTCACCGCCAATTTCGACGACCGCGCGGGAACCGGCCAGATCGGGTCGCGCATCGGCATCGCGCGGGAGGCGGATACCTATGGCAGTGAGACCGATCTGTTCGAGATGATCGAGACCCGGCTGAAGAAAAGCGCCGTCGCCTGCGTCATGGTGGACGAGGCGCAGTGGATGTCGAAGGATCAGGTCTGGCAATTGGCCCGCGCGGTGGACGACCTGAACGTCCCCGTCATGTGCTACGGGCTGCGCGTCGATTTCAGGGGAGAGCTGTTCCCTGGCTCCGCCACTTTGCTGGCTCTCGCCGATGAGATGCGGGAGGTCCGCACGATCTGCCATTGCGGCAAGAAGGCCACGATGGTGATCCGCAAAGGGCCCGATGGCAAAGCGCTGACCGATGGGGCGCAGGTGCAGGTGGGCGGCAATGAGACCTATGTCTCCCTCTGCCGCCGCCATTGGCGCGAGGCGGTCGGGAAGTAGCTTAGACCGGGTTCGGCAAGTCCCGCCCCTCGGTGAAAGCAATCACATTGGCCAAAGCCATGTTCCCCATATCCTGACGCACCTCCAACGCCGCCGTCCCCAGATGCGGCAGCAGTGTGACATTCTCCATCGCGATCAGCGCGTCTGGCACCACAGGTTCCTGCTCGTACACATCGAGCCCTGCCCCCGCGATCAGCCCGTCCTCAAGAGCCGAAATCATCGCCGCCTCGTCGATCACATCACCGCGCGAGATATTCACCAGGATCGCATGGCTCTGCATCGCGTCGAAAAACGCCGCGTTGATCAAATGGCGCGTCTCCGCGCCGCCCGGCGTGGCGACTACGACGATATCGGCCGCCTCCGCGACTGCCGCAGGCGAGGCCAGTTGCGTGGCACCCGCAACCGTTTTCTCGGACCTATTCGCAAAGACAATCTGGCAGCCAAACCCAGCGCGGCAGCGATGCGCGATGGCCTGCCCGATCCGGCCCATCCCGATGATGCCGACGGTCTTGCCGCTGATATGCATGCCCAGCATTTGCGTGGGCTGCCAGCCAACCCATTCGCCTGCGCGCACCATCCGATCGCCTTCGCCCGCACGACGTGCAGTCATCAGGATCAAAGTCAACGCGATATCCGCCGTGGCATCGGTCACAGCACCTGGCGTGTTGGTCACGGCAATGCCACGCGCGGCCGCAGCAGCGGCGTCGATATGGTTATACCCAACACCGAAATTGGCGATCAGCCCGCAGCGCGGGTGCTCTGCGGCGTCGATCGCCGCACCCGTGAACTGGTCGCCAAGCGTCGGCAGGATCATGTCGTACTGCTCAAGCGCCGCCGTCACTTCGGCCTCTGTCATCGAATCCTCGGTCTCCCGCAGGGTCACGTCAAACCGGTCGCGCGCTGCTTCCAGCACGCTTTCCGGCAAGCGTTTCGAGATTAGCAAAGTCTTGGTCAATAGAGCCTCCCGCCCAGTGGTACGTCCTTGTCGGGGGTCAGCAGGACCACCTCATTCTCCTCATCCGGCACGCCCAGCACCAGCACCTCTGACATCACAGGCCCGATCTGGCGCGGTGGGAAATTCACCACCGCCATGACGCGTTTGCCCGGCAAGCTCTCAGGGATGTAATGCTTGGTAATCTGGGCGGAGCTTTTCTTTTCGCCAATTTCCGGCCCAAAATCGACCCAGAGCTTAATCGCGGGTTTGCGCGCTTCAGGGAAGGGTTCCGCGCGCACAATCTTGCCCACGCGAATATCGACCTTCAGAAAATCGTCAAACGTGATCTCGGACATCGGCTACCCTTTCAGCTCCCGACCCCGCTCGGTCGCGGCCTTGACCGCGCGCTTCAAAAGTGGAGGGAAACCCGTCTTTTCATGCATCAATACCTCCAACGCCGCTTGCGTCGTCCCGTTTGGGCTGGTGACGTTGACGCGCAATTGCGTCGGGCTCTCCTCGGCCTCCATCGCCAAATGCCCCGCTCCCGCGACGGTCGCTTTTGCCAATTGCATCGCCAAATCGGGCGCAAGCCCCTCTGCCTCCCCCGCCGCAGCCAAGGTTTCGATCAGGTGGAACACATAGGCCGGGCCAGAGCCAGAAACGCCTGTCACCGCATCGATCTGGTCCTCATCGTCTAGCCGCACCACCTGGCCAACCGCGCTCAAAAGCGCTTCCGCCAAATCCATCTGGGCTGCAGTGGCACGCGCGTTGCCGACAATCGCTGTGATCCCACGCCCAACGGCGGCGGGCGTGTTGGGCATCGAGCGGATGATCGCGGCCTCGGACCCGAAGGCTTCCTCAAATGCTGCGATGGAGGTTCCGGCGGCGATCGACACATAGGCCGTTTCCGCCCCGAAAGACTGCAACTGTGGCAAGGCCTCCCCCATCATTTGCGGCTTCACGGCGATCAAAACAATCGCAGGGGCCACTGGCAGGTCAGAGTTGATATGCACGCCTTGCGCTTGAAGCCAATCCGAAGGCGCCGGGTCAATCACATAGACCGAAGTGGGAGAAACGCCCTGCGCAAGCCAGCCCTGCAACAAAGCTGACCCCATCTTGCCGCAGCCCAAAAGCACGAGCCCCCGGCCATTTACGTCTGATAAATCCATCTCCGCCCCCGATTGTTCGGGGGAGATTAGGCGCGCCCGTAGGCCTCCGCAATGGCAACCTGCATTGCCTCTTTCGGCGTCCGGTCGCCCCAGCAGACAAGCTGGAAGGCCGGGTAAAACCGTTCGGAGGCCAGCACGGCCGCGCTAAGCATGCGGTCAATCTGATCGGCCCCTGCTCCTGCGCCGCCCGACAGCAAAAGCCCGTAGCGGAACACCATGAGCTTCTGCTCTTGCCAGTAGGTGAAGGCACCGGTCCAGCTTTGGTCATTAGCGCGGTTCAGCACCTCATAGAGCGCAGCCAGGCGCTCCTCCGGTGGTTCCATCTCGAAGGTGGAGACCAGTCGCAGCGTCTCGTCATAGTCGGACCAGGCCAAAGTAATCGAATAGGTCCGCCACTGCCCCTCGATGGCCATGGCGATCTGGTCCTCGGCTATGCGGTCGAAATCCCAGTCATGATGTTCGGCAAGCGTCTCCACAAGGTCAATCGGGTGAAGGTCCTCGGTCTCAAGGTAATGGTCTAGCTGCGACATATGCGGCCCCTGTCTGCTCTGGTGTTTGCCGCGTTGACCGCTGCTAAACACTGGGTCCAAATCAAAGGGTCGCTGGTGTTTTTTGCGTCCCCTACAAGATATGGTGTGCGCTAAAACGGGCTCTGTAAAGCTTTATTTGGGTTTGCCCACAAGAGATTGTGGTTTTGCCTAAATTGCTCGCTATTTATGGCGAGTTATCCCCGGGCCAAGCCGCAGGTCTCACAATCATCGCGTTTGGCGATCTTGATAACCCGGGTCTCAGCATAAAGTGCGTCATAGATCAGCAAGCGTCCTGACAGAGTTTCACCTGCGCCGGTAATCCACTTGATCGCCTCAGCCGCCATCATGGAGCCCACAACGCCGGGCAACGCGCCGATTACGCCAGCCTCCGCACAAGTCGGGACCAGTTCGCGGTCTGGCGCTTTAGGAAAAACGCAAGCGTAGCATGGCGCGCCATTCGCTGGGTCGTATAGGCTGATCTGCCCTTCCCACTGTGTAATGGCGGCAGAAACCAGTGGCACGCCAGCCGCCACACAAGCCGCATTCACCAAATACCGGGTGTCAAAATTATCGCTGCCATCGAGCACAAGATCATACTCCGCGATCAGCTCTTCCGCGATCTCCGCCTCCAGCCTGCGCGTGTAGCCAAGCACCGCGATATGCGGGTTCTGCGCTTTAAGCGCATCCGTTGCTGAAGCCACCTTGGCTCGCCCCAAATCCGCGTCCCGGTGGATCACTTGACGCTGCAAATTGCTCACCGAAACAATGTCATCGTCGATGATCCCGATGGTACCAACCCCAGCCGCTGCCAGATATTGCAACGCCGGCGCGCCAAGCCCGCCTGCGCCGACAACCAAGACCTTAGCGTCTTTCAGTTTCTTCTGTCCTGGGCCGCCCACCTCGCGCAACACGATATGACGCGCATATCGGTCCAGCTCCGCCTCCGAAAACGGACCCTGCTGTGGAGCGGCCTTGGCTTCCGTTTCGTCATGACGGGCACGTAGCTTTGACAGCCCGAACCGGTAGGCCAGCACCAACACTGCGACGCCCAAAATGATCAACCAATTCTGCAGGGAGCCGCCTGTTGCTTCTTTCAGCGTGTTGCCAGCCGGCAAGGTCGCCTGAATGAGTAGTACCGCCAACGACACCAAACCCGGCAACATCAGCCGCGCGGTTTGCGACGCACCCATAACGCGTCCCAGCAGATAAAGCCCTGCCATAATCCCAAGAACAATGATCATCAGCCGCGCCCAGTGGAGCCGAAGCCCCCCTCGCCCCGCACTGTATCATCAAGCCTGTCCGCCAACTCAAACTGCGCCTGCACCACTGGCGCCACGATCAGCTGAGCAATCCGGTCACCATGGTTGATGCGAAAGGTCTTAGATCCATGGTTGATCAGGATCACACCCAATGGCCCGCGATAGTCGCTATCAATCGTCCCTGGTGTATTGGGTAGCGAAATCCCGTGTTTCAACGCCAGCCCCGAGCGCGGCCTGATCTGCGCCTCGAACCCTTCCGGGATCGCTACTCGCAGACCTGTAGGGATCAAAGCGCGCGCGCCGGGCGCAAGTTCGACCGCGCCGCGATCATCCAAATTCGCGCGTAAATCCGCACCTGCCGCGCCTGTGGTCTCATATGCGGGCAGGCCAAGTGTCTGGTCCGCCTCGTCCGTCCAGACCATGCGCAAAACAGGTCTCACGAAAGCGCCTCCGCAATGGCCACTGCAATCTTGCGCGCCACGTCGTCTTTGCTCATACGCGGCCACGCGTCTGAACCATCTTCCGAGATCAGAGTTACCGCGTTCTCTGACCCGCCCATGATGCCCGTTTCAGGCGAGACATCGTTGGCAATGATCCAGTCGCAGCCCTTGCGTTCCCGTTTGGCCGTCGCATGTGCAATCACATCATCCGTCTCCGCCGCAAAGCCAACAACAAGGCTGGGGCGGCCCGCCTTCATCTGCGACACGGTCGCCAAAATGTCCGGGTTCTCCGCAAACTCCAGCGAAGGCGTGCCGTCCTCGCCTTTCTTGATCTTGCTTTCAGACGCGCTTGCCACGCGCCAGTCTGCCACGGCGGCCGCAAAAACGCCTGCGTCGGCGGGTAAAGCGGTCTGCACCGCCTCTAACATCTGTTGCGCCGTTTGTACGCGGATCACGTCAACACCCGCAGGCGGCGGCACATCCGCAGGTCCTGTGACAAAACTGACCTTTGCGCCCAAAGCCGATAGCGCGCGCGCTATCGCTGTTCCTTGCGCCCCCGAGGACCTGTTCGCGATATAGCGCACCGGGTCAATCGGCTCATGCGTGGGGCCGGAGGTCACAAGCACATGTTTGCCATTCAATGGCCCGTCCATTAGTGCCACTTCCACCGCCGCCACAATCGCCAAAGGCTCGGCCATCCGGCCCGGCCCGTATTCGCCGCAAGCCATGTCGCCTTCGTCCGGGCCGACGGTCAAAATCCCGTCGCCTTGCAATGTCGCCAAATTGCGCTGCGTCGCCGGGTGCTCCCACATGCGCACATTCATCGCGGGCGCGATCAGCACGCGTTTGTCGGTCGCCAGCAGTAGGGTCGAGGCCAGGTCATTCGCGTGGCCCCCCGCCATCTTGGCCATCAAATCGGCCGTGGCAGGGGCTACAACCACCAGATCGGCGGCGCGCGACAGCTCGATATGGCCCATCTCCGCCTCATCGGTCAGATCAAACAGGTCACGATAAACCTTCTGCGCCGCCAAGGCCGAGGCACTTAATGGCGTGACAAATTCCTCAGAGGCTTTGGTCAGCACTGGCACCACTTCGGCCCCGCGTTCGCGCAACCGCCGGATCAGGTCCAGTGATTTGAACGCGGCAATGCCGCCGCCAATGATCAGCAGAATGCGTTTTCCAGCCAGCATGGGAGTGGTCCTTCGCCCGTCAACGCAATGATAGGTAAGGGCAATGTCTCCGCAGGGCAATCACTTGAACGCGTCGCAGGGGTCGGTATCGCGTTCAATGGGCGGGCTCAGCATGGCATGGGTGAAGGCGTCCACATCCGCGTCGCTATAAAGCTGGCCAAGGGCGACAACCTTCAAATCCGGTGCGACACGGGCGAAAAACGCGGGCATCCCCCAGTCGCGGACATGCCCATTACCCGTGATTACAACGACCGGTCCGCCGACCGCGTTGAAGGCTTCTAAGGTGCGCCGCGCAAATGCCGCGTCCCGCAGCCGTTGCGCCTCGACAAAACCAGGTAAAATCTCGGGTGGAAGCGCATTGCAATGCCCGTCATCTTGCAGCTGTTCGCGCGCCTGCTGCTCGTCGACCGGTAGCGCCTCGTTCAACCCGTAGGCCTCCGCCTCGTCACCAAAGACGGCAGCCGCGCCCTCGCCTACGGCACGACGAACTTCGTCGCGTGGCAAGGCCATCCCGTAGACGCGCGCGTTCGGGGACGCCTGAAAAATTTGCTGATACATCTCAAGGCCCGGCCAGCCGAACTCAGTCCAACCAGTCGCCATGTCCAAAGCTGTTAGATCAGCGGTGTCCACTGTCGAAAGGTCCAATTCAAGAGTCGCGGGCAGCATTTCAAAAACCAGCGCTTTCGGGCGCAAAAACTTGGCAATCGCCCCCTGTCGGCGATGATGACGTGCATCATCGTGAATTTCGCCCAGAAGATAGATATCCGCATCCGGCGGGAGCTCAGTGGCAATAGGCTCCGAGGCGAACGCCGCCAACGGAGCAATTGCAGCAGCAAATCCCAGGACAGCCCGGCGCATCAAATCAATGCGCCAGAAACTCCTGCACCTCGCTGGCGTCACGCTCCAGAGACTTGCGCATTTTGGCAAAAGCGCCTGCTTCCAGCTGGCGCACACGCTCTTTAGACAGGCCCAGCTCATTGCCAAGGCTTTCCAGAGTGCGCGGCTCGTCGCGGAGCTTGCGCTCCCGAATGATGAATTGCTCGCGGTCATTAAGCTTGGTCATAGCTTCAACCAGCCAACGGCGCAAAGTGTCGGTGTCATGCTCATGTTCGACATGCTCGGCGGCCTGTGGGCTGTCATCTTCAAGCGCGTCGATCCATTCGCGGCCCTCGTCCTCGGTAGATTGCGTGGCATTCAGCGAAAAGTCGGAGCCTGCCAAACGGCCTTCCATCATCTCAACGTCGTGCAACGGAACACCCACCTCTGTCGCGATCATCTCGCGTAACTGGAACCGGTCCAGTGTTTCACCGCGGGCAGCGGCTTCCCGCTCCAACTGGGCTTGCACCCGGCGCATATTAAAAAACAGTGATTTTTGGGAGGAGGTAGACCCGGTGCGCACCATCGACCAGTTGCGCATGACGTGGTCCTGGATAGACGCCTTGATCCACCAAACGGCATATGTCGAAAAACGTACGCCACGATCTGGGTCAAACTTATCGGCGGCCTTCATCAGGCCAAGCCCGGCTTCCTGGATCAGGTCATTCATCGGCGCGCCGTAGCGCTTGAACTTAGCCGCCATGGAAATCGCAAGGCGCATATAGGCGGTGATCAACCGGTGCAAAGCCTCTTCGTCGCGCTCGTCGCGCCAGGCATAGGCCAGTTTTAATTCTGTTTCTGCGTCCAAAAGCTCGGCCTTCATGGCCGTGCGTGAGAGTGAGCGGTCGTAGTCTGCATCCAGAGCCATGGGTCTTCTCCACTGTCAGTTTTGCGTAGCCTTTTGGCGCGTCTCATGATTGATACGGGGGCAGCGCTAATTCGGATCAAAGGAATTTCAAGGTGAGTTCACTCCCACCTCTCACACTAGTGACTGGCGGCGCGGCCTCGGGCAAATCCGACTTCGCAGAAAGCCTTGCCCGCGCCTCTTCCCGACCACGGTTCTACGTTGCCACCGCGCAAGCTTTTGACGAGGAGATGGAGGCAAAAATAGAAGCGCATAAGTTAACAAGAGATGAAGATGGCTGGACGACCTTCGAAGAGCCGCTCGATCTGGCTGGCGCTTTGCCAGAGCTGCCCGAAGGCGGCGTAGCCCTTCTGGATTGCGTCACCATGTGGCTGTCCAATCTGATGCTTCAAAATGCGGATCTGGAATCCGAGGCCGAAAAGCTCATGTCCGCGCTCGAACAACTTCCCTACCCGCTGGTCATTGTGACCAATGAAGTTGGGCAAGGCGTCGTACCCGACAACGCGCTCGCGCGGCGCTTCCGCCAAGCCCAAGGCCAGCTCAACCGCATGATTGCAGCCCGCGCGGATTTGGTTGTTCAAGTCACCGTGGGCCTGCCGCTGGTGTTGAAAGGAACGCTACCCGAGGGGTTTCAATGACGCGCTGGTGGTGGATCCGGCACGGACCCACCCATCAAAAAAGCTTTACCGGCTGGCGCAATGTCCCCGCTGATCTGAGCGACACCGCCCAAATCGCGCGCCTTGAAAGCTTGTTGCCAAAGGAAGCGGTTGTGATCTCCTCGGACCTGATGCGCGCGGTCGATACGGCGAGCGTCGTGCAAGGTGACCGGCAGAGATTGCCGCACGAGCACGGGCTGCGCGAATTCAATTTCGGGGTTTGGGATGGCATGCATTTCTCGGAAGTCGCAAAACGCGATCCCGTATTGTCCCGCGCATATTGGGAACAGCCGGGCGACGTCGCCCCACCCGAAGGCGAAAGCTGGAACGCCGCCGCTGCGCGTGCAGCGGAAGTGGTCGACGCCCTCAACGCCGAAGGTCATGCAGACATCATAGCCGTCGCCCATTTCGGCATCATACTGACCCAGCTGCAACGCGCCTCCGGCAAAACCGCCTATCAGGTGCTCGCGCAGGAGGTTGAGCCGCTGTCACTGACGCAGCTCACGCATGAGAACGGCGAATGGCAGGTCGGCCTCGTCAATCACGTCGCGTGATGGCCCGGCTCAAAATTTGCGGTTTGTCAGAAACCTATGCCCGCGCCTAAGCTCGCTCCATGAATTATGACCTCTATCTTGGCGACCGCACTTATTCGAGCTGGTCGCTTCGCGCTTGGCTGCTGTTTGAAATTTTCGACATCCCAAAGCGTTCTATCTACGTGGATTTCTCCGACGAACGTGGTGTTGCCGGACAAATGGCCGACGTCGCGCCTGCGCGTACTGTACCGACGCTGAAGCTGTCCGACGGCACAGTCATCTCTGAGTCTCTGGCAATTGCCGAAGAACTGGCCTCCCGCCACCCCGATCTGCCGCTTTGGCCCGAAGATCCAAGCGCCCGCGCCATCGCCCGCAACCTGTCTTCCGAGATGCATGCAGGCTTCGGCGCGTTGCGCGAGTATTGCCCGATGCATCTGGGCGCAGCCTATAAGGACGTGCCCGTGCCAGAAGACGTCGCCAGAGACGTCGCTCGCATCGAAGACATCTGGTCCCGCGCCCGCAATGCAACCAAACCCGAAGGCCCATGGCTCGCCGGCGGTTACTCGATTGCTGACGCGTTTTATGCGCCCGTTGCCATGCGCATCGCAGGCTACGGCTTGGTAGTCGGGGCCGAGGCGCAGGCCTATGTCGATGCCCATCTCGCTGACCCTGCCTTGCGCCGCTGGCGCGCCATGGGGCTCGCGGGCGGGCCGGTCCTGCCTTGGTACAATCGCGACTATGCGCAAACCACCTGGCCCGGCCCAGCGCCGATGACGACCGAGGCGGTCGATGCGGGCCCATCTGAAAACGACACCTGCCCCTATTCAGGAGAGCCCGTCACCCATTTCGCTCGGATCGAAACCCGGGTGTTCGGCTTCTGCAACGCCTTCTGCCGCGACAAGACCGTGATCGACGCCGCCGCCTGGCCGCGCTTCATGGAGATTTACCAAACCTAAACCCTCCCTGCTTAGCCGTTAACCATGCGAGTCGGCTTTTCGGAGGATTCATGGTTGCGCGCACATATACGGTTGCTTTTGAAGGGATCGACGCCCGGATGGTCGAGGTGCAATGCGCTGTTGCCCCCGGCCTGCCTTCTTTCTCCATCGTGGGCCTTGCAGACAAAGCGGTCAGCGAGGCGCGCGACCGGGTGCGCAGCGCGCTTTCCGCCCTCTCAATCGCGATGCCATCGAAGTATCCGTCTTGGTCAAGTTGGTTTTGGCGACCATTTTCGCTTCGCTTTGATAAGTGCGTTTGCAAGCTCGAGGAG
>JAPORH010000032.1 GCA_026710325.1 Litoreibacter sp. | reverse complement strand
TAGCACCGCAGGTGCGTGTCATGGTGTGATCTCCTATGGCGGCTTCTACCGCCAGGTTTGGGTGTTTTTGTTCACCCGGAGATTACGCCAACTTCAAATTTCCACCAAATTCGCGACACCACCCGACGGATGGCAGGTTGCCAAATAGCAATTTCACAAAACAAATGGGTGGGGAGCAACTTGTTCAAAGCGTCGCGTTTACCGTGCCTGTCGGACGGACCAAACCAAACCCATTTAGCGGGGAAGCCACCGCAAAAGTCTATATCGCTATCGCGCATCTCAGCAACGTAATCCATGACCCGGTCTTGGGGACACGTGACAACAGACATGGGCTTGGAGAGGCACAGCAGCGCGCCACATTCGAATATGCGCTGAACCTGACGATCCAGTGATTACAGACGCCACGAGCGACTTTTTCCCTCTGTGCGCCGTTTAGTCAGCTCGCCACGCGTGCAACGGCTACACTGGGGTTTTGCATTTGAAGGCGGTCTTCGACGCATGCCTGGGCGCAATTATCTGCTTGGCAGTGACTTCCATCGGCGAAAGCGAATTGACGGCGTGCATACAATGGGCACATCGGTACAAATGCGGGCAGCCAAGCTTAGCTGACCGCGGCTTTACCCTTTTCAAACGAGTTCAGCGAAAGTCTGGTTTGGCAGGCGCTCCGCCGCGATCTAGATTTTGCCCCAACGGCAGTTATGGGCCGTCGACGAAGACGGCCCTGCGAAGTTAAATTTCAATGGCTTCGGCGATGGCCAGAGCATCCTCGAGTTCAACACCTAGGTACCGAACTGTACTGTCCCTCTTGGTGTGTCCGAGAAGAAGTTGCACTGCCCGAAGGTTGCACGTCTTCTTGTAGATCTGAGTGACCTTTGTTCTTCGCATTGAGTGAGTACCATAGGCACTTGCTTCGAGACCGATCGACGTTACCCAGTCGCGGACGATCCGCGCATATTGGCGGGTTGAGATGTGCATTCGCTCATGGAAGCGACCTGGCCACAAGTATTCTGACCCGACCATCAGCTCATCCTCCTTCCATTTCTCAACCGATGCGCGCGTGCCTTCTGATATTTCAAATCGCAAAGGTTTCTGTGTCTTGCTTTGTAGAACAGATGCCCGTTCTTTGATCTGACCAGACGCCATGACATCAACAACTTTCATCTTCACCAGGTCACATCCGCGTAGTTTGCTGTCGATCGCCATGTTGAACAGGGCAAGGTCACGGTGATTTTCTGCCAATTCAAGTCGAACGCGGATTGCCCAGACGTGCTTCGGCTTCAATGGTCTTTTCTGGCCGACGATGCGACCCTTGGTTCGGGACACCATCACGCGGTTGAAGGCATTGCCCCCGACCGTACCAGGAAGTCTTGGCACGAATGGAGGCGCGCATGGCTCTTGATCTCAGTGACATCCAAGGAAACCCTCTGCGAGGGTACAGGCTGCCCTTCGCCCGCTACGTCTTCGTCAATCTCACTGATCCCGAGGCAGCGCGTGCCCTTATGGGGCGGATTTGCATGCATATCACAAACGCCGAAATCTGGACCGAAGGAAAACCGTCTTCGACGCTAAACATGGCGCTTTCGCGCACAGCGCTTCGGGCATTGGCGCTGCCGAGAGCAACTATCGAAGGGATGCCTGACGCCTTTCTTGAAGGGATGCGCGCGCGTGCCGACATCCTGGGTGACACCGGTCGTTCTGCGCCTGAGCACTGGGACGAGGTCTGGCGCAACCACGTCGACGTCATGTTCTCTATCAATGCCCAGACATCGGAGGCGCGCAAGGAGCGGTTTGAATGGCTGTCGAGCTGTATCAATGCAGGTGGCGGCGAGATCGTAGGCCACCAAGACGCCGGCGTTTTACAGGTGAACGGTAAATTCTTGAGAACTGAGCATTTCGGTTATTCTGATGGCATTTCGCAGCCGATATTCGACCGATCTCCTCAGTCGCAGTCAAAAATCACAGCGGCTTCCTCCCCTCAACACCCTGGCAGCGGAAAGTTGGGGGCGGACGGTTGGGAGTCCATTGCAACCTGGGAATTCATCCTAGGCCATCCAAATGAAAGCAAAGAACTTCCAGCCACACCAAAACCACCAATCTTCACGCATAGCGGCTCGTTCATGGTCTACCGTAAGTTGCGACAAAACGTGGCTGCATTCCGCGCGTATTTCGAGGAATGGGACGCGAGGTATCCCGGTGGGGCAGAGAAACTGCGCGCCAAGTTCGTAGGCCGTTGGAGTGACGGCACACCACTCGCCCTGTCGCCGGAAACAAGTAACCAAGACATTTCGAGTGATCCGATGCGGGTTAATGATTTCATCTACAACGATGACTCCGAAGGCCTTAAGTGCCCGCTTGGCGCTCATCTCCGACGGATGAACCCGCGCGACTCCATGGGCTTTGGCAGCGACCTTACGCGCATTCGCCGAATCCTTCGCCGTGGCTTGCCCTACGGCACTTGGGCAGATGAAAACGTGCCAGTGGACAACACTGACCGAGGCGTCGTTTTTATGGCGCTCAATGCTTCCATCACCCGACAGTTTGAGTTTGTTGCAGAAGCAATGGGTGAACTACGGCAACGCCTTCCACTTGGGCGAGGAGCGAGACCCTGTTATTGGAAACTCCGGAGTTGGTACATTCACTATTCCAGGCGATATCTCAAAAGGGGAAGAACCCTTTTTTGCAAAGACATTCCAGCTTTCGTCGAATGCGCTGGTGGAGACTACTTCTTTGTTCCTTCGATCACTTCGATCCGCATGATGGTGGAAGGTTCAATAGATCCGCGTTAGCTCAGATCGAATTGGAGTAACCACGTTCAGAAAACCTAACTTATTGATCTCGCGGAGTAGTTGCAACGAAAGTTAGCAATGCGGGCTGCGACCGCAGCAATCGAGACCTTCATTCTGGGTCGGCTTAGGGCCGCTTCGCACAACTTGAAATCATTTGTGGGGGTATATTAAAAAATTTTTCAAATACTATTTATACAAAACAATAACCAAATTCCTAGATTTGAAGACGTGTGGGGCTGTATAACCCTATTAAGTTGTATGCCCTTGATTATATGATGCTCGACTGTGTTTCGCGACACATAGTCTTGAGTGGCACCTAGGTGAACAAAAACGAAGTCGCGGCCCTCGGAAGCGAACACGTTCTATTGAACGCGCGGCGCCGATCACAGACTCTGCTGCCAATTTCGCAACGCGCCCGAACCCTGTCAGTGCGAAAGCATCCAAGGTCTTTTCGACGGCATCGTTTTCGATCCATCAGCGGCTGTGCGGGCTTTGCTACGAATGCGTGGTCCTGTCGGGGTTAGTCCGTGAGCCTTAGCTCTTTTGGGGCTATCAGCGGCGCGCTCATTCACCGCATGCGCTTTGCGCGCAAGTGGAGCGACCGTCGACAGCTGTGGCACCGTCAAGGCGCGTTTAGACTGCGTACCACAAATTGGGCAGGGGCAGGGATCGCTGAACCGGCTAACGGGCGCCATCTCCTGGAAGACGCCATGTTCGGGGCAATTATAGTCGTAGAGGGGCATCTCAATTCCTTTGGTACGATGCCCCACGGCCTGAAAATAGGCCGTGGAAGTGTTAGGCTTCAGAGGTCAGGCGCTGTTGGAATGTCGATAGAGCCATCAAGATATTTGGTGGGTCCATCTGGTCCGGGCATCAGGTCACCCTCAAATATATCCGTGGGCAGCCAGAGCGTGGCGCAAGCATTTGGATAGTCCACGATGCCCGAGACATGGCCCTGCACAGGAGCAGTACCGAGGATCGCAAGACCCTGTTCGCGAGAATAGCCAAACTTAGTCATGTAGTTGATCGCATTCAGACAGGCCTGGCGATAGGCCTCGGTCATATCGACGTAATGCTGATTGTCGTCCTCATCGACAGAGATTCCCTCGAAAATGAGGTAGTCATCATATTTCGGCACAATGGGAGACGGCTTGAACATCGGATTTTTCACGCCGTATTTTGCAATCCCGTCTTTGATCACGCTGACTTTGACGTGAAGCCAACTTGCCATTTCAATGCCACCACAGAAGGTGATCTCACCATCGCCTTGGCTGAAATGCGTGTCGCCCATCGAAAGCCCGCCGCCTTCGACATAAACAGGGAAATAGCAAACGGAGCCGCGGCTGAGGTCTTTGATGTCGCAGTTGCCGCCATTTTCCCGCGGTGGCAATGTGCGTGCCGCCTCGGCTGCGGCCGCGTCTCTGGCATCGCCGGTCATTTTCCCCATATGGGCAGCCTGCGTGTTCGGCAACTCCGCCAGGGCCGGCACACGGGTTGGGTTCGTGTCAAACAAGGCTTTCTCGCGGGTGTTCCACGCATCCAACATTTTGCGGTCGGGCAGTGTCCCGATCAGCCCGGGGTGGATCAAGCCCGCGTAGCGCACACCAGGGACGTGGCGGGAGGTCGTGAACATACCCTTGAAATCCCAAATGGATTTCTGGGCGGTCGGGAATTGTTCTTGCAAGAAGCCCCCGCCATTGTTTTTTGAGAAGACCCCGTTGAAACCCCATTGGCTGCGATCCAGCGGGCCCACATCCAGCAGCTCAACAACCAACAAATCACCAGGTTGTGCGCCACGCACGCCAATTGGGCCGGACAGGTAGTGTACCTGCGGTAGCTCGACATCGCGCACATCAGAGGCATCGTCGTTATTTGCAATCTGGCTGCCGGTCCAATCATAGGCTTCGACGATAAAGTCGTCGCCCGGGTCCACCCATTCAACAATCGGAATATCGGGATGCCAGCGGTTATGAATCTTCTCATTGGTATGCGGGCTTTCATTCAGGTCGACCCGGATCAGCGTATCCGCCGAGTAAGACGCCGTTGGCGTTTGAAGAGTGTCAGGCATTGGTATCCTCCAAGGTTGGTTTGTTTATTTGGATTAAACGGACAGGAATTTTGTGACTTTTGCTTCGTCGACACTGTCGCGCGGGCTGTCATGAACAAAGCGGCCGTTTTCGATCACCATCACCCGGTCGGCGACATCCAGCGCGAAGCTAAGCACCTGCTCAGACACCACGATGCTCAGGCCCTTCTGGTCGCGGATTTTCCGCAAAGTCCGGGCCATTTCGCGGATGATGGAGGGCTGAATGCCTTCGGTCGGCTCGTCCAGCAAAAGCACTTTCGGGTTTGACGCGAGCGCGCGCGCAATCGCCAGCTGCTGTTGCTGCCCGCCCGACAGATTGCCGCCACGCCGGTTCTTCATCTCCAACAGCACGGGGAACAGCTCGTAAATGTCGTCGGGCACGGTTTTCTGGCCTGTCACGGTCAGCCCGGTCTCGACATTCTCTTTCACTGTCATGGCCGAGAAGATCATCCGGCCTTGCGGCACATACGCGATACCGTTGGCCACGCGTTGGTGGGATTTCATGCCGGTGACAGGAGTGTCGCCCACGCGAACCTCGCCACCTCGCTCGGGCATGATGCCCATCAACGTTTTCATCAGCGTGGTTTTGCCCATCCCGTTGCGGCCCATAATGGCGACGATCTCGCCGGGTTGCACGTCAAGGTCGAGGCTGTGCAGGATCTCGCTTTCGCCGTAAGAGGCACGCAGGGATTGAACGTTTAGCATAGCGGCGCTCCTCTAATGGCCTAGGTAGACTTCGACGACTTTGGGGTCGTTCTGGACGCGCTCCATCGAACCTTCGCTGAGCGTCTTGCCCTGGTGCAGCACGGTCACGCGGGTGGCGATATCGGCCACGAACCCCATGTCATGCTCGATCACGATGACGGATCGGTCTTGAATGATGCGGTTGAGCAGCTCCGCTGTTTTCTTGCGTTCCGCCACGGACATGCCCGCGACGGGTTCATCCAGCATCAATAGTTCCGGGTCCTGGATCAGCAGCATCCCGATCTCCAACCACTGCTTCTGCCCATGGCTCAGGAAGGCCGCTTTCTCGTCGAGCAAATCCTCGAGGAATATCGTCTCGGCAATCTCCTGGATCCGCGTCTGTACCGGGTCGTCGCGACGGAAAATCAGTGCGCCGAACACGCTGTGGCCTTTCGGGTAGCTCAGCTCCAGGTTCTCGGAAACGGTGAGGTCCTCATAGACGCTCGGGGTTTGAAACTTGCGGCCTACACCGGCGAGGACGATCTGGTCCTCCCGCATCGACAACAGCTCTTTGTTCTTAAACTTAACGGAGCCGCCAGTGGCCTTGGTGCGCCCACAGATCAGGTCGAGTACAGTGGTTTTCCCGGCGCCGTTGGGGCCAATAATGACATGGCAGGCGTTTTTCTCGAAATAGAGGTTGAGGGCGTCTACCGCCTTAAACCCGTCGAATGAAACGGTGAGGTCCTCGACCTCAATGATCATTTGCTCAGACATAGGCTACTCCGCTGGGGCGCGTTCGGCGGCGCGTTTCGGGGTTGCGGTATCAGATCGTTTGGACAGCTTCGTGAGCCGTGGCTCGATCTGCTCGCTCCAGACGCCGGCCAACCCATTGGGGAAGAACATCACCACCGCAATGAACAGCCCGCCAAGTCCCAAAAGCCACAACTCAGGAAATGCTTCGGAGAAGGAGGTTTTCGCCCAGTTGACCAAGAGCGCACCATAAACCGCGCCTAGGATCGACAAGCGACCACCCACTGCGCAGAAGATCACCATCTCGATTGAGGGCACGATCCCCACAAGCGTCGGCGACATGAAGCCCACTTGTAGGGTGAACATGGCCCCGCCAATGCCCGCGAAAGCGGCGCCGAGGCAAAAGATGAAGATCTTGAAATTGGCGACATTGTAGCCGGAGAACCGCACGCGATCCTCTTGGTCCCGCATCGCGATCAAAAGGCGCCCCAGCTTTGATTTACGCACATATTGCGCGATCAGCAGCACCGCGAACAGCAGGACACCGTTGACAAAGTAAAGCGTCGTCTTGGCTTCGTCGGTGCGGATGTCCCAGCCTAGCAAGGTGCGCAGATCAGTGATCCCGTTCACCCCGCCGGTGTAGCCTTGCTGCCCGATAATCAAGATGGTGAGGATGGCCGCAAAGGCCTGCGTGATGATCGCGAAGTAAACCCCGCCAACCCGCCGCGTGAACATCGCGAAGCCAATGATGAAGGCAAAGACGACCGGCACAGCCAGCACGGCGAGGAGGGCGAGTGGCAGACTGTAGAAGGGCTGCCACCAGACCGGTAGCTCGGTGAGCTGGTTCCAGTCCATGAAATCCGGGATGCCCGGGGTGGATTGGATCGCGGTGTTCTCTGGCGTGGACGCCTCCAGCTTGAGGAACATCGCCATGCAGTAGCCGCCAAGCCCGAAGAAGACCCCTTGACCAAGGCTGAGGATACCCCCTGCTCCCCAGCACAGTGCCAAACCGACCGCCACGAACGCGTAGGTGAGATATTTGCCGAAGAGGTTTAGGCGGAAACTGTCGAGCATCGCGGGCAGCAGCAGGAAGATCACCGCTGCCAGGATCAAAAACCCAATCAGCTCTTTACGGGTCATGAAAGAAGAACGTGTCATCTGAGCCGCCTCCTACTTACGCAGTTTCATGGCAAACAGGCCTTGCGGGCGGATCATCAGGATGCCGACCACCACGAGGAGCGTCAGTACCTTCGCCATCGAGCCGGACAGGAAGAACTCCATAATCGACTGCGCCTGAGAGATTGAGAAAGCGGAGGCAATTGTGCCCAGAAGCGAGGCTGCGCCGCCAAAGACCACCACAAGGAAAGTGTCCACGATATAGAGCTGCCCCGCCGTGGGTCCGGTCGAGCCAATCATGGTGAAGGCGGAACCCGCCACACCCGCGACGCCGCATCCGATGCCAAAGGTCAGCCGGTCGGTCCATTCGGTGTTGATGCCAACAGCGCCCGCCATCACTCTATTCTGGTTGATCGCGCGCACCTGCTTGCCCCAGTTGGAGCGGAACATCATGATGTAGACGCCGAGCGAGATGCTGACTGCGAGCACCATAACAAAGATGCCGTTGATCGGAATTTCAATTAGGTCAGTCAGCGGCAGCGACCCCATCATCCAGTCGGGGATAGAAACGCCGACCTCCCGCGCGCCAAAGACACTGCGATAGACCTGTTGCAAAATGAGGCTAAGGCCCCAAGTCGCCAGAAGCGTATCCAAAGGACGTTTATAGAGATGGCGGATGAGCGCCCATTCGACGAATAGCCCGAGCGCGCCAGAGGCAATGAAGGCCAGAAACATCGCTACAAAGAAATACATGGAGAACAACGCCGGTACGTAATCGGCGAAGAGGTTCGACAGAAGATAGGTCACATATGCGCCGAGGATCATAAATTCCCCATGGGCCATGTTAATGACGCCCATCTGGCCAAAGATGATTGCCAGACCAAGCGCCATCAGCACGAAGACAGAGAAGAGGATCAGGCCAGCAAACCCTTGCATCGCGAAGATCGCGCCAAGCTCAGGCCAAGAATAGTCGGCAAACATAACGGACAGCTCCTAACGGGCGTAAAAAGTAAGGGATGAGAGACAGGGCGACCCGGCCTGGCACCAGGTCGCCCATCAGCAGGGGCTTATTGGTAGCCTTCCGGGAACGGATCCGGCTCAACAAGCTCTGCGGTCTCGAACACGACCTCATATTGGCCATCCGCTTGTGCGCGACCGACACGGGTCTTGGACCAGAGGTGGTGGTTTTCATGGATTTTGACGTAGCCTTCAGGCGCGGTTGTCAGCTCGATGCCCGGTGAGGCTTCGCGCACTTTGTCCACATCGAAACTACCGGCTTTCTCGACAGCCGCTTTCCAAAGCCATGGGCCGAGATATGCGGCTTGCGTCACATCGCCAATCGCGATGTCATCGCCCCACATCTTCTTGAATTCCTCGACAAACTTGAGGTTGTTCTCATTCTCAAGCGACTGGAAGTACTTCATACAGGCATAAGCACCTTCGATGTTTTCGCCGCCGATGCCCCGGATTTCATCCTCCGTCACAGAGATCGTAAGTACGATTGGCTTCTCTGCCGACGGATCGATCCCCGCCGCAATCAGCTGCTTGTAGAAGGCCACGTTGGAGCCGCCCACGACAATCGCATAGATCACGTCGGGTTTGCGCAGGCGAATCTTGTTGATGACGGAGTTAAACTGCGTATGGCCGAGCGGGTAGTATTCCTCCCCCACAACCTTGCAACCTTCCATGAAGTTCTCGATATGCTTGCGCGCAATCTTGTTGGATGTACGCGGCCAGATGTAGTCGGAGCCCAGAAGGTAGAAGCTTTTCGCGCCTTTAGTCTGATTGACCCAATCAAGGCCCGCGATAATCTGCTGGGTCGCCTCTTGGCCGGTGTAGATGACGTTGGGGCTTTCCTCGAGGCCTTCGTAGAAGGTCGGGTAGTACAGGAAGCCGTTATGCTGTTCGAACACAGGAAGCACAGCTTTTCGGCTGGCGGAGGTCCAGCAGCCCATCACGGATGCGACCTTATCGTTGACTAGAAGCTTGCGCGCTTTTTCCGCGAAAGTTGGCCAATCGGATGCGCCATCTTCTTGAATGTATTCAATCTTGCGGCCCAGGATGCCGCCTTGCGCGTTGATCTGATCGATCGCAAGCTTCTCGGCCTGCACGGACCCTGTCTCGGAAATGGCCATCGTCCCGGTGACCGAGTGCAAAATACCTATTGTCACGGTGTCGTCCGTCACGGCCAAGCCAGTGGTGTTGATCTCAGCGGTTGGGAAATCAGCCGCCTTCAGACTTTTGGGCAGGAACAAAGCCGCGCTGAGCGCTGTGCCCCCGGCGAGGACCTCACGCCGGCTTAACCCAGTGGATTTCTTTTTCGGTGTCTCGTCTGACATATCGCCTCCTTCGCAAAGCGCTTAAAGAATGGGCGATTCTGGCTCGCCCCCCGCAAATGAGCATCCGGGCGATTGGCGCGGCACAGTATACGTCAATTGACGTATATGCCTGCGCGTTTTGCGCAGTAGAGTTGACGCTACTCTGAATGGGGGCATGTGGGGCGCAAGAACCGGCGGGGTCCGGACTTGCGAAATGCGCCCGCGTATAAGGACAGCACAATGGCAACGGCGCTCGGGGCGACGCGCGAAAAGCGGACCTACAACCGCTGGGTCGCCAATGAAACGATGGAGGACTTTGCACTGCGCTACACGGCGCGGCGCGCACGGCGCTGGAGCTATGGCCGGGTCGCAAATACTGCTATCGGGTCAATCTCGTTCCTGGCATTGGAAGCCATCGGCGCGGCCATCACGCTGACCTACGGATTTGATATTGCCATTGTGGCCATCATGGTGGTCGGCGCGCTCCTGTTTCTGACGGGATTGCCGAT
This sequence comes from Litoreibacter sp., assembly GCA_026710325.1. GTDB lineage: Bacteria > Pseudomonadota > Alphaproteobacteria > Rhodobacterales > Rhodobacteraceae > Litoreibacter. Next base: position 2,068 of record JAPORH010000032.1, on the reverse strand, counting down.
CTCATATTACGCAGCGCGCTACGGGTTGGACATTGACCTCATGACCCGGGGGGCGGGTTTTGGGTATATTGGATCGACTCTAACATCTCTGATCTATGCGTCCTTCACCTTCATTTTTTTCGCGTTAGAGGCAGCGATCCTTGCTTTGGCCTTGGAGTTCACCCTCGGAGTGCCGCTTTTCTTGGGCTATGTGGCGAGCTCGCTGGTCGTGATCCCGCTGGTTGTCCACGGGTTTTCGAAAATTTCAACCTTTCAAACCTGGACCCAGCCGCTTTGGGTCCTGTTGCATATTCTTCCATTCGTTTTTCTGGCCTTCGTGGGCTATGACATAGACAATTGGACGTCGTTTGCCGGACCCGAAGAAGCGTCTGACACGTCTCGGCTTTTGATGTTTGGCGCGGCCTCCGGCGTGGTCTTCTCGCTCGTCGCCCAAATCGGGGAGCAAGTGGATTTCTTGAGGTTTCTGAAGGAACCCAAGACGACGTCAGAGAAGCGCAAATGGTGGCTTGCCTTGCTTGCCGCGGGCCCAGGCTGGTCCATCTTGGGCGTGCTCAAAATGATCGCAGGCTCCTATCTTGTCACGTTAGCCATTCGGGAGGGTGTGCCGACGGAAGACGCGTCCGATCCGACCCGCATGTATCACGTGGCCTTTGATCAGTTGATCAATTCTCCTGTCTTGGTCCTCGTATTGACCGGGCTTTTCGTGATTTTGTCGCAGCTCAAGATCAACGTCACGAACGCCTATGCAGGCTCGATCGCCTGGTCGAATTTCTTCTCTCGGTTGACCCATTCCCATCCCGGGCGCGTGGTCTGGCTGGTCTTCAATGTCTGCATCGCTCTTATGTTGATGGAGTTGGGTGTTTTCACGGGCCTGGAGCATGTTTTAGGCGTGTACTCCCATGTCGCGGTCGCCTGGATTGGTGCGCTGGTTTCTGATCTGGTCGTCAACAAGCCGCTGGGCCTTAGTCCGAAGGGGATCGAGTTCCGGCGCGCGCATCTTTATGACATCAACCCGGTCGGTATTGGCTCGATGCTGATCGCCTGTCTTTTGGCCTTCCTGTCATATGGTGGGGTATTCGGCCCTATGATGCAGGCGTTTTCTTCCTTTGTGGCGCTTGGATCGGCATTCTTGCTTGCGCCACTCCTCGCTTGGGCCACAGGCGGCAAATACTATATCGCGCGCCCCAGTGAAGACCTTCCCCCGACGCTGCATTCCTGCTCGGTCTGCGAATTTCGGTTCGACCCGGAGGACATGACAGATTGTCCATTTCATGCCGGGCCGATCTGCTCGCTTTGCTGTACATTGGAGACGGCGTGCCATGACGTTTGCAAGCCTCATGCCCGGTTCGACCATGTCGTGAAAAACTGGCTGTTCTCTTATTTGCCAGCGCAAATTGCACGCGCCTTGATGACGCGCCACGCCCACTTCGTCGTCGCAACTATCGTGATCTCGCTTGCATTTGGTGGCCTGCTTGGGCTTGTCCGCAGCTTCGCGAATGCCCCCAATTTCGACGCGGTTCTAACGATCATCTTCGGCACAATCAGCATTGTCATCGGTATTTCGGTTTGGATGTATTTGCTCAGCGGTGAAAGCCGCCGAAACGCAACGGCTGAGGCGGAGCGTCAAACGCAGCGCCTGTTGAAGGAAATTCGAGCTCATGAGCGCACCGATCGTGCCTTACAGCAGGCCAAGGACAAGGCCGAGGCGGCAAACCTTGCCAAGACACGATATATGTCGGGGCTCAGCCATGAGCTACGCACGCCCCTCAATGCGATCTATGGGTTCGCTCAACTTCTCGAAAAAGACGAAGATCTGGAAAACTGGCGGCCGTCGCTGACTAGTATCAGGCGCTCCAGCGAGCACCTGGCGGGGCTGATTGACGGTTTGCTCGATATCGCTCGTATCGAAGCAGGGCGCTTGGAAATCATGCGCGATCAGATCAACCTGCCAGTTTTGTTGACGCAGGTGGCATCGATCTTTGAGGAAGAAGCACGCATCTTACCACCCCTCAGTTTATCCAGATCTCCCAGAGTTTGGGTATTTTGGCGTAGCCAGCGAGACATCTTC
>JAPORH010000132.1 GCA_026710325.1 Litoreibacter sp. | reverse complement strand
CAATTGTTGGGCGGGATTCGCACCCGCAAGGAAAACGCGCCTTTCCACGGCGCACACCTGAAAGGCGGGATTAATCCAGCAGCGCGCCTTCAGCAGAGCTGTCGTCAGTGTCCAAGCTGCGCTTGGAGAACACGACGTATTTATGCTCGATCTTGTTCATGTTGTGCATCGCTGCGTTGAGCGAGGCGAACAAATCGGACTTTGTCGCGTCCGGCACGTCGGCAGAGGCAAGCACTACGTTCAGGCTTTCCTTGATCCCGGTCCAATCGGCAACCGAGCTTATCAAGGCTACCCGGATTTCATCTGTCGGTGCCGCACGCAGTCCCACGGCCGGGGCTCCGTCCAAAAGGGCGCGCAAGGTCAGCTCGTAGGTTTCCATTGTTTTCGTGAGCAATTCCAAGCGGTCGGCGCCGCGATTGCCAACCCAGATCTCACAGGCAATTTTCGCCATTTTCTGTGTCAACATTGCTTGACGCCCGGCGAAATCCAGAAGCATAACATCTGCCTGAACGAGCTCAGCTGGGTTCGAATATTCGCCTGCAATTGCGCTGGTCAGCGTAGATGCAGAGGCCAAGACGGCTTCATTGTCGGTCTTGATTCGTTTCAAAGCATCCGCGTTTTTGGGGTCATCCAGCAACGTCACAGCCGCCGCATCGATTGGAGCCCACTCTTCGCGAAGCGCTTCGATCTTAAGAACCGTTTTCTTGCGGGGCTCTTCCCCGATGATATTGAGTGTAGGGTTGCCATATTGCAGTGCGTCCAGAAGCAGTGAAAACTTGCCTTTCGCCTCGACCATAAGGCCAAGGGCCTCTTCTGTCGCGATATCATTGGCCATATGACAGGCGGCCGATGCCGCTTCTTGCGACAAGACACGCAGCAATGCCGCAGCTTCGACGCGTTCAGATGCACCTGCATCTTTGAGCATTTGTGCCTTGATAAGCTCCTCTTCGGTCTGCGCCGAAGCTTGCATTGCGAAGGCGCTGAGGCCCGTAAAAACTGCGACGCAAAGCGTCGATACTCTTTTCGTCATTCCCGTAATCCTCTCCTAATCAATCGCTTGAAACTCAAGCACTGCAGAGGTGATCGACGGGATTTGTGTTTAAATTGTGCGCAACTTTAGGCAACTTTAGTGGGGCTTCTGCGACATTTTATACCGAAGGGTGATTGTGGGGTGTCTCGTGAAGTTGACAGTTTAGTTTTAAAACTGAGCGTAACAGAAAAAGGAGGCTGAGCTTCGGCCCGGCCTCCTTGGTTTGGCGCAGCACTGTAGACCTTGATCAGTCGGTCAGCGCTTGCGTTCCGGAGCTATCGCTCTTGTTGAGGTATTTATGCTTGGCATAGGCGACGTAAAGCGTCTCCACCTCACGCATTTGGCGCGTCGCAGCATTCAGCTCTAGAAACAGCCGTTCTTTAAGCGCAGCGTCTACCTCGCCACCGGCAAGGACCAGATTGAGGTCGCTTTTGACTTGGCCCCATGCAGCGCTGGCTTGCGAAAGGCCGTTTGAAATTTCAGGGGTCGGGGCGGCCAGAATCCCCATGGCGGGCATCCCGTTGATCAAGGCCGAAAGCGTCGCCTCATAGAGCCCCATAGCGCTTGTCAGTTCCTCAGCGGTCTCACTGCTATGCCCCTCGGACCAAAGCGCGCAGGCCAGCTTCCCCATGCGTTGCGTTTGCATCGCTTGGCGCGACGTGAAGTCGAGCAATAGGACATCTGTTTGCAACAGTTCGGCCGGGTTTGCATAGGCGCCGCCAATCTCATTGGTCAGATCAGCCGCTACGTTGAACAGGTTTTCATTCTGCGCCTTCACAGCTGCCAGAGCCGCTGCATCGTCAGGGGTGTCAATGAGGGTGAATGCTGCAGGTTTCATATCGTCCCAGGCTGCACGCACGGCGCTGATTTTCTCCAGCGTTTTGCGACGGGATTCGGCACCGTTGATGTTCATCGTTGGGTTGCCAAATTCCAGCGCGTCTAGCGTCAAAGGGAACTTTGCTTTGACCTCGGTCAGCAACGCGCCAGCCTCTTGCGGCGCGATACCGTTTCCAAGGTGGCAGGCGGCATTTGCCGCTTCTTGCGACAGCACGCGCAGCAAACCGGCCGCAGCGACCCGTTCTGAAGCGCCGACGTCCTGGCTGTAGCTCACGAGGGTTATGTTTTCAGCCTCTCCGGCCATCGCCAGATTGGGGCTCATGGCGAGCGCGGCGCTCAGCACCAAGCCGCGGCCGCATAAAGTGAGTTGGTTCATCAATTTGACCTTCCAATTAAGAAAGCCCGTAACCGTGGGCAGCAATACTGCTGATAGGCTCTATTAACGGAGTATGGTCAAACTGCGTCAAATCTGGGTCAAATTAGTAGAAAAATGGGGTTAATGCTATGATTTCGATGGGATTTTACGCTGTTTGGTTGACGTAGAAGTGAGCTACGGAAAGCTGTGCCCGCTTGCACATTCTGGCCCGACACGTTCTTTTGTGCCAAAATCAAAAAAGGAAGGCCGCCGCTATGAAAGACGAGTATACCCCGCCCAAAGTCTGGACATGGGACAGTGAGAATGGCGGCGCTTGGGCGAGCCTCAATCGTCCGATTGCAGGTGCCACGCATGACAAAGAGCTGCCAAAAGGTAAGCACCCGCTTCAGCTTTATTCGATGGGCACGCCCAACGGTGTGAAGGTCACCATCATGTTGGAAGAGCTGCTGGCGGCGGGCTTTGACGGTGCTGAATATGACGCCTGGCTCATTCAGATCGGCGAGGGAGATCAGTTCTCCTCCGGCTTCGTGGAGATTAACCCGAACTCCAAGATCCCGGCCATGCTTGATACCACCACGGGCTTGCGTGTTTTCGAAAGCGCTTCAATCCTCGTTTATCTGGCAGAGAGATTCGACAATGCCTTCCTGCCGACCGACCTTCCTGCGCGTACCGAGACGATGAACTGGCTCTTCTGGCTGCAAGGCTCGGCCCCTTATTTGGGCGGCGGTTTTGGCCATTTCTACGCCTATGCGCCCTACAAGATGCAGTACCCGATTGATCGGTTCACCATGGAGACCAAGCGCCAGCTCGACGTGCTCGACCGGCATCTGGCGGAGCATGAGTATCTGGCGGGCGAGGCCTATACCATTGCTGATATGGCGACCTGGCCCTGGTATGGGCGCACCGTGGCTGGGGAGAGTTATGACGCCGGTGAGTTCCTGGATGTGGGAAGCTACAAAAACGTGCTGCGCTGGTACGAGCAAATCTACGCCCGCGCACCCGTGAAGCGTGGACGCATGGTCAACCGCACCGCAGGCAGCCCAGAAGAACAACTGTTGGAGCGACATGATGCGTCCGATTTCGAGACCAAGACGCAGGACAAGCTGACGTAACTCATTGCCCTACAGATGAAATCTGGACCGCCCTTTGCCCAATCAACGGGCGGTATACGGCTGCACACCTCTAACATGCGGTATTTTAACGATTTTTTATTTACAATCAGAGAGACCTCGCTAGGTTGCGCGCAAGAAAGTAGGTCACGATGCCCCTGATTGAAGATCACCCGCTGCGCTATGAGCTTGCCAATGAGCTGCACGCGCGCCCCTTCCCATCCCTCAAAGCGCCCTGTGGGGCGGCGTTTCTCGCGATCAAACAACCGGTTGACGCGTCAGCGCGGGATCGTGATGCAGACCGGGCGCATCTTATATCGCTCCTGGACCGCTACGGCGCACCGCATCCCAAACCGGGCGCGACCCATTGGTTTGGCCAGCTTGGCCGCTACCAGCTGAAATGGGAAAGCCACACGGAATTCGTGACCTACACGCTCTTTAGCGAGGGCGTGCCAGAACGCGCCTATGACGGAACCGTCTTTGCGGCCTTTCCGGATGACTGGCTGGCCGAGGCGCCGGGCGTACGCATGACGTCGGCTTTGGTGAGGATCCTTCCCCATCCGGGCGACGACGCCATTTTCAAAGTGCTTGGCGACTGGTTCGTCCCCGAAAGCCTGGCCTGCGCGCGGATGCTGGATGACAGCGTTACGGTCGCGGGCGATTTTCGCATCGACGAAAACGGCCATATGCGGTTCGCGGTTTTTGCGTCTGAGGAATGCGGCCCGCGCCGCTTGGGCCGCGTCGTGCAGCGCGTCTGTGAGATCGAGATTTACAAGACCACGTCCATGCTGGGCCTGAGCCGGGTACGTGGCATGGGGCGCGATCTGACCGCGATTGATGAAACGCTGACCCATATCATGACCAATATGAACAGCGAAATGAATGGCGGCCCGGTGAAAGAGGCAATGCCCGCCGATCAGGCCCTGGACGCTCTCTTGCAGGTCTCGGCCGAGCTGGAGGCTCTCGCGGCGAAATCGTCATACCGTTTCGCCGCGACGCGCGCCTATGCGGCGATTGTGGAGCAACGCATCGATGTGCTGCGAGAGGAAAATTTCCGCGGTCTGCAAAAATTCGGTGAGTTCATGGCGCGCCGTTTTGACCCGGCTATCCGAACTGTCATTGCCAGTGAAGAACGCATCAAAGCAATGTCTGCGCGAGCCACACGCGCGAGCGATTTGCTGCGAACGCGCGTTGATGTCGAGCGATCAGCGCAGAACCAATCCCTGCTGGAAAGCATGGACAAGCGGGCGGACTTACAGCTGCGTTTGCAGAAAACTGTCGAAGGCCTGTCGGTTGTTGCGATCAGCTATTATGCGGTCAACCTGGTGCTCTATATGGCCGAGCCCCTGGGCGATGCGGCGGGGCTTTCAAAGCTTGTACTGACCGCCTTGACGACACCGCTCGTAATCCTAGGGGTCTGGTGGATGGTACGACGCATCCGCGACCAGATGGAAAAGTAGCCGCGCACAACCTGATTGAGCGGGCTGCGCCCGCCCTCGATAATTTTCGTTTCGCGTTTTGAGGCCCTCCAAGCTGCAGTCAGGCAGGGGAGACCAGTTGCTGGTTTTTGGCGACTCGCGGCGAGGGCGCGCCTCCGGCGCTGAATATGGCTGTTGGATGCGCTTGCGCAGGAGCTGTCCCCTTCTTTTGCTTGCTGAGAATGAGGTGCGCGGCCGGGGAGGTCAGTGCTCAAGAATTCCGGCACTCAAGTCTCGTGGACGTCGCGTAAGCGTCTTTTGTGATCGTTTTTTCCCCTTAAGGGCGTCGCGAACTGTGCATATCCAGAGCGCACAAATTTTAATCTCTTGGAAAACGATAAGGACGGGGGAAAGTCTATGGAGAACATTCTGGCTCAGGTCATTGGCGGTGCGCTGGGAGGCACGGCCGGTGGTAAGGTCAATGCTGGCGGTAGCATGGGCAATATTGGCAATCTGATCGCAGGTGGTGTCGGCGGCGTTGCTGGTGGCCAAATTCTCGGGGGGCTTCTGGGGGCCGCTGGCGGTGATGCAGCTGGCGGCATGGATATCGGCGCGATGGCCGGCAACCTTGTGGGCGGCGGTGTTGCCGGCATGGTGGTCCAGATGGTTGTTGGCATGATCTTGAATAAAATGAAGGGCTGATCACCCTTCATCCTTGCCCACTCACGGCAGCGAAAACCCGGCCCTCAGGAGGCCGGGTTTTTTGTTTTTACAGGTTCGAGGTTTCTTTGAGGGACCCACCCCTCATTCCCACTCGCATCGCGGCACCAAGCCCACCCATGCGTGACATGGTGTTGCACCAAAATATCGCCCTCGTCGCAGGTCAGCTCCATGGCATGATAGTCCCGGGTGGCGACACCATTTGACACCAGAGTGTCCGGCACCCAACATGATTTCCCGCGCACGTCCTTTGACCAGACCCAGGTGAAACCGTCCCAGATATCAGTCTTGTGGGCCAGGGCGACGGGTTCGCCTTGCAAGACCTTGATAGGGTCGGCATAGCTAGCCTGGTGGGCCTTGACGACCCGGAGCTTGCTCACCGCCCCCTGATGCGCGGGTCGAGCGCATCGCGCAGCCCGTCGCCCATGTAGTTCACGCTGAGTACCGTGAGGGAGATCATCAGCCCGGGCCAGATAGCGCGCTCAGGGTATTGCTGCAAGAAGTCGGTGCCGTCGCGCAAGAGGCGTCCCCAGGTCGGGAAAGTCGGGTGGAAAGCCCAGGCCCAGAAAGCTGAGCGCGCTTTCTGTGATGATCGCGGTGGCGATGCCAAGCGTGGCGGAGACCATAATGGGCGAGAGCACATTGGGCAGGATGTGGCGGCTCATCATGCGGCTGTTCAGTGTCCCGATGGAGCGGGCAGCGAGCATGAACTCGCGTTCCTTCAAGGACAACACATCGCCGCGCACGATCCGCGCGGTTTGCATCCAGGAGGTGATGCCGATGGCGAAGACCATGAGGATGAAAATGCCGCCCTCGGGCCCGAAGCGCGCCGAGAGCGTTTCGCGGAAGAGCATGATGATGACGAGGAGCAGTGGTAGAAGCGGCAGGGCCAGGAACAGGTCGGTCAGGCGCATCAGCACCCCGTCGAGCCATTTGAAGAACCCTGCCAGCACCCCAATCAGCGTGCCGAGGATAAGCGCGATAAACATCGCTGTCAGCCCCACGGCAAGCGAGACCCTTCCGCCGATCATCACCCGCGCCAGCGTATCGCGGCCCAGCTGATCGGTTCCCATAGGGTGAGCCCAGCTGGGCCCTTGGTTGCGCGACCGAATGTCGATGGTTGTTGCGTCATAGGGCCAAAGGAACGGCCCGATCAGCACCCCGAAGAGGATCAGGAAGAACACAAACGCACCTATCAGCGCGCCTTTGTGGGAGCGGAACTGCGCCCAGACATCCCACCACTGGCTGCGGGCGGGTTTTTCCAGCTCTGGCGTCATATCAGTCATAGCGGATCCTCGGATCAAGCAGTCCGTAGAGCACGTCTGCGATCAGGTTAAAGAGCACGATCAGGATCGCGAAGATGAAGGTGAGCGTCTGCACCATCGGCACGTCGCCGCCCTGGATGGCGATGATCAGCAGCTGGCCAAGCCCGTTCACCTTGAACACCTGCTCGGTGATGATCGCGCCGCCAAAGATTCCGGGGATGCCAAGCGCGATGACGGTGACCACCGGGATCATCGAGTTGCGCAGCACATGTTTCATGACCACGCCGCGCTCCCGCACGCCCTTGGCGCGGGCCGTGCGCACATAATCCTGGTTGAGATTGTCGAGCATGGAGGCGCGGGCGAAGCGGCTGATCTGCGCGGTGATTTGCAGCGCTAGCACCATCACGGGCATGATCATTTGCCTAAACTGGTATTTGAAGCTTTCCCAATCCACCACCTCATGCGTGGTGTCGTAGATCGAGGGCAGCCACCAAAAGCTGTCGGTGGGGATTAGGACCGAGAAGATCACGATCACCAATACGCCCGAGAAGAAAGGGGGGACCGAAAAACCGACCATCGAGATGAACGTACCGGCCTGGTCGAAGATCGAATATTGCTTATAGGCCGAATATATGCCGATGGGGATGGCGATGAGAATGCCCACGACGTAAGCCGTGCCCACGACCCAAAGCGTCTGCGGCATGCGCTGCCAGATCAAATCCATCACAGGGGAGCGTGTCTGGTAAGAGATCAGGCGTATCTCGCCCTCGGTCCCAAGGTCCCAGCCGAACCAGTTTTCTAGCATGATACGCGGCTCGAGCCAGAAGAACTGCTTGAGCCAGAGGAAATATTGCACCGTGAGCGGTTGGTTCACACCAAGGCTTTCGCGGATTTTTTCGCGCACCTCAGGCGGGATGGTCAGGGGCAGGTTCGCCGTGGGGTCAGAGGGCGAGAGTTTCACGATCAGAAAGATCACAAAAGAAATGAACAAAAGCGTCGGGACCGTCAGGATCAGCCGTCGGATGGTATAGGTCAGCATAAGAGCAAACGCCTTAGGTCAGGTCTTTGGCAAAAAGCGGATCAGATGGAGAAAGGGCGGGCCCAATGAGCCCGCCCAAATCTTCACATCACTTGGTGGAATACCAGTCTTTGATGTTCCACAGCTCCGAATCCCAGTCGGACATCAGAACGCCGCCCAAAGTGTTGGCATGTGCGGACACGCCACCACGGTGGATCAGCGGAATGATCGAGTAGCTTTGCATCAGCATGTCGTTCTGCATCTTCACGATCTCGGCTCGGGCCTCGATACCGGCGGTTTGCGCCAGCTTATCGACCAGCGCGTCATAGGCTGGGTCACAGAAACGCTGCATGTTGGAACCCTGCCACTGTGTCTCAGGGCTCGGGATCTCGGAGCAGCGCCAGTTGGCCATATAAGCCTCTGGGTCAACGCCTGCGAAGTTGTTGGTGTACATCTCTACGTCAGCGAAGAACTTCTGGAACGTGTCGGGCGATGCCGGGTCGCCGCCAAAGAAGACCGACGCGTCGATGTTGCGCAGCTCGGTGTCGATACCGATCTCGCTCCACCACTGTTTGATCAGGGCCTGGGTGTCCTGACGCACAGCGTTGGTCGAGGTCTGGTAAGTGACGCTCAATGGTATGCCATCCTTCTCGCGGATGCCGTCGCCATTGGTGTCGACAATACCGGCCTCATCGAGAAGCGCGTTGGCGCCTGCGATGTCCTGGACCTTGCAGCTGTCATTGGCGGTGGAGGCATAGACCTCTGGCGCGGGCAGCACGTTGCAAGTCACCTGGCCACCGGCACCATAGCCGATATCGACCAGCAGCTGACGGTCAATCGCCATGGACATGGCCTGGCCGATACGGCTGTCGGTGAGGAACGGGTGCGGATGCTTCAGCGTCGCACGCTCGTCGCCCAATGCCGGGTCGGGGTTGGATTGGTTGATGTGCAGGCGCTCAACCGAGGTACCAAAAGCAGTCACAACAGTGCCAAGGCCTTTGCTTTCCATATCAGCCAAAACGGTCGGGTCGATCTGCAGGTTCCAAGCGTAGTCAAACTCGCCGGTTTCCAGCACGGAGCGCGCTGCCGATGCTGCATCTCCGCCACCTTTGAACAGGACGGTTGCAAAGGCGGGTTTACCAGCTTCGCGGAAGTTCTCATTGGCGGCAAATTGGATGACGTCATTGGCTTTGAATTCGGTCACCACAAACGGGCCGGTGCCGATTGGGCCAAAATTGGCCTCGGTGCAGGTGGGTGCTGCGGCGCCCATGCAGTCCTTGAACTGCGCTTCCTGAAGGATCGGGCTCTCAACGCCTACCAGCGTTGTGTAAGGAAACGGTTTAGGCGCGTTGAAGGTGATCTTGATGGTGCGATCATCCACAGCCTCGATGTTTTCGACACCGTCGAAATAGGAGGATTGCGCGCAGCCGCCATTCGGGTCGGTGCAGTATTTCCAGGTGAAGACGGCGTCAGCGGCGGTCAGCGGCGTGCCGTCAGACCACAGCACACCCTCTTTCAGGGTCCATGTGATAGAGGTCAGATCTTCGGCTAAGCCGCCATTCTCAACGGTTGGAATCTCGGTGGCGAGCCATGGGATCAGCTCGCCCGTTTCGTTGAACTTGCCCAACGATTCGAGCACCAGCGACGCGCTTTCGACCTCTTTCGTGCCGCCCGACAGATACGGGTTCAGCGTAGAGGGCGCTTGCCAATAGATGATGTTGAGCTGCCCGTCGCGCCCACGCTCGCCCTCATGCGCGTCCGCAAACGCCATCGGGGTGAGCGCAACCGTGGCGGCGGCGCTTAAAAGCATTGATTTTAATGTCATGTCAGACTCCCAGTTGATTTCCTTGGGGGCATTCTTTCTCCCCACAGGTTTGGCCCTTGCCTTCGGTTTCGCGCCGGTTCGGCTCGGACCAGGCGCGCCTATTTTTTCGGCAGATTGACGCGCTACCGGGTCATGACACACCAGCTTGGGCGCGGATTGCAAGGCATTTTCAAGCCGGTTGCATTCGTTGCTGGCCAGGACCATAGTTTTCTGGTGCATTTGCCTAAGCGTTAGGCAGCCCGTGTTTGGGCCGTTGAAATGACACCAAATTCCGCCGCGAAAGGGCCCCAAAACATGCTCGATACTGGTTCTGAATCCGCACCGGTCGCGTCAATCCGTAACCTTCGCGTAGATTTTCAGACCAAAGACGGACCGGTCACTGGCGTTCATGACATCAGCTTCGATATTCAGCCTGGCCAAACTCTCTGCGTTGTCGGCGAAAGCGGATCCGGTAAGTCGGTCAGCTCCCTGTCGTTGATGCGGCTGGTCGAATATGGCGGCGGTACCATAGCCAATGGCGAACTCCTTTTCGACAACGGCGAAGGGCAGGGGTTGCGCAACCTCGCGAATCTCGACCAAAAAGAAATGCGCCACCTGCGTGGCAACAAGATCGGCATGATCTTTCAGGAGCCGATGACTGCGCTGAACCCGGTCTTCACCGTCGGTGACCAGCTGCGCGAAGTGCTTCTTCTGCACCGCGACATGAACAAGGCAGAAGCGACCGAGCGCGTGCTAGAGCTGTTACGCAAGGTCCGCATCCCAGAGCCCGAACGCCGTCTTGATCAATACCCGCATGAGCTGTCGGGTGGCATGCGCCAACGCGTCATGATTGCTATGGCGTTGGCCTGCGAGCCGCGTTTGTTGATTGCAGACGAGCCAACAACCGCGCTGGACGTGACCATTCAGGCCGAAATTCTCGCGCTGATCGACCAGCTCAAGCGTGAAACCGGCGCGGCGGTGCTCTTCATCACCCATGACATGGCCGTGGTGGCGCAGATGGCCGACCGCGTTGTCGTCATGTTCCGCGGCAACAAGGTCGAGGAAGGCCCGGTCGAAGACATCTTTGAAAACCCGCAAGAAGATTACACCAAAGCGCTCTTGGCTGCCGTCCCCAAGCTCGGCGAGATGCGCGGCAAGCCCGATCCCGAGCCGATGCGTCTGATGGGCGCGCCTGCACCCGCGCCGGTGAAGGCCAAACCGGTGGAGCCGGGCGCGCAGCCCGTGTTGGAGGTGAAAAACCTGGTCACCCGCTTCCCTGTCAAAGGCGGGCTGTTGCGCCGCACCGTGGCCAATGTGCACGCGGTCGAGGATGTCTCTTTCTCGGTTGCTGCGGGGCAAACCCTGTCCATCGTGGGCGAATCTGGCTGTGGCAAATCCACGGTCGGCCGCTCAATTCTGCGGTTGGTCGAGCCCCTTTCGGGGGAAATCCGGCTGAACAGCACTGATATTCGTAGCCTCGGGACAATCGCTTTGCGCTGCGCGCGGGCGGATATGCAGATGGTGTTTCAGGACCCATTTGCCTCATTGAACCCGCAGATGCGTCTGATGGATCAGGTGGCCGAGCCGATGCGCAATTTCGGCACCCATAAGGGGAAGGCGATGCAAGACCGCGTTGCCGCGCTCTTTGACCGGGTTCAGCTGCCACGATCCTTCCTGAACCGTTACCCGCACGAGATGTCGGGTGGACAACGCCAGCGGGTGGCGATTGCCCGCGCGCTCGCCCTCGACCCCAAGCTCATCATCGCGGACGAGGCGGTCTCGGCATTGGACGTGTCGGTGCAGGCGGAGGTGTTGAACCTGCTGCTGGAATTGCAAGCCGATCTGGGCATCTCAATGGTCTTTATCAGCCACGATATGGCGGTGGTAGAACGCGTCTCCCACCGGGTGGCGGTGATGTATCTGGGCCGGATCGTGGAGACGGGCACCCGCCAGCAAGTTTTTGAAGACCCGCAGCACAGTTACACCAAGGCGCTGATGAGCGCCGTGCCTGTTGCTGACCCGCGCAACAAGACGATCAGCCGGGACCTTAATTTTAAACCGATCCCGTCGCCCATTTTCCCGCTGGATCACGATCCCGGACCCAGCCGGTATACTGAGGTCTCGCCCGGCCATTTGATCCTGCAGGAGGGGTAATATGGACGCCCGCGCGATTATGGAAAGGCTGGTGGCGTTCCCAACCGTCAGCTCCGAAAGCAATCTGGAGCTGGTTGATTGGGTCGAAGACTATCTCAACGGCCATGGCGTAAAAGCGACGCGTGTCTATAATGAGGACCGCAGCAAGGCCAATCTCTACGCCAATGTGGGCCCTGAAGTTGAAGGTGGTGTGATCCTGTCAGGCCATACGGATGTGGTTCCCGTCGCAGGGCAAGCCTGGGACACTGACCCATTCACGGTGACCGAGAAGGCCGGCAAGCTCTATGGCCGCGGCACATGCGATATGAAGGGTTTCGACGCCCTCGCGCTCTCCGCAGTCCCAAAAGCGCTGGAGCGCGGGGTCAAACGCCCGCTTCAAATCGCGCTGAGCTATGATGAGGAGGTGGGATGCGTGGGCGCCCCCTTCATGATCGCTGATATGCGCAAGCACCTTCCGCCCGCCACGGCTGCGATCATCGGTGAGCCGTCCATGATGCAATGCGTCACGGGCCATAAGCCCACATTCCCCAAGTAATCCGCTGATTTTGCTGTCCCTTTTCATAGTACACGACGCTACTTGAAACGAGGAGCGAAAAGGATTCGAATTGAAGCTT
>JAPORH010000053.1 GCA_026710325.1 Litoreibacter sp. | reverse complement strand
TGAAAAACAACTGTTTCCCGTCATATCAGCCTCCAAACACGCAAGGGAGACTCCTTGAATCACAGATCTCAGCCGAACGTCAAATCAGGGCATGTCTTTTGAAGGGTGGTAAGCCGGGCGGCAGCGGATCCGCGCCCGCGGGAAGTGTCGGCGTATAGTCAAAAGTCACGATCTGCGCGCCGCTATCAAAAGCAACGAACAATTGGTTCGACCCCGGCCTGATGGCAATGCCCTCTGGATCCCTGCCATATTCAATGAGACTGGCTTGGGCGAGCAAAGTGCCATCGGTTGTAAATTCGTATAGGCTGTTGGAGCCCTCCCAATCATCGACGATCAGAATATAGCCGGTGCGCGGGTCAATCGCGATCCCCTGAGCCTCACTCAGCGGTGCAGATAACTCCATGGTGTCGATACGAGATTTCAGCGCTCCCGATCTGTCAAACCAGGACAGGCGCTCGGGATCATCTTCGACTGTTACGATTTCGCCTTTTGCAGTTATTGCAATGCCTTCTGTATCTGCAAAACCGCCGTCAAGTCGGAACGGCGCGTCAAGAGGGGTCCCATCTTTCGTTATCCGTTGCATCCCGCCAAAACCGTCTCCAACAAGTAGGTTATTGCCTTCGAGCGATATTGCCTTGATGCGCGTAAGGTCGCTACGAACACGCCTCAGCTCTTCCCCTTGCAAGGTCACGAGCACCGCTTCGGGTCCCTCGTTCGCGATCCAAAGCCCGCAGAAAGTTGGATCGTAGTCCAGACTGGCGGGACGGTTGAGATCATAGCGGCCGGTCTCTTGCAGCTCCAGTGCTGTCGCATGCTGCGACATTGCAAGACAGCAAAAGAAGAAAAAAGATAGACGCATTCCTATTCCCCCAAAAACCTTTATTCGGTGCGATGTTAGGTGACCAGGCTTCGATCTCAAACCTGAAGTTTTGGGTCCTCCAGATCGAGGCTCAAGTCGCGGAGGTTTTCTGCCTTCACCCGACAAAGCTGAGCTGGAACGAGCAATGCCTATTTTGGTTTTGCGTCAAGCTCACATTAATCTTTCTTTGCGATACGCCTCGAATTGCGAGCTTGGTTTCGTGGTTTTGGAGACATCAATGAAAATAGCGCAATTCGTGTTTGTCGTTTTGCTGATGCTCGGCGGCGTTTCGGTTTTCCTCTCAGCTGGTCGGTTTTGGTATTCGCACCAAACAGTCATCGAAGATGAGCAATTGGCCGAACTGGCCGAAGCCAAGTCCTCTTGGTTAGAAGGCACTGTAGCGCTCTCTTTTGAGCGAAGCGTGACCCAAGTTGCGCTCGCTTTGGACACACCTATTCCAGCAGAGTTTCGTGCTCTTATCGACGAACAGCGCTCCAAGTCGGACCAATTGCTTGAAGGCACGATGATCCAACTCCAAGCCTTAGAGGGTTTCGAGAATGGGGCATTGTTTTTTGAACAAGTTGGCCTTGCACAACGGGGCATTACACAACTTCGTCGAGAAGCAGACGAATTGCTTTCGAAATTTGGAGAAGAGCGTAACTCTGTTCGCGTGAAAGCTTTGCCTTATGAAATCAAAACCAAAATCGAAGACCTCTATGCAAGCGCTGCTCTTCTGGTCATCCCTGGGGCCAGAACATCCACCGACGAGATTTCGCTGAACCGAATACAATCGCTTGCATGGGAAATTCGTGAATATGGCGGCCGGGCTCGAACGTTCTATGCCATAGCTACGCTCACCGGAACCCCGATCCCAGAAAACCTGATGGGTGAGGCGATCATCGACACCGCGCGCGCAAAAGCCGGGTGGCACCAACTGAAGCTTGCAACTCAAGCCGTTGACCTTCCAACGCAACTGGTTCAAGCCATTGAGAATACAGAACGACCTTTCGTACAAAACTACCTTGCCTCACTCGACGAACTCGATATCGCCATGGCCGAGATGCGCTCAGGTGTTGCCCGTGAAATGCCAATCGAGTTTGCTGAGTTTTTTGGCATGTCGAATGTCGGTCTTGATGCGGTTGCGGGGCTCGCGCCCGTCGCCGGTACTCATATTTTGGCATACTGGGAAGAAGAGCTTTCCTATTTGAAAACTGTTCGCGCGCTCAACATTGGGATTATGGTTGTCGCGATAGGTCTGACCTTTCTTTCGCTTTTCGCATTGCAAAAAAAGCTGGTCAGACCACTTACAGCTGTTACTGAAGTGTTACTTGGAATGGTTGACGGTAAGCTTGATCGCGAATTTCGAAAGACCCCAAGAGGCGTGGATGAAATGCGCGTGCTTTGGGACGCGCTCCGTTCCCTGACTGAAACACTACGCAGCGCACGCGACAATACCGAAAGCGAAAAAGAGGCCGAGAAAGCAGCCAAGGAAGGCATTATCGGTGATCTTTTGATTGGTTTGGAGAAGATGGCGCAAGGTGATCTCACACATCACATTCAAAACCAGTACGGCCCAACCTATGAAGGCCTCGTTGAAAACTTCAACGCAACGACCGACACATTGCGTAGGTTGGTGGCTGATGTTGTCGACAACGCAGCTGAAATCGCCGATCACTCAGTAGAATTGAGCCAGGGCATTAAAGACCTGTCACGCCGAACAGAAGCGCAAGCAAGTTCGCTTGCGGAAACGGTCGAGAATTTAAACGAATTCTCAGAAAAAATCCGTGAGGCTGCGGAAGGTGCGAGCCAATCAAACGGGCTTGTCGGTCAAGCGACAGAAAACGCCAAATCTGGCCTTGATATTGTTGAAGGTGCGGTTGACTCGATGAACGAAATCAAAACTTCCTCTCAAGAGATCAATAACTTTACGACTGTTATTGAAGAAATTGCGTTTCAAACGGGACTGCTTGCACTAAACGCGAGTGTTGAGGCGTCACGAGCTGGCGATTCCGGGAAAGGGTTCGCTGTCGTTGCCTCTGAAATTCGTAGTTTAGCTCAACGCGCAAGTGAGTCTTCCAAAGAGATCAAAGACGTCGTCCAACAAAGCGTCAAGCAGGTTGAAATGGGTGCAAACCAGGTATCAAAAACCGGAAAATCCCTAGAAGACATTGCCGAAATGGTCCAGCGTATCCGCTCGCGTATTGCGTCTATAAGTGATGCATCACAAGATCAAAAATCTGGAGTGAATGAAATCGGACTTACGATGGAACATTTGGATGAAATGACACGGCAAAATGCTACGATGGTGGACCAAGCGACTTTGTCCAGCGCAACGCTACAACAAAAGGCGCAAGCCCTAAGAGCTGCTGTTGAACGTTTTTCAATAGACGATGCCGCAGGTCATGCGGAAATTTCACGCGCCGCCTAGATCGTCTATTTCTGTGATACTTGTACAACTTCGATTGCGTGTTGGGTCTTGGTTTTTTAAACCAGTGCCCCTTTGAAAGCGCAACCCGAACACATGCTGCGCTATATTTGCGAATGTCGAGCCGAAGCGAAGTGATTGGTGTGAGGTCAGAAAAACCAGGTGTTCTCAACGCGGATGTCACAAGAACTTTGTTGCATAAGGTGTGTTGCACAGGGTTTGGGGCCTGATTAGGCAAGCGTTGAGTTCGAGCGCGGGGGCTATGAAACCCGCTCGTAAATTAAAAGTTGCAGAAAACCAACCACAGCCACTTCCGTTCGCGCCGTGGACCTCATGCCTTAGGATTTTGAATGCCGACATGTGACCGGTCTAGCCAAGGCACAGACATACAAACTGGAGAGGTTTCATTTCGGAGCAAACCAGACGTTCCGGCAAAAACACATTAAGCTGCCAACTCTGCTGCTCAAAAAATTAGCGCGATAGGCCATTTGGAAAGCAAGCGCATCGTGCAAGATGCTCAAGTTGTTGACTTTCCGAAGTTTCACGCTGACCATTCAGGGTGGGGTTAAGTTTCTTTAGGATGCAACAAGATGAATAGACTTGCGACGACTTTCACAGGGCTGGAATTCGATAATCCTTTTGTTTTGGCGTCTGCACCACCAACCGAGAGCAAGCGAAAAATCCTGAAGGCTTTTGAGGCCGGTTGGGGAGGCGTCGTGACAAAGACGATTGGCCTGCACCCGGTTGAAAACGTCGCTGGGCCGAAGACGATCTTTCAAAGAACAAGTGATGTAAAACCCTACGTGTCACGCAATAAGCGCCAAGATACTGTGTCCCATTCCTCTTGGAACTGGGAGCTCATTTCGGACCAACCATTGGAGCTTTGGCTGCCGGACCTCGAAGAGATCAAGACAACTTACCCTGATCGCATGCTGATTGCCTCAATCATGGCTGGCGCGGGCAGCGAAGAGGAAATGGAAAACTGGCGCAAACTTGCGCGGGCCTGTGTTAATGTTGGGTGTGATGCTATTGAACTCAACATGTCCTGCCCACATATGGACCGAAAGGACATGGGCGCAAATATCGCCAATGACGAAGACATTATACGCGACATACTAAACGCTGTGACGAGTTCCGTTTCGGTGCCGATCTGGGTCAAACTTAAGCCGGCCACCTCGACTTTGGTCGCAGCTGCAGGTGCCGCCTACGATGCGGGAGCTGCGTCGATTTCGTTGTGCAATACGTTTCCGTCCCTCCCTTTGATGGATCCAGAGACGATGAAATTCGAGGTCGAGGTAGACGGTTTGGTCACGTCGGGCGGGCTTGGTGGACTGGCGATCCTTCACCAGGCTTTGCAGCGCGTGTCCGACATTTCAAAAGCGTATCCAGCGGGTGCAATTTCAGGGATTGGTGGAATCCGAGGCTTTCGTGAAGCCTTTAACTTCATCGTACATGGGGCAGGGAACCTGCAAGTTTGTACCGCTGCGATGGAAGAAAAGGGAAGTGGCGGCGTCGGCGTCAAGCTCATTCAAGAACTGAAAAACGACCTGAATGACTACATGGAGCGCAAAGGGCATGCATCTATCGACGAGTTTCGCGGTGTTGCGCGGGAACGGATCGTCGAGCATTCGCAAGTGCGAAGAAAAAGTGACGCTTACAATGGCGGATATGATATCGCGTCCTAGCCGAAGCTACAGTGTCGATGCCCCGAAAAAGACAGTTCGAGCGACCATTGATTAGAGCCAAAGCGATCAGCGGCGCAGAACGCATGAGCCGGCGCATTCGGCATCGGTTGGCAATCGAATTTGCTGGCGCAAAAAAGTTGACCATACGCATTTCTGAGCTTCAACGTAGGGAGCGGGTGGAATCGCGAAGGCGATAAGAAGGGGAAAGAAATGGATGGTGGACAAAATTTCCGCATAGATCCGGATCGTTTGTGGAACTCACTGCATGAGATGGCTCAGATTGGCCCGGGCGTCGCAGGGGGCAATAACCGTCAAACACTGACAGAGGAAGATGCGGAAGGGCGCGCCTTGTTCCAAAGCTGGTGCGAAGCCGCAGGACTGTCCATGGGCGTTGATACTATGGGGAATATGTTCGCAACGCGTGCGGGCGAAGACCCGGAGGCGCTGCCGGTATATATGGGCTCCCACCTCGATACCCAGCCAACGGGCGGGAAATATGACGGTGTTTTAGGTGTTCTTGGCGGGCTCGAAGCGATCCGAACCATGAATGACCTGGGTGTCAAAACAAAACACCCGATCGTATTGACCAATTGGACCAACGAGGAGGGAACGCGTTTCGCGCCCGCCATGCTTGCGTCGGGCGTTTTTGCGGGCAAGCACAGCCAAGACTGGGCTTACGACCGGGTTGATGCCGAGGGAAGACGTTTCGGCGATGAGTTGAAGCGCATCGGTTGGGTTGGCGATGAGGAAGTTGGCGCTCGTAAAATGCATGCGATGTTCGAGCTTCATATTGAACAGGGGCCAATCCTTGAAGCCAAAGAAAAAGATGTTGGCGTGGTGACGCATGGCCAGGGCTTGCGCTGGATCGAATGCACAGTGACCGGTAAGGAAAGCCATACGGGGTCCACGCCCATGTCGATGCGCAAAAACGCAGGGCGCGGGCTCGCGCTGATCACCGAACTGGTTCATGAAATTGCGATGAAGAACCAACCAAATGCGGTTGGCGCCATCGGACATATCGACGTCTACCCGAACTCCCGCAACATCATCCCGGGGAAGGTGGTCTTTACCGTCGATATGCGCACGCATCTATTGGACAAGCTCAATGGAATGGTAGCCGAGCTGATGGAACGTGCGCCGAAACTTTGCGAAGAGATTGACGTCAGTTTCGAGGCTGAGATTGTTGGTCAATTCGACCCGCCAGCTTTCGACGAAGGCTGCGTCGCGGCCGTCCGCGAAGCAGCGGAGGAGCTGGGCTACAGCCATATGGATATCGTTTCTGGTGCTGGACATGATGCGTGTTGGATCAACGACTTAGCGCCAACCGCTATGATCATGTGCCCTTGCGTTGACGGGCTCAGCCATAACGAGGCGGAAGACATTTCGAAGGAGTGGGCGCAGGCGGGTACTGATGTGCTGTTGCACGCGGTGCTAAATACGGCGGAGGTCGTGGAGTAACGTTTGAGAGCAATCTAGTCGGATTGATTTGGAATAACGCGCGCCAAGAATGCTGCGCAGGGGAGCAAAACAATGACCACAACCATCATCAAAAACGGTACGGTCGTCACACACGATCTGACCTACAAAGCTGACATCGCGGTCGAGAATGGGATGATCACTGAGATCGGCCCCGATCTGAAGGGTGACGAAGAGCTGGACGCGACAGGATGCTATGTTATGCCGGGCGGGATCGACCCGCATGTGCATCTCGAAATGCCGTTCATGGGCACATATTCATCAGACGATTTCGAAAGCGGAACGCGGGCTGCGCTGGCTGGTGGGACGACGATGGTCGTAGATTTCTGCCTGCCCAACCAGGGCGAAAGCCTGCTTGATGCGATCAAACGCTGGGACAACAAATCGACCCGCGCCAATTGCGACTATTCTTTCCACATGGCGGTGACCTGGTGGGGGGAGCAGGTGTTCAACGACATGAAGACCGTCATTGAAGACCGTGGGATCAACACGTTCAAGCACTTCCTCGCCTATAAGGGCGCATTGATGGTCAACGACGATGAGCTTTTTTCCAGCTTCAATCGGTTGTCTGAACTTGGCGGCATCGCGATGGTCCATGCCGAGAACGGTGATGTGGTTGCCGAGCTGTCGGCCAAACTTTTGGCCGAAGGAAACACCGGGCCGGAAGCGCATGCCTATTCCCGGCCCAGCCAAGTCGAGGGAGAGGCCACGAACCGGGCGATTATGATCGCCGATATGGCGGGTGTCCCGCTCTATGTCGTCCACACCTCATGCGAGGAAGCACATGAAGCGATCCGCCGCGCGCGCCAGCAAGGCAAACGGGTCTGGGGTGAGCCGTTGATTCAGCATCTTGCATTGGATGAAAGCGAGTATTTCCATGACGATTGGGACCACGCAGCGCGTCGCGTGATGTCCCCGCCATTCCGCAACAAGAAACATCAAGACAGTCTCTGGGCCGGGTTACAGTCGGGATCGTTGAGCGTGGTCGCAACGGACCACTGCGCGTTCACGACGGAGCAAAAGCGCTACGGCGTCGGAGACTTTACCAAAATTCCCAATGGGACCGGCGGGCTTGAGGACCGGATGCCGATGCTTTGGACTCATGGGGTTGCGACAGGGCGATTGACGCCAAATGAGTTTGTCGCTGTGACCTCAACCAACATTGCAAAAATCTTGAACTGCTACCCCAAAAAAGGTGCAATTCTGGTGGGCGCAGATGCGGACTTGGTGGTCTGGGACCCGGAAAAAACAAAAACAATCACCGCCGGCGCTCAACAATCGGCCATCGATTACAATGTCTTCGAGGGAAAAGAGGTTAAAGGCCTGCCACGGTTCACTCTGACCCGTGGACACGTGGCGATCCATGATGGAGAGGTGAAGACGCAAGAAGGCCATGGGAAATTCGTGAAGCGCCCCGGAAATGGCGCGACGAACAAAGCGCTGAGTACCTGGAAGGAACTGACCCAGCCGCGCCCGGTTCAAAGGACAGGCATTCCGGCGACAGGGGTCTAGACTTGCAACCTGAATTTTGTGCCCCGGCGTCGCGCCGGGGGTGTCGCGACTATGTCGAGGCGACGTCACCGATGCCTCCAAAAGCAGCGAGCGCGATAAGATGTCGGTGATTTCCGCTCAAGATCTCAACCTTACGTTCCAGACCAATGATGGCCCCGTTCATGCGCTCAGCGATGTACAACTTGAGATCGATAAGGGAGATTTTGTCTCTTTCATAGGACCGTCAGGGTGCGGGAAGACCACCTTCTTGCGCTGCATCGCGGCGCTCGAAACGCCGACCTCTGGTCAGCTAACGGTCAATGCAATGCCCCCAGATGCCGCCCGCAAGAGCCGAGCCTACGGCTACGTTTTTCAAAATGCTGGGTTGTATCCATGGCGTACAATAGGCCGGAACATCCGGCTGCCCTTGGAAATCATGGGCTACCCAAAGGATGAGATGGCAAGTCGTATTCAGCGCGTGCTTAAAATGGTTGATCTGGAAGGGTTTGAGAAAAAATACCCATGGCAGCTTTCAGGCGGCATGCAGCAGCGCGCCTCCATCGCGCGCGCACTGGCGTTTGATGCCGATTTGCTTTTGATGGACGAGCCGTTTGGCGCGCTTGACGAAATTGTGCGCGATCACCTGAACGAACAGCTTCTGCAGCTTTGGGCGCAGACCGGGAAAACGATTGCCTTTGTGACCCATTCCATACCTGAGGCGGTCTATCTATCGACTAAGATTGTCGTAATGTCGCCGCGCCCGGGCCGGATCACCGATGTGATTGAGAGCCCTCTGCCCAAAGAGCGCCCCCTCGATATTCGCGAAACCCCGGAATTTCTTGCCCTCGCGCAGCGTGTGCGGGACGGGCTGCGCGCCGGGCATTCCTATGATTAGCGTGCGCTCATTTCCACTTTATTTGCAGCGTGGGAGAGCGCTCAAGTGAGGAACCTAATACCAATCCTGACTGCGCTCGGCGCGTTGCTGTTGATATGGCAGCTTGCGGTGGCGCCCATGAATATCCGTGGCGCGCTCGATATCGCTGAGCGGGGCGGGGCGCAGATCACCCCGGAGGGCTCCGTGCCGCGCAGGGATGTATCCGTTTGGCGCCTGATGGCGGAAAACTCATCGTATGTTGCGAGAGGCTACGCGCTTGATCGGCCTCGGTTGCCAACGCCCGCGCAGGTTAGTCTTGAGCTTTGGAAAACGACAGGCGCTATGGTGATGAAAGGGCGTGCCTGGTCAAAGCGGTCGCTGATCTATCATGGTTGGGTCACGCTGCAATCGACGCTTTGGGGATTTCTCCTTGGCACGTCGCTTGGGGTCTTGGGTGCGATTGCGATTGTCTATTCTCGCACCGCACAGCTCAGCCTGATGCCCTGGGCCATAATAAGCCAGACCATACCGATTGTAGCCCTCGCGCCCATGATCATCGTTGTTTCGTCTCAGATCGGTGTCGAAGGGCGCGGACTGCCCAAGGCGATCATCTCTGCTTATTTGTGTTACTTCCCTGTTCTTGTCGGCATGGTCAAAGGGTTGCGCGCGCCCGAACCTTCGCAGCTCGATTTGTTGAAAACCTATGATGCGAACGGGCTGCAGAGTTTTCTCAAACTGCGCCTGCCAGCCTCGCTGCCATTTCTTTTCACATCGCTCAAAGTGGGCATTGCCGCAGCGCTTGTCGGTACCATCGTGGGCGAGCTACCAACAGGTGCGATCAGTGGGCTTGGTGCGCGCATTTTGATTGGTGATCAATTTGGCACGCCCCTTGCGATTTGGTCCGCGCTTTTTGCGGCTGCCTTTCTTGCCGGCATGCTGGTCACTTTGCTCGATCTGGTTCAACGTATCGCCCTTCGACAAATGGGGGCTCAGGCATGATGGCCTTGGTGCTGGCGTTGGTTTTTTGGATTTTGGCTTGGGCCTGCAATATATGGCTCAGTGCGTCGCGATGGAGCGACGGTTGGCCTGTGCGCCTTGCGGTCCCGCTGATTTTTGGCATCACGCTTTTGGTGCTTTGGGAGGGGCTTGTCCGCGGTCTTGGCGTGAGCCCCGTGATCCTGCCGCCGCCTTCATCGGTTTTGCAGACCTTTGCGGCTTCGACAGAGACGCTTTGGATTGATTTCGTCCAAACGGTCGTCAAAGGCGCTCTGCGCGGCTTTATCATCGGAATGCTCGCAGCGCTTGTCTGTGCCATCCTGATCGACCGCTCTGTGTTCCTCACACGGGGTCTTTTGCCAATCGGCAACTTCTTCGCCGCTTTGCCGATCATTGGGGTCGCGCCGATCATGGTGAATTGGTTCGGGTTTGATTGGCAGTCCAAAGCCGCCGTCGTCGTTGTAATGGTATTCTTTCCGATCTTGGTGAACACCGTAGAAGGGCTGCGCGCCAGCGATGCGCTCCATCGCGACCTGATGCGCACCTATAGTGCAAGCTATTGGCAAACATTAACAAAACTGCGCCTGCCCGCAGCGGCCCCCTTCATTTTCAATGGGCTGAAAATTGCGACAACTTTGGCGCTTATCGGAGCCATTGTTGCTGAATATTTTGGCTCTCCCACGCGGGGAATGGGCTTTCGCATCTCTACGGGGGTGGGCAGCTTGTCAATCGACCTTGTTTGGGCTGAGATCATCGTCGCTGCGATGGTCGGGACCAGCGTTTTTGGGCTTATGGCCTGGATCGAGCGGCGGGTCACTTTCTGGCACCCGTCGCATCGAAAATAATAACCAACTCGGAGGAAATATCCATGGACACCACACTCACATTCAAAGCGGCAGCATTGTCGCTACTGGCGCTACCCGCTTTTGCCGCGGACGACGTAACCCTGCAGCTGAAATGGGTGACCCAGGCGCAGTTCGCAGGCTACTACGTGGCTTTGGAAAACGGCTACTACTCCGATGCGGATCTGAACGTTACTATTAAGCCCGGCGGACCTGATATCGCGCCAACGCAGGTGCTTGCTGGCGGCGGCGCGGATGTCACGGTGGAGTGGATGCCAGCGGCCTTGGCAGCCCGTGAAAAGGGTTTGCCAATGGTCAACATTGCGCAACCGTTCAAATCCTCAGGCATGATGTTGACCTGCCGGAAAGATGCGGGTGTCGCGACGACTGACGACTTCGCGGGCAAAACCTTGGGCGTTTGGTTCTTCGGGAATGAATTCCCGTTTCTGAGCTGGATGAGCCAGTTGGGCGTTCCGACAGATGGCTCTGACGCCGGTGTCGAAGTGCTGAAGCAAGGCTTTAACGTAGACCCAATCCTGAACGGGCAGGCGGCCTGCATCTCCACCATGACCTACAATGAATATTGGCAGGTGATTGACGCGGGCCTGACGCCTGATGACCTTGTCACATTCAAATACGAAGACCAGGGCGTGGCGACCTTGGAGGATGGGCTATACGTTCTCGAAGAAAACCTTGAGGACCCTGCCTTCGCCGACAAGATGACCCGTTTTGTTGCGGCGTCGATGCAAGGTTGGAAATGGGCAGAGGCAAACCCTGCTGAAGCCGCAGCGATCGTGCTGGAATATGATGAGACCGGTGCCCAAACTGAAGCGCATCAGGTGCGTATGATGGGTGAAATTGCAAAGCTCACCGCCGGATCCAACGGCGCTTTGGAACCTGCGGATTATGAACGCACGGTTGCGTCTCTGTTGGCTGGCGGTTCTGACCCTGTAATCACGAAAGCGCCCGAAGGGGCATGGACACACGTCATCACCGACGCTGCCCTGAACTAAGACAGAAAAGGGCCGAGGTGAAACGCCTCGGCTCTTTTTTGTAGCGCTCACACTTCTGTACATCTTTGAAAACACAAACAAAGGCATTGCCCGCCACGGGGCGCTGCCTTTTTTTTGAGGCTGTTTATTCCCCAAAAAAGCGTTGATTGAAGACCGAGCAAGCGCGCGCTTTCCAGGCAGGAGAGACATAGCGAGGTATTGAACATATGTCCCAAACGAGACATATGTGTCTCATGATTCGAATTCGGCCCACTACGAGAGACGCAATAATCGAAGCAGCGTTCGAAGTGTTTGCGCAGAACCAAGCTGCTTCGCTCGGCGATGTGGCAAAACGCGCCGGTGTTGGCAGGGCCACCTTGCATCGGCACTTCCCCGGACGGCTCGAGCTGATGCGCGCCTTAGCGAAAATTGCGTTAGCGGAGCTCGAAGCTGCTGTCGAGGAAGCGACGAAAGACGCGAAAAGCCACGAGGAGGGGTTTCGCCTGTCTTTGTTTGCGACAGTGCCATTGGCCAACCGCCAATGGTTCTTGGCCAATGAAGGGCTGGAAACGGATCCGGAGGTTGCCGCAGCTCATGATGTTAGTCTCGCAGAACTGCGGCAAGACATTGAGGCCGCGAAGCAAGAAGGGGCAGGTTGTGTCTCGAAAGTGGTGGAAATTATTCCATGGCGTTTCCGAGCGGCTTATTGTTTGGCTTTGTTATGCTGCGAGGTCAAGGATTTCGTTGAGCGGCTGATCGAGGGTTTCCCAGCCATCGACCTTGCGCATCTGGATTTGGCCCGATGCCATCAATGCCCAGAACAGCATTGGC
>JAPORH010000012.1 GCA_026710325.1 Litoreibacter sp. | reverse complement strand
GCCAATGCTGTTCTGGGCATTGATGGCATCGGGCCAAATCCAGATGCGCAAGGTCAATGGCTGGGAAACCCTCGATCAGCCGCTCAACGAAATCCTTGACCTCGCAGCATAACAAAGCCAAACAATAAGCCGCTCGGAGACGCCATGGAATAATTTCCACCACTTTCGAGACACAACCCGGGGGGCTCCTACGCGATTGTCTTTGGCAAAAAACTTCAGACATTTGCCTGCGAGACCTTGGGTATTGAACTTAAATCAGCATTCGCGCCCTCCAAAGAGATCAGCCATGAAGGCCAAGGCCTGACCGCGGTGGAGAAAATCTTCAACGCCAATGCGCGCGGCACGACGCCGGGCAAGGTGCTGCATGCGGGCTCTGATGTTCGCGTCAAAGTCAACATCGTGGGCTCGCAGGACACGACCGGGCTGATGACTAGCCAGGAACTGGAGGCAATGGCCGCGACCGTGTTGTCGCCTTCCGTCGATGGCGCTTATCAGTCTGGCTGCCACACGGCTTCCGTCTGGGACGCGAAAGCACAAGCCAACACGCCGCGCCTTATGGCATTCATGCACAAATTTGGGCTGATCACGGCGCGCGACCCCAAAGGCGTCTATCATTCGATGACGGATGTTATTCACAAGGTACTGAACGACATCACGGTGGATGACTGGGCCATTATCATTGGCGGCGACAGCCATACGCGGATGTCCAAGGGCGTGGCCTTTGGTGCAGATAGCGGCACCGTCGCTTTGGCGCTTGCCACAGGGGAAGCGACTATGCCGATCCCCGAAAGCGTCAAAGTCACCTTCAAGGGTGAGATGGCCGATCACATGGATTTCCGCGACGTGGTGCATGCGACGCAGGCGCAGATGCTGGACCAGTTCGGGGACAACGTCTTCCAAGGCCGTATCATCGAGGTTCATATCGGCACCCTCTTGGCTGACCAGGCCTTCACCTTCACCGATTGGACGGCGGAGATGAAGGCGAAAGCCTCGATCTGTGTTTCCAACGATGAGACACTGATCGGGTCGCTGGAAATCGCCAAGGCGCGCATCCAGATCATGATCGACAAGGGCATGGATAACGATGTGCAGATGCTGCAAGGGCTGATCGATATCGCCGACAAGCGCATCGCGGAAATTCGCTCTGGCGAAAAGCCAGCGCTCGCGCCTGATGAGACCGCGAAATATGTGGCGGAGGTCGTTGTCGATCTCGACGCGATCAACGAGCCGATGATTGCGGACCCGGATGTGCACAACGCAGATGTTTCCAAGCGCTACACCCATGACACGATCCGGCCAATCTCCTTCTACAAAGCGGAGAAGGAAGTTGACCTGGGCTTTGTCGGCTCCTGCATGGTGCATAAAGGGGACGTAAAGATCGTGGCGCAGATGTTGCGCAACCTCGAGAAGGCGCATGGTGAAGTTAAGTTCAAAGCGCCGCTGGTGGTGGCTGCACCAACCTACAACATCATCGATGAGCTGAAGGAGGAGGGCGACTGGGAAGTCCTGCAGAAATACTCCGGGTTCGAGTTCGACGACAGCGCCCCCAAGGTTGCGGCGCGGACCGAGTACGAGAACATCCTCTACCTCGAACGCCCGGGCTGCAACCTGTGTATGGGCAATCAGGAGAAGGCCGCCAAAGGCGACACGGTCTTGGCCACGTCCACCCGCCTGTTCCAAGGGCGTGTGGTTGCCGATAGCGAGACGAAGAAGGGTGAATCCCTTTTGGGCTCAACCCCTGTTGTTGTGCTTTCAGCGATCCTTGGCCGCACGCCGACGTTGGACGAATACAAAGAGGCGGTTGACGGCATCGACTTGACCAAGTTTGCTCCGCCCAAGGCAACCGGCATGGCGAGCCTTTCGGCGCATTACTGAAAAAAACGACATTTTCAACGCTGCTCGGAGTTTCCTTCGGGCAGCGTTTTCTTTTGGATGAAGAAAACCATCGCCAAACAGCCTAGGTCCGCTAAATCACATCGATCTAATTAGATTTTGCTGCGAAGCTTCTTTGAGGGCTGAATTCCCAAAAATTAGCTTAAAAAGGACCTTAAAAAGCAGCTCGGGATTAAACGCATCTAAACGCCCTCGACACACACATTTTCGACCAATCTTCGCTCTCTCAGGCTGGCTCTGTAACCTTGTGTTGAGCTGCAGCGCAACGTGACGCGAAGAGAGAAGTAAGTAAGTGCCGGGAAGTGTAAAGTGCGAAATTGTTTGACGCCTTTATCTCAAAATACTGCTCCAAGCGGCATGTTCTGCGCGCGTGACGCTCAAGCCTTTTCCTCGAAGGCAGTCGCAAAAGCGATCGCGTTCAGCCGCGACGACCAATCTCGCAAGGCACATTTATGCGTGGGGGGAACTTAGATGCCAGCTGCGGGGGAGGGTGAGCTGTGGCGCAACAGTTTTGCGTCACGTTTCATCAAACTGACGGTTCTGGGATACGCGCTAGCTGTTGTATCTGTCGGTGTTGTCATTTGGTTCGCCACCAAGCCGATTTTGAAAGAGATGCAAGTCGAGGCGAAGCGCGCTCATCTCGACACAAAGGCTCAAGTGATCGCCCAGGTCTTGGGAAACTTCATAAATGAGGGACAATACATTGCTCAGCTCCCGGCCGTACAAGCGTTCATAAACGGAGGCTTAGACGCCGAAGCTGACGTGAGGCGCGACTTGTCGCGCTTTTCTCAGGCCCAGAATATTCGTCTGATCGATCTACAAGGGCGCGAACTCCTCGATCCACCTGTCGTTCAAACTCCGTCTCGCTATCTGGCGGTAGAAGCACAAAACGGGCTTGCAGATATGGTGGATGGCCGCAGCAGCCCAACCCCGATCGTCAATTACCGCCCCGGTGATGGCACCCACAAAGCTATTTTTCTCATCAACTTACCGATTCAAACAGAGTCTGGATTTGCCGGGCTGATGTCATTTGAGGTCAACTCAAACTTTGCGGACGTGCTCTCACTCGAAAAAGGCTCGACGCAAACGTCGATGTTGACGGAATTCCAGCTTTCCTATTGGAACGACTGGAACGCCGAAGGTCGTGAATTTGTCGTGGTTCCTGTGCCCGGGACGAATTTTTTCTTAGCCTCGCAGCCAGACATATCCACGAAAGCCTCTAACGGCGCGGCTTTGGTCAAAGTCGCCTTGGGCGGGGCATTTGTCGCGTTGCTCATCCCGTTTGTCGCGCTCGGCGTGTCGGGGTTTCAAGCTATCGTCAAACCGCATAGGCAACTCGAGCGCTCGCGGTCAGAGCTGCTCGAAAAGACTGAGCGGCTCGCAGAATTGGCAGAAGTTGCCGAGATGGCCTCGGAAAGCATCATCGTTACCGACCAGGAAGGGCGCGCAACCTGGGTCAATCGCGCATTCTCGGAAACCACCGGATATCATCCATCTGAAATCATTGGAAAAAAGCCGGGGGCGTTGCTCCAGGGAGCTGATACCGACGAAGAGGCGATTAGATCCATTTCCTTCGCCCTCAAAAAAAGAAAATCCATCCAATGCGAGATGCTCAACTACACAAAATCGGGCGAACCGCATTGGATAAATCTCAGTATCTCGCCTATTCCAAACTCTATTGATGGGGGCGTCAGATTTGCTTCCATTTCTGCAGATATCACCGAAGCAAAAAACGCCCGGGCCGAGCTTGAGCGCGAGAAGGATAAAACCGAGCATCAGGCAAGACATGATTCCCTGACCGGCTTGCCGAACAGGCGCGCGATTGACGAGGCGCTTGAACGCGTCGTCAGATATAATTCTCATGCTCGAACACTTGTTCGAATTGACCTTGATCACTTCAAAAACGTCAATGACACGCTGGGACATGCAGCAGGTGATTTTGTTTTGAAGCGTGTTGCCGATATCATTTGGTCACAGGTTCGCAAAGGTGATTTGCCGGCCCGCACCGGAGGTGACGAATTTGTGGTGCTGATGCAGGAAGGCACAACTGAAGAAGAAGCGCTTCACTTCACGGAAAGACTCCGCCGCATGATCCGAGAAGAGATGAGATTCGAAGGGAAGACGTGCCGGATAGGGGCGAGCTTCGGCGTCTGCTCATCGAAGGCGGGACTGGTGGAAAATGCCGAGCTTTTAAAAAGCGCTGACTCGGCTTTGTATT
This sequence comes from Litoreibacter sp., assembly GCA_026710325.1. Taxonomy (GTDB): domain Bacteria; phylum Pseudomonadota; class Alphaproteobacteria; order Rhodobacterales; family Rhodobacteraceae; genus Litoreibacter. The sequence continues at coordinate 50,762 of JAPORH010000012.1, read as the reverse complement.
TCGCCAAGGATGAGGGCCGAAACAAAACGGTGCTTTACACGCCGGAGCTTCACCAAAACGTTCTTGAACGACGTAAGATTTCAGGTGAGCTCGAAAGTGCCATCCTCGAGAAGAAGTTTATCGCGTATTTTCAACCTCAGTTCGACGCGCAGACTGAGACATTGGTAGGTGTTGAGGCTCTGGCGCGTTGGAACCATCCGAGCCGCGGGATACTAGCACCACCCGAGTTCATGGAAACAGCTGAGAAACTCAAGCTTGTCTCAGATATTGATCAGCAGATTTTTGAATACGGTCTTGATCGTATTCGGGACCTCGACGCAATAGGGCTCGGCGTCCCCAAAATTGCGTTCAATTTGAGCGCAAACCAACTGATGAACACGGCTCTGTCGAAAGTGGTTGCCGAAAAAAGGGTCAATTCAACATCCATCGCTCTCGAAATTCTCGAAAGCGTTCTAATTGAGGACCAAGGCAAAGACTTCATGGAACGCGTCAAAGCGCTCAAAGCCGAAGGGTTCCAGATAGAAGTCGATGATTTTGGCTCAGGGCACGCGTCGGTCGTCAGCCTTCAGCGCCTCCAACCCGATGTGATGAAGATTGACCGAGAATTGGTGATGCCTGTGGTCGACAGCCATACTGCAAGGAGCCTCGTCAAGAGCATCATTGGGATGGGCCATGCGCTTGGGATCGAAGTGATCGCTGAAGGGGTTGAGACGGCGCAACATGCGGCAATCATGCGTGATCTGGGGTGCAACGCACTCCAAGGGTATTATTTCGCGCGCCCTATGCCATTTGAAGCGCTGTGCGACATCTTGCAGTCGCAACCTCATGGGAAACCCCCAGAGCAGGTTTCGCGGTCAGCTCAGACTTTTGGCAGGAACACATAAACGCGTATCACGCACCTGTTTAGACACGCGCAGGGCTGGACCTTAAGTCGCGACTGGCGTAGCGGCATCCTTATGAGCACTTTTCTCGCGGGCTATGCGCTCGGCTTCTCACTTATCCTCGCGATTGGCGCCCAAAATGCCTTCGTTTTGCGGCAAGGCTTGCGGCGCTCCCATGTGTTCGCAGTGTGTCTGACTTGTTCGCTGTCAGAGGTTGTGCTGGTCAGCATCGGGGTCTTTGGCTTCGGTAAAATTGCCGATCTTGCGCCTTGGATCACCACGGTCATGCTCTGGGGTGGGGCGCTGTTCCTGTTCGTCTATGGCGCGTTCTGTTTCCGCTCAGCATGGCGGGGCTCGGAAGGGCTGCAGGCGTCTGAAGGGCAGCAAATGAGCCTCAAGGCAACCATCCTGGCCTGTCTGGCCTTCACCTGGCTTAACCCGCACGCGATCCTCGATACGGTCGTGCTACTCGGCGCGCTCGCGGCGCAATACGGGGAGGCGCGCGGCCAGTTCGGGGCAGGGGCTATATCGGCCGCAGCCACCTTCTTTTTTATGTTGGGTTATGGCGCGCGGTTGCTCGCGCCGGTCTTTGCCAAACCCAAGGCCTGGCGGGTGCTCGACACGCTTATTGGGATCACGATGTGGTCTATCGCTTTGGCTTTGATCTTGCGCCATTGATTTAGCGCTTGCGGCGCCAGCCCCAAGCCTGTCAGGTGGCGCCATGGCCCCCAAATCGCACAACCCCGTCCTCGGCGTCTTCTGGATGTTTCTCACCGGCTTGCTATTCGTTGGTGTCACGGCAGTGGTCAAATTTGTGGGCGACGGGCTTCCGGCAGCGCAGGCAGCTTTCCTGCGATATCTGCTGGGGTTGGTCTTCCTGATCCCGATGATCCCGGCCATGCGCCAAGTGGTGCTGACCAAGCGGCTCTGGACCATCTTTGGGCTGCGGGGGCTCGCGCATTCCATTGCCGTCGCGCTGTGGTTCTACGCCATGACCCGTATCTCAATTGCGGAGGTCACAGCGATGAACTTCCTCAACCCGATTTATGTCACGATCGCCGCCGCGCTGTTTCTGGGGGAGAAGCTGGCCGTGCGCCGTATACTTGCCATTACGGCCGCATTTCTTGGCGCTTTGATCATTCTGCGCCCAGGGTTTCGGGAACTTTCGCCCGGCCATATTGCGATGATTTTTGCTGCGATTTTCTTTGCGGCCTCTTATCTCAGTGCAAAGATCATGGCCGATGAGGTGAGCCCGGCCGTCGTGGTCTTCATGCTATCGGTCACTGTTACAATCGGGCTCGCGCCAATGGCCTGGGCGGTCTGGGTTACGCCGACATGGCCGCAGATCGGTTGGATGTTTGTCCTCGCCGCCTTGGCCACTGGCGGGCATTACACGATGACACTGGCCTTCGCGGCGGCACCGCTGACCGTGACGCAGCCGGTCTATTTTCTGCAATTGGTCTGGGCCGTTTTGCTGGGCTGGGCGGTGTTCAATGAAGCCGTTGATATCTACGTCATCATGGGTGGCGGCATGATTATTGGGGCAGTCAGTTTTATCACCTGGCGCGAGCATAAAATTAAGCAGCGGCAGGTGACGCCGTCTTCCTCTGCCACGAAAGTTTAGACGCGCAGCAGCCTGTCCAGCACCCGGCCCGCGTCTTGCCGAGCGGTTTTTGAGTCACATTGCTCAGATTGCGCTGCTTCCAACCAAACCCCGTCCATATAGGCTTGGATCATCGCTGTGACTGTCGCACTTTCTGTTGGTGGCACCAGCTGTCCGACCTCCGCCCGCAGATGGCTATGCACGCGGGACCTATTGATCCGATGCAGCCGGGCGAGGCTTTTGGAATAGGGCGCGTTGGACCAGAATTGCACCTAAAGCGAGCATTGTTCGGGCGTGAATAACCGGTCATCAAAATTGGCCTCGACCAGCGCCGTAAGACGCGCGCGCGGCCCTTCTGCTGTGCGCAATCGGTCCAAACAGGCTTGTCTCAGCACAGACAAAAGCCTGCGCATCGTGGCCTCCATCAGTTTTTCTTTGGTGCCGAAATAGTAGTTGATTGAGGCGGCCGAGGCATTCGCCTCCAACGCAATCTCGGTCATTGTGACCTGCGCATAACCATGCCGATGCACCGCGCGTTTCGCGGCGGTCGTCAGTTCTTCATTTCGGATATCGCGAATACGAGACATGGAGCGTTTGTCGCAGGTTCAGATAAGAAAAGCAAAACTTGTATGGCCATACAAGTTTTCTTGCTGGCTTGGATAAAACCTGCTAGGCGGATGTGTCTTTTGCAGGAGAATCCCCGATGCGCGCGCAACCCAAAGCCAGTCATTTCATCAACGGTGCCTATGTTGAGGACGCCGCCGGCGATGTCATCGAGTGCATTTTCCCTGCAACGGGGGAGGTCGTGGCAAAGCTTCACTCGGCCACGCCTGCGATCATCGAACAAGCGCTGGAAAGCGCCAAAGCAGGGCAGAAAATCTGGGCCGCTATGTCGGGGACCGAAAGAGGCCGCGTTTTGCGCAAGGCCGCTTTTATCATCGAGGAACGCAACCGCGACCTTTCGATCCTTGAGACGCTCGACACCGGCAAACCGCTGTCGGAGACGCTTTACGTTGACGCGACATCCGGCCGCGAAGCGCTGGAATATTTTGGCGGGCTCGCGGGAAGCCTCACAGGCGAACACATCTCACTCGGGCAAGACTGGGTCTATACCGTGCGCGAGCCATTGGGCATCTGTGTTGGCATTGGCGCATGGAACTACCCAACTCAAATCGCCTGCTGGAAAGGCGCGCCCGCGCTGGCTTGCGGAAATGCCATGATCTTCAAGCCATCGGAGACAACCCCGCTCTGCGCGCTGCAGGTCGCCGAGATCCTGCACGAGGCTGGTGTCCCCGCAGGTGTGTATAACGTCATCCAAGGCTACGGCGATGTGGGCGCGGCGCTGGTCAGCGACGCGCGGGTCGATAAAGTCTCGCTCACCGGCTCAGTGCCAACGGGTCGCAAGGTCTACGCGGCCGCCGCTGAAGGCATGAAGCATGTCACGATGGAACTAGGCGGCAAATCGCCCCTTATCATTTTCGATGACGCGGACCTTGATAATGCTGTCGGCGGCGCAATCCTTGGCAATTTCTACTCTTCGGGCCAGGTCTGTTCCAACGGCACGCGGGTCTTCGTCCAGAAGGGCATTAAGGAGGCGTTTCTGGCCCGGCTAAAGGAACGTACAGAGCAGGCCACAATGGGCGACCCGCTCGATGAGGCCACGAATTTTGGCCCCATGGTCTCTGCCAACCAGATGAACATCGTGTTGGGCTATATCGACAAAGGCATCGCTGAGGGTGCGCGGCTGATCACAGGCGGCAAGATGGCGCAGCGCGACGGTTTTTTCATCGAACCAACGATCTTTGCCGATGTCACCGACGACATGACCATCGCGCGGGAGGAGATTTTCGGCCCCGTCCTCTCCGTCCTCGATTTCGACACCGAGGATGAGGTGATGGCCCGCGCCAATGACACCGAATTCGGCCTCGCCGCGGGCGTCTTCACAAGCGACCTGACTCGTGCGCACCGCGTCGCAGCCGGGTTTGAGGCGGGCACTTGCTACATCAACACCTATAATGACGCCCCGGTCGAGGCACCGTTCGGCGGCTCCAAAGCTTCTGGCGTGGGCCGCGAAAACTCGAAAGAGGCGATCAACCATTACAGCCAGGTCAAATCCGTCTATGTCCGCATGGGCGATGTCGAGGCCCCTTTCTAACCATGCAGGCCGACTACGTTATCGTCGGCGCAGGCTCTGCGGGCTGCGCCATGGCTTACCGCATCGCCGAGGCTGGCCGCTCGGTCATCGTGATCGAGCATGGCGGCTCCGACATTGGGCCGTTCATCCAGATGCCCGGCGCGCTCAGCTTCCCTATGAACATGGCGCGCTATGATTGGGGCTACCGATCCGAGCCTGAGCCAAACCTGAACAACCGTCGTCTCGCCACCCCGCGCGGCAAGGTGATCGGCGGGTCCAGCTCGATCAACGGCATGGTCTATGTGCGTGGCCATGCGGGCGATTTCGATCACTGGGCTGAGATGGGCGCGGATGGCTGGTCCTATGCAGATGTGCTGCCCTACTACAAACGCATGGAGGCTTGGACCTCCGGTGGCCGTGGCGGCGATCCGTCCTGGCGCGGCAAAGACGGGCCTTTGAACGTCTCCCGTGGTCCTGGAAAAAACCCGCTGACCCAGGCCTTCATCGATGCCGGCGTAGAAGCGGGCTACCAGATGACGCCGGACTATAATGGGGAGCGGCAGGAGGGGGTCGGACCCTTTGACGCCACGATCAAAAATGGGCGACGCTGGTCTGCCGCCAACGCCTATATGCGCCCGGCCATGAAGCGGGAGAACTGCAGCCTTATCAATGCCTTCGCGCGTAAAGTTGTTGTCGAAAACGGGCGCGCAACGGGGGTCGAGGTCACGCGCAAGGGCCGCATCGAGGTCATCAAAGCAAATGCTGAGGTGATCATTGCGGCCTCCTCCATCAACTCCCCGAAGCTTTTGATGCTCTCTGGCATCGGACCTGCAGCGCATTTGCGAGAGCACGGCATCGAGGTTATCGCCGACCGGCAAGGCGTCGGTCAAAACCTGCAAGACCATCTGGAACTTTACATCCAAATGGCGGCCTCCCAGCCGGTGACGCTCTACAAATACTGGAACATCCCAATGAAGGGCTGGGTGGGCACACAATGGCTTCTGGCCAAGCTCGGCCTTGGCGCGTCGAACCAGTTTGAAAGCGGCGGCTTTATTCGATCCAAAGCTGGCATCCGTTACCCCGACATTCAGTTCCACTTCCTGCCCATTGCCGTGCGTTATGACGGGCAGGCGGCGGCGGAGGGGCATGGTTATCAAGCCCATGTTGGGCCGATGCGCTCGAAGTCGCGCGGGCAAGTCACCCTGCGCTCCGCCGATCCGGCTGAGGCCCCCAAGATCGAGTTTAACTACATGTCTCATCCCGACGATTGGGAGGAGTTTCGCACCTGCATCCGCCTCACACGGGAAATCTTTGGTCAAGACGCGTTCAAGCCCTACGCCAAGCATGAAATCCAACCGGGTGCGGACATTCAAAGCGACGCGCAACTTGATGAATTTATTCGCGAACATGCCGAGAGCGCTTATCACCCCTGCGGCACCGCGCGCATGGGGCGGCGCGATGATCCGGGCGCGGTGGTGGACCCGGAATGCCGCGTGATTGGGGTGGATAATCTGCGCCTCGCCGACAGTTCCATCTTCCCGCGCATTACCAATGGCAACCTCAACGCGCCGTCAATCATGGTGGGTGAGAAGGCGGCGGATCACATCCTTGGTAAACAGTCTTTGCCACGCGACAACGCAACCCCTTGGTTTCACCCGGATTGGGAGACCGCGCAGCGTTAACTTCGGTAAACGAAACCCTCTTGCGCGCGGGCGGCGTTTACGCATCTTACGCGCATGTTAAAATTCATTACCGTTTTCTTTCTCGCCGCGACGGCCGCGCAAGCCGACAGCTTTTCCGGAACCGCGCGCGTCGTTGATGGCGATACGCTCGATCTGGGCTTTTCTGCAAATATCCGGCTTCATGGCATCGACGCGCCTGAGATCAGCCAGCGCTGCGGTGCTGTTGCCTGTGGGCGGGAGGCAAAAGCCTGGCTTGCCAAGCGCATTGAGGGGAAGCGGCTGACCTGCACCCAAACGGCTTGGGATAGCCGCTACAACCGACCCGTTGCCAAGTGCAAGACGCTAGGGGGCAAAGACATCGGCCAAATGATCGTCGCGGCGGGCATGGCCTGGGCCTATGTGAAATACTCGAATGACTATGTGCTCGATGAAAAAACCGCGGCTCTAAACGAGCGAGGGTTCTGGGCCTATCCGTTTGAGCCGCCAGCCCAGCACCGCGCTGCCTCCCGCGTGGCCCCGCCCAGTTCAGATTGCCCGGTCAAAGGCAATATCTCCCCGAATTCAGGTGAAAAAATTTACCATGTGCCTGGCCAACGCCACTATGACCAAGTCAGGATCAACGCAGCACAGGGCGAAGCCTGCTTCGACACTGAAGCGCAGGCACGGGCCGCCGGATGGCGCAAGTCGCGCCGCTAACCCCCTACTGTGTAAGGCAAAACCGCGCGCCGGTTGTGATCCACGCTGAGCTTGCTCTCTAAAGGCGGAACGGAGCGCTGGTGGCAGTTCACCCGCTCACAAATTCTGCAAGACACGCCAATCGGCTCAAACGCGCGCGGTTTCGCGGGCAGCAGATCATCAGCATAGATGATGGCCTCGGCATGGTTGACCTCGCACCCTAAAGCAATCGCGAACCGCCGCGTCGGCGCATGGAAGCTCCCCCCTGGCTTTGACACATCGCGCGCGAGGGAGATGTACTGCACCCCATCAGGTGTTTCCGCCAATTGCCGCAAAAACCGCCCCGGCGTTTCAAAAGCACGATGCACATTCCACAGCGGGCAGGCGCCACCAAACCGCGCAAATTGCAAATGCGTGGCGGAATGGCGCTTGGTGATCGTCCCCGCCTGATCGACGCGAACAAAGAAAAACGGAATGCCCTTCGCGCCGGGGCGTTGCATGGTGGAAAGCCTATGCGCCACTTGTTCAATAGACGCGCCAAACTGGTTGGCGAGATGTTCCAAGTCGTGACGGCAGCTCTGCGCGGCCTCCAGAAACTTTGTGTAAGGCAGCAGGGCCGCGCCCGCGAAGTAATTCGCCAATCCGATCTTTGCGATGTCGCGCGCAGCCTCTGTCTTGAAACGTGCCAGATCGAGTGTCGCTTCAAGCAAGTCGTTCTGGGCCACCAAGGCCACCTGATGAAGCACCTGAAAGCGCTGTGTAGCGGGGTCGGCCTGGGCCGACAGAGTGAGTTCATTCAGGTCGGGATCGTAGGAACGCAGCCGCGCGTTCTCGCCGAAGTGAATAGCAAGCGGCAGGCTTTCGGCGCGTAACACGTCGCCTGAAAATGAGCCTGCAAACCGTTCCGCCGCGCGGTCCACGGCGTCGATGTAGTTGTCGCAGTAATGGAAGAAATCGCGCACCTCCTCCCATGGGCTGGGCTGCAAGGCGGCGTCATCGCGCCCCAATACCTCATCCAGGGAGGCAAGCCGTTCATGCGTCTCTCGATAGGCGCGGTGGAGCTGCAGGAACGCGTGTGCAAGCCCCGGTGCGTTGGACGCCGCAAGTTGTAATTCGGCCAAAGGCGCGTCCATTTGGTCAAAAACCGGATCGCTCAAAGCCTCGCGCATGTCGCTGACCATCCGGCCTGCCTCGCCGGTGCGCAGCTGCGTGATGTCGAAGCCAAACTCCTGCGCCATTGCCAACACCACCCCCGTAGAAACGGGCCGGTTGTTGTTCTCCATCTGGTTGAGATAGGGCAGGGACACGCCAAGCTGCGCCGCGAAGGCTTTTTGGGTCAGACCAAGCTTAGAGCGTAGTTCGCGCAGTTTGATGCCAGCATAAAGTTTCTGTTGTGCCATTTTGACCGATTTGCAGATTTGCGAAACTTACCAATAGGATTTGCAAACCTATGTGGCAAGCCTTCAGGCAACCTGCGCTTCGCGACGATTCACGTAGAAAATGGAGATCACAGAGGCCAAAGCGCTGAGCGCCATGATCCATTGCAAGGGAAGGCTTGACCCGCTTCCTTCCAGCGCGGCACCAGCAATCGCGGCTAAGCCCGCACCGCCGCCGATCATGATGGCGCTGCCAACACCCGATGCGGTTCCTGCCAAATGCGGCCTGACCGAGAGAAGACCGGCCGTTGCATTCGGCAGCACCATTCCATTGCCAAGCCCCACAAATGCGCAAAACGCGAAGAAGCTGAAAACGCTGCCCAAACCCAACAGGGTTACGACGATTGAGCATAGCATCCCGGCAAAAAGCACTGTTGTGCCAATCCAGATCATCTTATTTATACCCAGACGCACGGAAAGCCGCCCTGACAGCAGGTTGCCAAAGAAATAGCCAATGGCCGGAATGCCAAGGAACATCCCAACGGTTGCCGCCGGTTGTCCATAGACCGTCGTCGCGACATAGGGGGCGCCGCCCAAAAAAGCGAAAAAAGCGCCCGAGGAAAAAGCGGCGCAAAGCGCATAGCCCCAGAAACGCCGTGAGGTGAAAAGCTCAGGGTAATCAGAAACTTGAGAGGCAAAGCTTTGACCTTTGGAGCTGTTGGTTTCGCCTTGATCGAAAAAAGTGAGGCTCAGCAAGGCGAAGCCGAACGCTGCCATCACGACAAACGTAGTGCGCCATCCGAAATTTGCGTCCAGAACGCCGCCAATTGTCGGCGCAATCATCGGAACAAGCGACATGCCCATTGTCACATAGCCAATCATCGCGGCGCTTTCAGCTTGGGGCACCATATCGCGAACAATGGCTCTGCTGAGCGCCATCGTAACGGCAACAACAGCTTGTAACATCCTAAAAAATAGAAAAACTTCGACGCTATTTGCGAATGCGCACCCGATGGATGCAACGGTAAACAACCCCAAAGCGCCAAGCACAATGGGTCGGCGCCCGTATTTGTCTGAGATGGGTCCAATCAAGAACTGCGCCAGCGCCGTGAAAGCCAGGTACAAAGAGACGGACAGTTGCATCAACCCGTAGCTGGTCCCGAACTCCTGGGTCATCGCGGGGAGCGAGGGGAGGAAAATGCTCATGCTCATTGCGGATACGCCGGCAAGCAGCACGAGCGTAAATAAATGTGGCGGGGAGGCGCGATCCAAAAATTTGACCGCTTTAGCGTTTTCCATTTCGAAACAGTAACAAAGCCGATGGCGATGTCTACGTTTTGCTCAGCTGATCGGCCATGTATTGCCGAATGTATGCATTAAGAAGATGTTTGCGGATTTGCAATTTGATGTGCTGAGTTGCGAATAACTTTGCAAATTTGCTCAATTCTTCTTTTTTGCACTGCAGCATTTCTTTAGGGTCTCGCCAACACATAAGGGAGGACGCCCAAATGAAAGATATTCTCGACCAGCTCGAAGCGCGCCGCGAAGACGCGCGCAAAGGTGGCGGCCAAAGACGGATCGACGCGCAGCACGCCAAGGGAAAACTCACAGCGCGCGAGCGGATCGAAGTCCTTTTAGACGAAGGCTCCTTTGAAGAGTTTGACATGTTCGTTGCGCATCGTTGCACCGAGTTTGGGATGGACAAGGACCGCCCAGCTGGCGACGGCGTGGTGACCGGTTGGGGCACAATTAACGGTCGCCAGGTCTATGTGTTCAGCCAGGATTTCACGGTGATGGGCGGCTCGGTTTCTGAGACGCATGCTCAGAAGATCTGCAAGATCATGGATATGGCCATGCAGAATGGCGCGCCGATTATCGGGATCAACGATTCCGGTGGAGCGCGTATTCAAGAGGGCGTCGCCTCCCTTGCGGCTTACGGCGAGGTTTTCCAGCGCAACATCATGGCATCTGGCGTCGTGCCGCAGATCAGCGTCATTATGGGGCCATGCGCGGGCGGCGCGGTCTACTCACCTGCGATGACCGATTTCATCTTCATGGTCAAAGACACGTCCTATATGTTCGTCACTGGCCCGGATGTGGTGAAAACCGTGACCAATGAGGTGGTAACGGCGGAAGAGCTGGGCGGCGCCTCCACCCATACCAAGAAGTCGTCTGTCGCAGATGGTGCTTTTGAGAACGATGTCGAGACCTTGGCCGAAGTGCGCCGGTTGGTCGACTTCCTGCCACTCAACAACCAAGCGAAACCGCCTGTGCGCCCCTTCTTTGACGATGTCGCGCGGGAAGAAAACTCGCTCGACACTTTGATCCCGGATAATCCGAACACGCCCTACGACATGAAAGAGCTCATCACGAAGCTTGCTGACGAAGGGGACTTTTACGAAATCCAGCCAGACTTTGCGAAGAACATTCTGACCGGGTTCATCCGGCTCGAAGGGCAAACAGTCGGTGTCGTTGGCAACCAACCCATGGTGCTCGCGGGTGTGCTCGATATCGACAGCTCCCGCAAGGCTGCGCGCTTCGTGCGGTTTTGCGACGCGTTTGAAATTCCGATCCTGACGCTGGTCGATGTGCCTGGGTTTCTGCCCGGAACCTCGCAAGAATATGGTGGCGTGATCAAGCACGGCGCTAAACTGCTCTTCGCCTATGGTGAGGCCACGGTGCCAAAGGTTACTTTGATCACGCGCAAAGCCTATGGCGGGGCCTATGTGGTGATGTCATCTAAGCACTTGCGCGGAGACTTTAACTACGCCTGGCCGACCTCCGAGATCGCTGTAATGGGTGCGAAAGGTGCCGTAGAAATCCTCTACAGGTCCGAGCTGGATGACCCCGAAAAGATCGCGCAGCGCACCGCTGACTACGAAGACCGCTTCGCCAACCCGTTTGTCTCTGCCGAGAAAGGGTTCGTGGATGAGGTGATCATGCCGCATTCAACACGCAAACGGGTGAGCCGCGCCTTCGCCTCTTTGCGCGGTAAAAAGGTTCATACCCCCTGGAAAAAGCACGACAACATTCCGCTGTAATGATCCGGGTTGGCTACAGACACGCCTGTGCAGCTGGTGGGATTGCGGCGGCAACGCTGCTTTCGAGCATGACCGCTGTCGATGCGGGGGAGGGCAAGCTGCTGCCCTCCGGGCTTGTCGTGGCACCGCCTGACGTCAGGCTGGAACCGATGGGCGTACCGACTCATTCGGTGCGCACTGTTCGTCTGCGTTACGTGTCTGAACAACTTGGCGAAAAGGCGTTTTCCTTTGATCAGATCGAAGGTGATTTCGCGCATCTTTGCGAGACTGATGGGCTCATGACTCGCGCAAGATCGGCCCCGAAAGCGGAACAAATCATCATTTCGATTTCTTCGGAGCCGTTGGTTTTAGGGGAAATTTCGCCGGAAATCATCCAGTATTTTGATGCCTTCGACGTGGTTTCCGAGGCCTGTATCTGGGCAGGTCTTTGATGAAAGCTAAGGTAAATCAGATGCTTGTACGATTTTGTGCTGAAAATGATGCATTCGCAGCAAATCGTGATTTCGGCAACGTTGCGCGGTATTATTCCACAACGAATACAGATAGCTTGCATCGTGGTCGCATTTCTGTGACCCATAGCATGTGGGTTAACGAAATCCGGGGTGACTCGGGCGAGTTAGCGTATGAACTTAATAGGAGACAGACATGTCCAAGAGCATCAAAGCCATCGTGGCCTTGGCCTTCGTTGCAACCATTGCTGCTTGCGCTCAGCAAGAAGAAGAAGTGGTTGTTGTCGAGCCTGTGGTTGAAGAGCCCGTATTCGAGAAGTTCTAATACCTTTGCGGGGCGCTCTTTCTGGCGCGCCCCGCAAAACCTACCCCGCTCCGCAAATCGCGTTGAGCTGACCCTTTCAGACAGTGCTGACCAAGATGTGCTCTCGTATCGGCGGGAGGCTTTTTTATGTTGAAGCACAAAGGGTTTCCGGGCCGTTTGCCCGGAACGGATTTTCAATTCACCATCCGCCGCGACAATAAAAAAGGCGCAACCCCGCTCGTCGCGCGCGAACGCTATGCCGACCGGAAACCCGCTGACCGGCGCGCGGATGAGGGCTTTATGTGGGCACTTTGGGACTATTTCGGTGAGGAACCGTTCGAGCGCGGCAATCTTGATGCGGGACGGTTGAGCTGGCTTTTGGAGCGGGAAGTCGTTCCGGCGGAGGAGCCCTTTGATCCCGCCAGCTACGAGGCATTGCTGCGCATTGACGTTGTACGCGCACGCGCCTCTTTCCCGGCCGCATTTGACGGGAGCTACGGATGAGTTTCGGCGCAACCCTGCTAGTGGCCCGTAACTATGGGCAAATTTACGCTCAAAACGAGCATGTCAGCGCGGCACGCTTTGAAACGTCGTTCGGACAAGACATGGTTGAGTTGTGGCACCGCTTCTCCAGCACAGTCGCGCGGCCACGTGTACAAAACCGTTACCCTTCCCCTCTAAAGAGGTCCGTTCACACTAACGGACCTCTTTTCCTTTCGGCCTCGGCAAAAGTCCGCCGATCGAGCGGCCAAGGAAAATCAGAGGAATCTTTTTCCGGCCCGATATGGTTACGTCCTTTAAAAAACAAAAAAGGAGAGCGGGTATGCGGAAAACACTTACAGGCGCTGCACTTATTGCAACGATTGGGCTTTTGTCGGCCTGCGACAACGACTTTGAACGCGGCGCCGTTGGCGCAGGCGCGGGGGTTGTTGTGTCGAAAGCGGTCGGCGGCGACGCAACCACGGGCGCGCTTTTGGGCACCTTGGCGGGCGTGTTCTGCGACGACGCGGGCGTCTGCGACTAAGCACCGGCGGGATTTAGCCACAGGAGCGGCCGGGCTTCGCGCGAAGCGTCGCTCATATCGCTATGACGCGCGGTTTTTACTGCACCTGAAGGGTGCGGCATGGTTTCGTGCCGCGACTCATAAAGGAGGTGCATCATGCGCAAACCGATCATCGTTTTCGTGGCTTTCGGCCTCTTCTCGACACTCGCGGCCTGCGACAATGATTTTGAACGCGGCGCAGTTGGGGCAGGGGCTGGCGCTGCCGTCTCCGTCGCCACGGGCGGAAGCATCGGCACGGGTGCCCTTGTTGGCGGTGTTGCAGGCGTCTTCTGCGACGACCTTGGTATCTGCGGATAATACAGACTTCATAGCGGGGCGTTGGCGCCGCAACTCTAGACAGCCGGTTGGCCCCGCTCGGGCCTCCGGCTTTTTCTATGCGCGTTCAAAGCAGCGCGCCGAACACCATTCGGGGAAATACAGACATGTTTAAGAAAATCCTGATCGCCAACCGGGGCGAGATCGCTTGCCGCGTCATTAAGACCGCCCGCAAAATGGGCATCAAGACAGTTGCGATCTATTCGGATGCAGACCGCAACGCGATGCATGTCAAAATGGCGGATGAGGCGGTGCATATCGGCCCGCCGCCCGCCAACCAATCCTATATCGTGATCGACAAGGTTATGGCGGCGATCAAGGAAACCGGGGCGGAGGCCGTGCACCCTGGCTATGGCTTCCTGTCGGAAAACGCCAAATTCGCTGAAGCCCTTGAAGCAGCAGGCGTGGCCTTCATCGGGCCACCTGTCGGCGCGATCGAAAAAATGGGGGACAAGATCACCTCCAAGAAGATCGCCCAAGACGCGGATGTCTCCACAGTACCGGGCTATATGGGATTGATCGAGGACGCCGATGAGGCGGTGAAAATCTCCGCCGAGATTGGCTACCCCGTGATGATCAAGGCCTCCGCAGGTGGCGGCGGCAAAGGCATGCGCATCGCCTGGAATGACGAGGAGGCGCGCGAGGGCTTCCAGTCTTCCAAGAACGAAGCCGCGTCGAGCTTTGGCGACGACCGTATTTTCATAGAGAAATTCGTCACCCAGCCGCGCCATATCGAAATTCAGGTGCTCTCAGACGGGCAGGGCAACACGATCTATCTTGGCGAGCGTGAATGCTCCATCCAGCGCCGCAACCAAAAGGTGATCGAGGAAGCGCCATCGCCGTTTCTGGATGAGGCCACCCGCGAAGCCATGGGAAAAGAGGCTTGCGCTTTGGCCGATGCGGTTGGCTATGCCAGCGCGGGGACCGTGGAATTCATCGTCGATGGTGACAAAAACTTCTACTTCCTCGAGATGAACACCCGCCTGCAGGTGGAACACCCTGTGACCGAGCTGATTACCGGGGTCGACCTAGTCGAGCAGATGATCCGGGTGGCCAATGGTGAGAAGCTGAAGCTCAAGCAAAGCGACATTAAGTTGAACGGTTGGGCCATGGAAAGTCGGCTGTATGCCGAGGACCCGTATCGCAACTTCTTGCCGTCGATTGGCCGTCTGACCCGTTACCGCCCGCCGGAGGAGATCAGCAAGAAGGCCGTCGTCGTGCGCAATGACACCGGCGTCTACGAGGGCGGCGAGATCTCGATGTATTACGATCCGATGATCGCCAAGCTCTGCACTTGGGGGCCTGACCGTGCGTCGGCAATTGAAAACATGCGCGTGGCGCTGGACAGTTTCGAGGTCGAAGGGATCGGGCATAACCTGCCATTCTGCTCGGCGGTGATGGACCATCCTAAATTTGTCTCCGGCGACATCACTACGGCGTTTATCGAAGAGGAATATCCCGAAGGTTTCGAGGGCGTGAACCTGGACGAGGAGACCTTGGCCAAGGTCGCCTCTGCCGCCGCCGCCATGAACCGCGTCGCCGAAATCCGGCGCGCGCGCATCTCTGGCCGGATCGACAATCACAAGCGCAAGGTCGGCAAGGACTGGGTCGTCTCCATTCAGGGGCAAGAGTTCCGGGTGAAGGTGAAGGCCGACCTGGATGGCTCAACCGTCAAGCATAAGAAGGGCCCGTCGCATCGGGTGACGTCGGACTGGACGCCCGGCATGAGCTTGGCTGAACTGGAGATCGACGGCGAGCCAATGGTTCTCAAGGTCGAAAAGCGCACCTCCGGGTTCCGGCTGAGGATGCGTGGGGCGGATCTGCGCGTCTATGTGCGCACCCCGCGTCAGGCCGAACTTGCCGCGCTGATGCCCGAGAAGGTGGCCCCCGACACGTCCAAACTGCTGCTTTGCCCAATGCCCGGGTTGATTGTGAAGATGGATGTCGAGGTTGGCCAAGAGGTGCAAGAAGGCCAAGCGCTTTGCACCGTTGAGGCGATGAAGATGGAGAACATCCTGCGGGCCGAAAAGAAAGGGGTTGTCTCCGAAATCAACGCGGGAGCGGGCGATAACCTGGCCGTTGACGACGTGATCCTGGAGTTCGAATAAGTGTCTTCAAGCAAGGATATCGCGGCAGCTGCGACGGCTGCGCTTTGCCTTGCTCTTATCGCGTGGGGCTGGTGGCGCGGCGACGCGGCCGATTGGCAAGCGGCACTGCTCTTTGGCCTTGCCTTGGCGGTGTTCTATTACCTGCTTCTCGGCAAACGTTGGATACTGTCTTTTTGGCTCGTGATCCTTTCTTTATTGCCGGTCCAATTTCTGGCGACGGTGATCATCTTCTTTGCGATCCTGCCCTTACCGCAGGCGTTTGACCCGCAAAAACCTGCCATGATCACCGGCACAGTGATTGTCGCCGGTTGGGTCGCGACGCAACTGGCCGCTGAATTTCAGCGCCGCGTTGAGCGTGACCGCGATGAGGAGGAGGTCCTGCGCGCCCTTCGGCAGGAAATCTACGTCTATTTCGAAGCGCTCGATTCCCGTGACTGGACACGTGATCTTAAGGAAACGACGGAGAATATTGAAAAAGGCGGCGATGGCCAGGACAGCGCCTATTTCCCCTTCGTCACGAGCGAAAGCCCCGCCGTCATTTTTGAAGCGTTGCGGCCCTCTATCTCACTGCTGCGGCCTGCGACCCTTTCGGCTATCGTTCGGTTCTATGCGGAGCTGGACAAATTGCGCAGCCGAATTGCGGATATGCAACGCCCAAGCTTTGAAAAACTGGACGTTGAGCGGCGTAAGAGTTTTCAGGTCGCGCTGACCAGTATCAGACGCAACACGATCTATTTTGGATTGGTCGCTCTTAACGCGATAGATACAGATATTTTGGGCGAAGTACGTCAGAGCATTCCGCGCTCGGGCAACAACAGGGATATCAGATTGCCCGAGGTTGAGCCGTCATGAGCGGTTACTGCTCAGAATTGACCGCCCGAGTCATCTTTAAAGGGCGATTCCAGCGGGAATTTTTCAGTTTCGCGCGAGATTGTCATTCATCACCTTCGCTAAACGCGTGCTTTGATACCTTGAATATAAGGCAAACTGCTTGCTTTTTCAATAATGGGCCTCAGCCGCTGCTTCCGACGCCATCGGCGCGCCTGTCACGGATTTCTTGCTGCCGCATCGGCATTTTATCAATAGCGCGAGAGAGTTCTCGCACCGACCACGGGAAAGGTTTACGCAGCTTCACATCGCCATCTTTTCCAATCAGCACCAGCATAAAGCCGCGCGGGCGCAGCTTTTCACGCAGATCGGATAACTCGTTGGGGTCGGTATCGGTCAGGATCACGACGTCACGCTCAGCAAGCGCCTCTGGGCGGTCTTCGAGCAGCTCCAATTGCCGAATGAAGGCCGGGTCGCGCGCCGTGTCGGCAAACACAACGATGGGGCGCTTCTCCCAAAGAAAATCGTTCAGATTGGCATCCCCCATGGCTTGGGGCGCCATATCCGACTCGACCGTCGCATCTGAGTCTTGCGCCAGCGTGGCGCCGGCGACATTTGCCGCTAAGAGCGCGCCAAAGGTGATGAAAAGCCTGCGTGACATTTGTCCTCCTACCATTCGCTATATAGGCGGCGATTTGGGCAATGCTATGCAAAATCTCGCCTCTGTGAACCCAGCAGCGCCGATTAACCGCTTGAACAGGGTTTTGGCCCAGTCTGCCCCTCGCAAAGGCGCGCCTGTGGCGCGTCGCGAGACAGGAGGCAAGGTCATCGATATCTGTTTTCACTTGGGCGCGCATTTCTGCGCAAACGCCCAGTTTCAGGACTATATGGCGCAAAACCGAAAGCGTTTGGCCGGGTCGGGAACGCAGTATTGGCACCCAGAGCGGCTTCATGACGGGTTGTTTGCTGGCTTGCTAAACGACCCCATCAAGGCCGCCAACCGGGCTCAACGTTCCGTGGGCCGTATCCAGATTGCACTGTCTCAACTTGAGGCGGCATGGCCTGCGCGTCTTATTTTTTGCGCCCCGGATTTGCTGGGACGTCCGAGCCACATGTTTGCAGCGGGAAGTCTGTACCCGGGCGCGCGCGTACGTTTATCCCGCGTGGCGGCCGGGTTTGGTGGTCGGCCATTGCGGGTGGGGCTCTCAATTCGCTCCTATGACGCCTTTTGGACCGGCGCTTTGGCAAGCCGGATTGCCAGCGGATATTCTGTCCCTCGCCCCGACAGGCTAGACGAGCTGTGCTACCAGCCCCGCCGCTGGCGTCATCTCGTGGCCGACATAAAGCAGGCGCTTCCTGAGGCGGAGGTCGTCGTCTGGAGCTATGATGCTTTGGCGGGTGAGTTGGGACAGCAATTTGCAGGGCTTACTGGCGCAGCACCTCCGAGCACGATGCTTTTGCCGCAGGCCGCGGGCGGGCCTGTGCCGGCAGCCATACGTCTGGCCGAGATTTTGGCGGAACGGGGCGAGGCGAGGGACAGCGCCACTAACGCGTCTGGCCTGTACCAGCCCTTTTCGGACGAACAGTTGCTCAAATTACGACAGGACTACGCCTAGGATATCGACTGGCTGATCAATGGCAGCGATGGCCTGGCGACATTTTTCGACCCCCTGGCGCGCGACGCTATGGGGTCCACGGATGCGAGAGGAAGACATGATGACCGACAAGAAAGATTGGGAAGCCCGCGCCACGAAAGAGCTGCGCGGGCGCGCGCTGGATGAACTGACCTGGGACAGCCCCGAGGGGATCCCTATCCAGCCCGTCTACACGGCCGAGGATGCTGAAGGACTGGACCATATGGGCTCGATGCCCGGGGAGGGGCCGTTCACGCGCGGGCCTAAGGCCACAATGTATGCCGGGCGCCCTTGGACAATCCGGCAATATGCCGGGTTCTCGACGGCTGAGGAGTCGAACGCCTTCTACCGCAAAGCGCTTGATGCAGGGCAGCAAGGCGTGTCGGTCGCCTTCGATCTCGCCACGCACAGGGGCTATGACAGCGACCATGAACGCGTAGAGGGCGATGTCGGCAAGGCGGGCGTTGCCATCGACAGCGTCGAGGACATGAAAATCCTCTTTGACGGCATCCCGCTCGACAAAATCTCCGTCTCGATGACGATGAATGGCGCGGTGATCCCGGTGCTGGCCTCCTTCATCGTGGCGGGCGAAGAACAGGGCCATGACCGCTCGGTTCTGTCGGGCACCATTCAGAACGACATTCTCAAAGAATTCATGGTGCGCAACACCTATATTTACCCGCCCGAGCCTTCGATGCGGATCGTGTCGGACATTATCGAGTTCACCTCGACCGACATGCCGAAATTCAATTCGATCTCCATCTCCGGCTACCACATGCAGGAGGCGGGCGCGAACCTGGTGCAGGAGCTGGCCTTCACGCTGGCCGACGGCAAGGAATATGTCCGCGCGGCGATGGAGCGGGGCATGGATGTGGATAAATTCGCAGGTCGGTTGAGCTTCTTCTTCGCCATCGGCATGAATTTCTTCATGGAGGCCGCAAAGCTGCGCGCCGCGCGCTTCCTGTGGCACCGCATCATGACCGAGTTCGGCGCGAAGGACGAACGCTCCAAGATGCTCCGCACCCATTGCCAGACGTCTGGCGTGTCACTGCAAGAACAAGACCCCTACAACAACATCGTCCGCACGGCCTATGAGGCCATGTCGGCGGTCCTCGGCGGCACGCAATCGCTACATACCAACAGTTTTGATGAAGCGATTGCGCTCCCCACGGCTTTCTCCAGCCGCATCGCCCGCAACACCCAGCTTATCTTGCAAAATGAGACGAAGGTGACCAAGGTGGTCGACCCTCTGGCAGGCTCTTACTATGTCGAAAAGCTTACGGCGGATCTGGCAGAAGAGGCCTGGAAGATCATCGAAGAGATTGATGAGATGGGCGGCATGACCAAGGCTGTGGCCTCCGGCATGCCCAAGCTGCGGATCGAAGAAGCTGCCGCGCTTCGTCAGGCCCAGGTTGACCGGGGCGAGGAAGTGATCGTCGGCGTCAATAAATTCAAGCTGGAGCAAGAGGACGAGATCGACATTCTTGATGTCGACAACTTTGCCGTCCGCGCGAGCCAGATTGAACGGCTCGACCGCATCCGCGCCAGCCGGGATGCCGCGGCGGTCGAGGGCGCCCTTGCGGCGCTTGAGGACGCCGCGACCACTGGCGAAGGCAATCTTCTTGCCCTTGCCGTCGAGGCCGCTCGCGCCCGCGCCACCGTAGGAGAGATCAGTATGAGTATGGAAAAAGTCTTCGGCCGCCACCGCGCAGAGGTCAAAACGCTCGCCGGGGTCTACGGCGCGGCCTACGAGGGGGATGAAGGCTTCGCCGCGATCCAGAAAGACGTCGAAACCTTCGCCGAGGAAGAGGGGCGTCGCCCCCGTATGCTCGTCGTCAAGATGGGCCAGGATGGCCATGATCGGGGTGCCAAGGTGATCGCCACGGCCTTTGCCGACATTGGGTTTGACGTTGACGTTGGGCCGTTGTTCCAGACACCTGCGGAAGCCGCGCAAGATGCGGTGGACAATGACGTGCATGTGGTTGGCATCAGCTCCCAGGCAGCGGGTCACAAGACACTCGCCCCGCAGCTGGTCAAAGCGCTGGCGGAGGCCGATGCGAGCGAGATTATCGTCATCTGCGGCGGCGTCATCCCGCAGCAGGATTATGACTTCCTCTACAATGCTGGTGTGAAGGCCATTTTTGGCCCGGGGACCAATATCCCCGAGGCCGCAAAGGATATTTTGAGCCTGATCCGCAAAGCCCGCTCGTAAGCGCCAATCTCCGGTTTTACCTGCGCCCTAGCTGTGCCATCTTGCGCCCAAGAAAGGGTGTGAAATGGCGCTACCGGTGAGAGAGCAGGCAACCTATTGGGGCATCGCGACAGTCATTTTCTGTCTGGCGCTGTGGTTTCTGGGTGATGTGTTGCTTCCATTTATCGTTGGCGGTGCCATCGCCTATATGATGGACCCTATCGCGGACCGGCTGGAGCGGCTTAAGTTCAGCCGGGTGGCCGCGACGGCCACAATCTCGTTGATTGCCGTTCTTGTAATCATCCCTGTTGCGGTTTTCGTGTTCAAAGAAGTGTCGGAACAGGCCCTTGGCCTCCTTGCGGTCGCGCCTGAGTATTTCGCGACCTTGCGCGACACGCTCAGCGAACGGTTCCCGTCCATCCTGCAAGCCGACAGCCCGGTGGGGCAGGTGCTTTCGACCATCGGCAATACGATCAAGGAACAAGGCACCAATATCGCGCGCACCGTTCTTGGTTCGGCTATCGGCGTTATCAATGCGCTGGTCTTCATTGTGGTTGTGCCGGTTGTGGCCTTCTACCTGCTTCTCGATTGGGACAATATGATCGCCCGTATCGACGCGCTGCTTCCGCGCGACCATGCCCAAACCATCCGCAATCTGGCGACTGAGATTGACAACACGCTTGCCAGTTTCGTGCGTGGTCAACTTACCGTTTGCGCTGTGCTTGGTACCTTCTATGCCGTTGCTTTGATGCTGGTCGGGCTGCAATTCGGCTTGGTCGTTGGTGTGATCGCTGGGCTGATCACATTCATCCCTTACGTGGGCGCGCTCGTCGGCGGTGCCCTGGCCATAGGCCTTGCTCTGTTCCAATTCTGGGGGGAGCCACAATGGATCGTGGCCGTCGCCATTATCTTCGCGGTTGGCCAGTTCTTGGAAGGCAATATCCTGACGCCTAAGCTGGTTGGCCAGTCCGTGGGCCTCCACCCGGTCTGGTTGCTCTTTGCACTCTCGGCCTTCGGCTCGGTCTTTGGTTTTGTGGGCATGCTGGTGGCTGTGCCTGTCGCCGCGATGCTGGGCGTGCTGACGCGCTTTGGAATTACGCAATATCAGGGCTCCCGGCTTTATCGCGGGCTCGATCAAGATCCAGACGAGCGAGACGAGTAAATGCCAGAACAGCTCGCCTTCCCGCTCCCCACCAAAACGGCTCTGGGGCGGGAGAATTTCTTTGTGTCAGAGGCCAATCAATTGGCCGTTGCCACGTTGGAAGATGCCAGCATGTGGCCCAATGGGAAGCTGATCCTCTGCGGTCCGCCTGCCTCTGGCAAGACGCATCTGGCGCATGTCTGGGCAGGGGAGGCTGGTGCGCGGATCATTTCGGGCAAAGGTCTCGCCGCACGCGACATCGCGCAAGAGGCACAGGTGCCGCTCGTTGTGGAAGATATCGACCAACTCACGCCCAAAGACGAAACGCCGCTTTTCCATCTGCACAACCTGATGCTGGCCGAAGGGCATCCACTTTTGATGACGACAACGCGCCCGCCGGGGCAGCTTGGCATCGTGCTCCCTGATCTCATGAGCCGGTTGCAAGGTACGACCTTGGTCGCTTTGGACGCGCCCGATGACGCGCTTCTAAGCGTTGTATTGACCAAAATGTTCGCAGATCGGCAGATCAACCTGCCAGGTGGGCTACTGGATTATATCTTGCCACGGATTGAGCGCAGTTTTGCCGCTGCGCGCCGCTTTGTCGAAGAGATGGACCGGCGCGCGCTTAGCGAAGGCAAGCCGATCGGGAAACGTCTGGCAGGGGAGATCTTGAACCGCGCGCCGGAGTGAGCGTTTAAATAACATAGAAATAATGGCATAAGTCACTGTGACGTTACATTCAGACCTCAAACAGCCGGCAATGACCGGCACCGACTTTCTCAACTCCGCCTTCCCGGCCCCTGTCGCTGTGGAAGGCCTCGACGTGACGAGCCCCGACCGCTTTTTCAACAGAGAGTTGAGTTGGCTCGCATTTAACTGGCGGGTTTTGGAAGAGGCGTCTAACCCCAAAGTGCCTTTGTTGGAGCGGGTCCGTTTCCTCGCAATCTCCGCCAACAACCTAGATGAGTTTTACTCGGTCCGCGTCGCTGGCCTGCGGGAGCTGGTGATCGAAGGCAACAGGACGCCTTCGGCGGATGGCCGAACGCCAGCTGAACAGCTTGTTTTGATCGACGAGAATGCGCGCTGGCTGCTTGAGCGACAGGATGCGGTTCTAGATGAGCTGCGCCCCTTGATGCATGCGGCGGGGATTTCGGTGCTATCGGGCCGCGATATGAACAAGGACGATGATGCGTTCATGGAGCAATACTTCATGTCCAACATCTTCCCTGTGCTGTCGCCGCTCGCAATCGATCCGGCGCACCCGTTTCCCTTTATTCCTGACACTGGCCTGTCGCTGGCGCTTCAATTGAAACGCTCCTCGGACGGCCGCAGCCTGCAAGCCCTGCTGCCAATTCCAAGCCAGATTGAGCGCTTTGTTACCCTGCCGGAGGTCAACGGTCAGACGCGCGTCATCGCGATGGAAGACCTTCTGATCGAACGGATCGGGGAGATTTTCCCCGGCTATGAGGCGGTCGGCCATTGTACCTTCCGTGTGTTGCGCGACAGCGACCTAGAGGTCGAGGAAGAGGCCGAAGATTTGGTGCGCGAGTTTGAAAGCGCGCTGAAACGACGGCGTCGGGGCGAAGTGGTCCGTTTGACCATGAGCGCAAACGCACCGGAAAAGCTGCGCGGCCTCGTAATGGACGCGCTGGAGGTCAATGAGACCGAGGTGATCGAAATCACCGGCATGCTCGGCCTGTCGGATATTTCCGAGTTGGTGGAGATGGGCGGGCGGGAGCTTCTTTGGCCGCATTTTACCCCACGCGTGCCTGAACGCGTGCAAGACCATGACGGCGATTTGTTCGCGGCGATCCGGCAAAAGGACATGTTGCTGCACCACCCTTATGAAACTTTTGACATGGTGGTGCGTTTCCTGTCGCGCGCCGCGCGCGACCCCGACGTCGTGGCGATTAAGCAAACACTGTACCGCACCTCTAACGAAAGCCCGATTGTCGACGCGCTCTGCGAAGCAGCGGAGAACGGCAAATCGGTTACTGCGCTGGTGGAGTTGAAGGCTCGCTTTGATGAGGCCGCTAATATTCGCCAATCGCGCAAGCTGGAACGCGCGGGCGCCCATGTGGTCTACGGCTTCATCAACTACAAAACGCATGCCAAGATCAGCACAATCGTGCGTCGTGAGGGCAAAAAGCTCGTCACCTATACCCATTTCGGCACCGGTAATTACCATCCCATTACGGCGAAGTTTTACACCGATCTTAGCCTTTTCACCTGTGACCCGGCATTGGGGCGGGACGCCACGCGGGTGTTCAACTATGTCGGCGGTTATGCGCAGCCTTTAAGCCTTGAGAACCTGTCTATCGCGCCGCTTTCTCTGAAATCGCAACTGCTTGCTAATATTCAGGCGGAGATTGCCTACGCAAAAGAAGGCAAACCGGCAGAGATTTGGGCCAAGATGAACTCGTTGATCGAGCCCGATGTTATTGACGCGCTTTATGAGGCGAGCCAGGCAGGGGTGAAGATCAGCCTTGTTATTCGCGGCATTTGCGGGCTGCGTCCAGGGATCGAAGGCTTGAGCGAGAATATCCGCGTCAAATCAGTCGTGGGCCGTTTCCTTGAGCACTCGCGCATCGTCTGTTTCGGCAATGGGCGGGGCCTGCCGTCTAAGAAGGCGCGTGTCTATATGTCCTCGGCAGATTGGATGGGGCGCAACCTCAACCGACGCGTCGAGACCTTGGTGGAGATCACCAATAGAACTGTGCACGCGCAGGTGATGAGCCAGATCATGGCCGCCAATCTTGCGGATACCGCGCAGAGCTGGGTGCTGCGCCCCGATGGCAGCTACGCGAGGCAGAGCTTCAGCGAGGATGAGCAGACTTTCAACTGCCACCGTTTCTTCATGGAAAACCCCTCCCTTTCCGGTCGCGGATCGGCTGGAGCAGGCGATGTGCCGGAGTTGACGCATAGTAAGGATTAACCTGGCCGGAAGCATCGCTAGACCAGAATCACGCTTGGGGATAAGAAAGAGCCCGGGAGACGAAAGACCGGGGACCTATTGGCGATGGATGGCACGCAACCTGATGCGAGCACAGAGGAATTCGGGCCCTTTGGCAGACCTCTGTTCGATGACCCCAAATCAAAAGCTTTAAGTCGTGTTGGCACTATTGACGTTGGTTCAAACTCTGTCCGCCTGGTCGTTTTTGACGGTGCCGCGCGCTCACCTGCCTATTTCTACAATGAAAAAATCATGGCCGGACTTGGCGCAGACATGCGCGAGACAGGGCGTTTGTCAGTGGAAGGGCGCGCGCGCGCCTTATCTGCGCTGAAACGGTTCGCGCTGTTGTGCAAGGGCTTGGATGTGAACCCCATGACCGCCGTTGCGACCGCAGCGGTACGTGACGCGGAAGACGGGCCAGAATTTTGCGAAGAGGTGCTCAGCGAGACAGGCATCAAGCTCTGGGTCGCCTCCGGCACGGAAGAGGCGCGCCTTTCGGCACAAGGGGTGTTCCTTGGTTGGCCCGATGCCAAAGGTCTGATGTGCGATATTGGCGGCTCCTCGATGGAGTTGGCTGAAATCGGGGAGGGCGTGGTTGGCAAACGCGTCACGTCCGAGCTTGGCCCGCTGAAATTGAAAGGGCTCAAGGGCGGCTACGACGCGCGCAAGGCGTTGATCGATAAGACGATTGATGGGCTCGTGGAAGATATGCCCAACACCTATCACACGCTCTATCTTGTCGGCGGCTCTTGGCGGGCCATTGCGCGGCTCGATATGGAGCGGCGGGGCTACCCGCTGAAAGTTCTCCATGAATACCGCATGACGCCTGGCGCAATTCTGAAGACGGTCAAATGGATCCGCGGCAAGTCGGTTGATGAGCTTCGCGCCATCACTGGCAACTCGGAGGCGCGGATGCGGCTCGTCCCAATTGCAGCGCAGGTACTGAAATCGTTGATCCAGCGTTTCAAGCCGAAAGAATTGGCGACCTCGAGCTACGGGATACGGGAAGGGCTGCTTTATGAGCAAATGCCCTTTGAGCTGAAACGTCGGGACCCGCTGATTGAGGCCTGCCGCTGGGATGAGGCGAAGAACGCGCGCATTCCGGGTTTTGGTCGGCAGCTGCACAAATTTATTGAACCGATCTTTGGGCCTGTGAAGCATGAGCGTGCGCGTCTGATCCGCGCAGCATGTTTGTTGCACGATGTCAGCTGGCGCGCCCATCCCGACTACCGGGCTGAGGTGTGTTTCGATAACGCAACGCGGGCAAATCTCGGCGGGCTTGACCACCCTGGGCGCATCTTCTTGGGCGTGGCGCTGCTCCATCGCTATAAAAACTCGCGGGAGGGGACGCGGTTTGATGAGTTGTTCGAGCTGTTGCCGGAGAAGGATTTGAAGGCGGCGGAAATCCTTGGCAAGGCGATGCGCTTTGGCGCGATGTTCTCGGTTGAGCGGCCCGAGCTGATGGGCAAATTCAAATATCGCCCGAAGAAACATGTTTTGCAGCTCACGCTGCACCCAGAAACGCGCGGATTGTTTGGAGAGGTCGCGCAAGCGCGGTTGAACTCCTTGGCGTCTTCGATGGAAGCGACGGTCGAAGTGACCTGAAGGCGCGCGTACCGCGCCCCATGCTATTTGCGCTCTTGCGGGGCCAGCCCCGCGCCGCGCGGGCAAGACCCCGGGATATTTGTAAAGCAATGAAGCATGATTGCGGTTGCGCGGGGGATGGCGTAATCGGGGTGAAAGTTTTGATCGGAGCCTGACCAGATGCGCCTGACCCGCTATTTCCTGCCTGTTTTAAAAGAAACGCCTGCCGAGGCGCAGATTGTGTCTCACCGTCTCATGCTGCGTGCTGGCATGATCAAGCAGAGCTCCGCAGGCATCTATTCCTGGCTGCCTTTGGGCTACAAGGTGCTCAAGAATATCGAGACGATCGTACATGAGGAGCAACAGCGCGCGGGCCACATCCCGCTTTTGATGCCCACGCTGCAATCGGCGGATTTGTGGCGCGAAAGCGGGCGCTATGACGACTATGGGGAGGAGATGCTGCGCATCCAGGACCGCCATGGTCGCGACATGCTTTACGGGCCCACTAATGAAGAGCTGGTGACAGATATTTTCCGTTCCCATGTGTCCTCTTACAAAGACCTGCCGCTGACGCTCTACCACATCCAGTGGAAATTCCGTGACGAGCGCCGTCCGCGGTTTGGGGTCATGCGAGGCCGCGAGTTCTATATGAAAGACGGCTATAACTTCGACCTCACCAAGGAAGATGCGCTGCATGCCTATAACCGTCACCTGGTGAGCTACCTGCGCACCTATGAGCGGATGGGGCTGCAGGCCATTCCGATGCGTGCAGATGGCGGGCCGATTGGCGGCGATTATACGCATGAGTTTTTGGTTCTGGCGGAGACGGGCGAGTCGGAGGTGTTTTACGACAGCGCCGTGACCGATCTGAGCTTCGGTGACCGCGAGATCGATTATGACGACGTGGCGCAATGCCAAGGCGTGTTGGAAGAGTTCACCACCAAATACGCGCGCACGGATGAAACCCATGACGAGGCTCTGTTTAACGAGATCCCAGAGGAGCGCCGCCGCGTTGCCCGCGGGATCGAAGTCGGACAGATTTTCTATTTTGGCACGAAATATTCCGACGCTCTGGGCGCGACGGTACAGGGACCGGATGGAAAGCCCGTTTCTGTCCATATGGGATCGCACGGGATTGGCGTGTCTCGGCTGTTAGGCGCGATTATCGAGGCCAGCCATGACGAAAATGGCATCATCTGGCCCGAGGGCGTGACGCCGTTCCATGCTGGCATTGTAAACTTGAAACAGGGTGATGCTGAGGCGGATGCGGCTTGCGAAGACCTCTACGCCAAGATGTCGGCCATGGGGCTTGAGCCGCTTTATGATGATCGCAATGAGCGTGCAGGCGGCAAGTTTGCGACGATGGACCTGATAGGTCTGCCTTGGCGGATCACTGTTGGCCCGCGCGGCTTGAAGAACGGAGTGGTTGAGCTGACCAGCCGGAAAACTGGGGAAAGCGAAGAGCTGGCTCCGGATGCGGCGCTGAACAAAATTGCAGCGATTTACGGCAAGCAATGAAATCTGTCCTGATCTTCGGCGACAGCCTGACTTGGGGCTCGCGCCCGGATGGGGGCGGGCGGCACGCTTTTGAAGATCGGTGGCCCAATGTATTGCAAGCGGGTCTTGGACCCAGTGTTGAGGTTATTGCCGATGGGCTGAGAGGGCGGACCACGGCAATGGACCAACATGCCAGCCCTGCAAACATGAACGGCGCTGCGCTTCTGCCATCTGCGCTATATGCGCATGCTCCGCTCGATCTGGTCGTGATCGCTCTCGGCGCAAATGATGTCTACTGGGGCTACCCGTTGCAGCGCGCGCTGCGCGGGCTCGAGCACCTGGCTGAAATCGTCACGCATCATCCGTTGCGCGTTGAAGGTGCCGCGACCCCAAAACGGCTGTTTGTTTTACCCCAGCTATTGGTACCCTGTGATGATCCGCATGTGACGCCAGAGCTGATCGCGACGTCGTATAAATTCATTGAGCTGGCGCAAAAGCGGCTGGGTGACTTGGGGGTTCCGGTTTTTCTCACCGAAGAGGTGGCCCAGAGCTCACCGCTCGACGGTATTCATCTCGATGCCGGGAATACTCGGGCGCTTGGGGAGGCGCTCATTCCTGTCGCAGCGGCACTTCTGGACGAGTGATCTGATTCTGTCGCAAATGAGGCAGGATTTCGGCAGCCAAAACCGTCATTGTTTCAAAGATTGACTTAGTTTTTCGCAAGCGTTGCAATTGTCGCATTTCATTGGACGATTGCCATTTTTGATATTTCGTCAATTCGTCTCTCACTGGCGGCGCCGAAATATAGTTTGCGAGGTGGTTTGGTTTTAGGAAATTGATCTTAATATAATGAATTTAAACAAATTTATTTTCTATTTGTCTCAAATTTGAATTTTCTCCGGAGCCTCTGTTTCTGTGCGGTACAGCCTGAAAACACTTTGTTTCCAGTTCTGAAAGATGGCGAAATATTGCACGGAATATGGCGTTGCGTTTTAGTCATCGGCGGGGGCACCGGAGGGTGTGTAATGAGTTTAGTTTTTATCGCGCAGCGGGGGGCCGCTGCCGCGAAAGCCGAGACCGGTTCCGAAGTGTCGGAGGAGGATGTTGTGTTGGAACGTCCTGACTCTGACAATGTTGTTGCGCTGAACGTGCAGGCGATCCTTGGGGGAGGAGAACCTGAAAAGAGCCCGTTACGCGCATTTAAAGCGGCTTTGGATGATAGTTCGGATGCTGGGTCTTTTAAGACGCAACGTCCCCGTGTTCGCCTGCTTCGCAAGGCGCGTGACGGGCGCGTATTAGCCCTGAAAGCGTTGAATGCCAAAAAGGCGGTTGGAATCTCGGACCGCCGACCCGAGTTGATCCTGAGTAACGAGTTGCAGCGGTAGTCACCAAACCTCCGCGAGGGGGGGTGACAAAAGTCGGTGGGGAAGGGCTCGGCGCGTGCGCCGGGCCCGACTTATTTTTACAAAGAGATACGGAAACGTGCGAAGCCGTCCGGGCCTTCGCCTGCCTCTTCAATGTTCAGGTCGACATCTTCCATGTAGGACTTCGCCGCGGGTCCTGTGTCAAACAGCACCGTGGTTTTGTCCAAAGGCAAGAAGGACCAGTTGCTGTCAGCGCGCGGGCTGATCGTGCCTTGCTCGACGATGTAGCGTACGATGACGTCGCGGTTCGTGTCGGGGCCTTCAAAGACGATCGTCTCGTTGTCAGCGCCCGGGAAATTGCCGCCGCCGCTGGCGCGGTAATTGTTGGTAGCGATGATGAATTCCGCATCCATATCAACGGGTTTTCCGCCATAGGTCAGGTTCACGATGCGGTTGGCATCCGGGTTGACCAGCTCCCCTTTGGGCGCAAATTTCGACGGCTGGGACAGGTCGATCTGGTACTGAACGCCATCGATCACATCGAAATTGTAGCTTGGGAAATCGGGGTTCAGCAGAACGACATCCTGCGCGCCGGGGTCGACTTGGTTGAACATACCTGCGGAGCGCTCAAGCCAGTCTTTCAGCTGCTGCCCCGTCACCCGCACCGCGCGCGCAGTGTTGGGGTAGAGATACAGATCGGCCACGTTTTTGATGGCCACATCGCCGCTCGGAACATCCGTGTAATATTCAGGTCCGCCACGACCACCAGCTTTGAATGGGGCTGCGGCTGACAAAATCGGCAGGCCCTCATGCTCGGTGCCTTTCAGCATCTCCTCAATATACCATTTTTGCGCAATCGAGACGATCTGCACGGATGGGTCATCGGCCACGAGGGCAAAGTAGCTGTGCAGTGGGGCATCGGTTTTGCCGACTGCCCGGCGCACATAGGCCAGGGTCTCGTCATGCTCCTGCTGGACCGACGCCAGGACGGCTGCGTCGCTTTCCACCAACGCGGTGATCGAGCGGTCTTCATTTCGCTTGGAGATCGGGCGCGCCTCGCTCTCAGTCGTGACGACGCGCCATTCATTGCCGTCCTTCTCCAAAAGCAGGTCGATCAGCCCCATATGGCTGCCCCAGAACCCACCCATGGTGGCCGGCGTCCCATTGATTGTGCCCGCGCCGACGTCGACACCTGCGAAGTCGGTATAGGCAGGCGAGGGGAAGACCAGATGGCTGTGGCCGGTCAGGATTGCATCAACCCCGTCGAGACCTGCGAGCGGTACGGAGGCGTTTTCCATGCCATCGGTTTCATTGGCCGCGCCGATGCCGGAGTGGCTGAGCGCAATGATAACGTCAGCGCCTTCCTCTTTCATTTGCGGGATGTAGGCGCGGGCGACCTCAAGTATATCGCGGGCCTGTACATTGCCTTCCAGGTGGCGGCGGTCCCAGTTCATGATCTGAGGGGGGACGAAGCCGATCAGCCCGACTTTGATACCATGCTCAACACCCGCACCGTCGGTTACCTTGTGGTCCATTATCGCGTAAGGTGGGATCAGTGTGACGTCCTTGGTCGGATCGCTGCCCATTTCTTTCACGACATTGGCGCTGACAATCGGGAAATCCGCGCCAGCGAGCGACTTCATCAGGAAATCGAGCCCGTAGTTGAATTCGTGGTTGCCCAGTGTCGAGGCGTCAAAACCAAGCGTGTTCATGGCTTCGATCACCGGGTGCAAATCGCCTTCCTTCATACCGCGCTCATAGGCGATGTAGTCGCCCATCGGGTTGCCTTGCAGGAAGTCACCGTTATCAATCAGCAACGAGTTCGAGGCCTCGGCGCGAATATCGTTGATCAGGGCGGCCGTGCGAGCGAGGCCCACCGTGTCGCGCGGCCTGTCGGCGTAGTAGTCATACGGGAACACATGGACGTGCAAATCCGTGGTTTCCATGATGCGCAAATGCGCTTGGTTGGTCGCGGCATTGGCTGAAAAAGGATGCAGAGCGATGAAGCCTGCGGTGCTGGCCAGGAACCCACGACGGTTCATTGTTAGTGACATGAAAGAATCCCCCAAGTTGGCTGTGAGTCGTCTCAACATGGATTTGTAATTGTCTAATGACACTGAGACGCCTTTGAAATGTGCGGTGAAAAACGAACTCGGTACGAAACGACCCTTATAGGATGCTGCGGTGCCGCTCGGTTTGCAATGCATAGGCGACGGTTTAGGCAGAAACGCCCTCGCCAAAAAAGGCCAGTGCTTCATCAATGACCAGTTCAGGCAGCTCTTCTGCCAAGTAATGCCCGCCCGGCAGCGCCTTGCCCATCACCGTCTCTGCCCGCATGCGCCATAGGCCGAGGCAGTCAAAGTAAGCCTCAATCGCGCCATTTGCCCCCAATAAAACCCGAATCGGGCAGGTGAGCTTTCGGTCGCCATCTTCATTGTCGTGCAGAATGTCGATCGTCGCGGCGGCACGGTAATCTTCGCAACTGGCGTGGATCACATCTACGTTGTCAAAGGCTTCATGATAAGCCGCGCGCGCCTCGGGCGCGAACGGGCCCGAGCCGGCCGCGCCAAACACGCATTTCTTGTCCCAGAAATCGCGCGGGTTGGCCTCGATCATGCGCTCGGGCAGTGGAAAGCGTTCGGTGAGGTAAAACCAATGCGCATAGGTTCGTGCGAAACCAAGGGTCGTATGCTCGTACATCTCCCGCGTGGGCGCGATATCGAGGATAACCATTTTGCCGACTCGGTCTGGATGGTCCATGCCCAGCCTATGCGCGACGCGCGCGCCTCGGTCATGGGATAGAATGTCGAAGCGATCAAACCCGAATTGCGCCATCAGGCCAACCATATCCGCGGCCATTTCCCGCTTGGACATTTGTGAATGGTCCTCGCGCGTTGGCGGACAGGTCGAGCCGCCATAGCCACGCAGGTCTGCAGCGATCACCGTAAACCGCTCCGCAAGCTTGGGCGCAACTTTGTGCCACATCACATGGGTTTGCGGGTAGCCGTGCAAAAGCAGCAAAGGCGGACCGAACCCGCCAATGCGCCCGGCGATCCGGACCTCGCCGACCTCGCGTTCAAAAGTCTTGAAACCTGAAAACATGAATGAAGCTTAGCGACAGAAAAAGGCGCGCGCCAGTCGTGGCGCACGCCTTCTTTGGCTCTAGGCCGTTCGCGTCAGTGGGAGAACTTCTTGATCTCACCCGATTTCAAACGCGCGGAGTAGCTTTGCAGCTCTTTGCGCACGATCTTCATCAAGAAATACAGGGCCAAGATGTTCACAACAGCCATTGCGAAGATCGCTGCATCAGAGAAGTCGATCACCGGCCCAAGTGAGGCCGCAGCACCGATCACGATGAAGATGCAGAAGATCACCTTGAAGATCAGCTCCGAGGTCTTGCCTTCGCCAAACAGGTAGGTCCAGGCCTTCAAGCCGTAATAGCTCCATGAAATCATGGTCGAGAAGGCAAAGAGCACCACAGCAAGGGCTAGAATGAAGGGGAACCAGCTGATGCCCGAGGCAAAGGCCGCAGAGGTGAGCGCCACCCCGGAATTGCCATCAACTGTCGCAATCGCAGTGCCGGCCTCGTTCAACATGTAGTTGCCGGTGGCCTCATCGATGATCAGCTGTTGAGAGATGATGATCACAAGCGCTGTCATGGTGCAGATCACAACGGTGTCGATCAGGGGCTCCAAGAGCGAGACGAACCCCTCGGTGATCGGCTCCTTGGTGCGCACGGCTGAGTGCGCAATCGCAGCCGAACCGACGCCGGCTTCATTGGAGAACGCCGCACGTTTGAAGCCTTGGATCAGCGCGCCGACAAAGCCGCCCGCCACGCCAAGACCCGTGAAAGCGCCTGCAAAAATCTGGCCAAAGGCCCAACCGATCATGTCGAAATTGACCAACAGAATGATCAGCGCCGCCAGCACATACATAATGCCCATGAAGGGCACGACTTTTTCGGTCACGCGGGCAATAGATTTGATCCCGCCCACGATCACCGCAAACACGATGGCGGCAAAGATCAAACCAGTGATCCAACCGGGATAGTCGCCCGTGATCTGGGTGATCTGCGCATGTGCCTGATTGGCCTGGAACATGTTGCCGCCGCCAAGCGCGCCAAGGATGCAGAAGATGGAGAAAAGCACTGCAAGGATCCTGCCGCCCGGCAGCCCAAGCTCATCAAAGCCCTTGGACATGTAGTACATCGGTCCACCTGAAACTGTGCCGTCCGGGTATTCGTTGCGGTATTTCACGCCCAAAGTGCATTCGGTGAACTTGGATGCCATGCCCAGAAGACCTGCGAGGATCATCCAGAAGGTGGCACCCGGTCCGCCAATACCGACCGCGACGGCCACACCGGCGATGTTGCCAAGGCCCACGGTCCCGGAGAGCGCTGTTGCGAGCGCCTGGAAATGGCTGACTTCACCTGCATCGTTGGGATCTGAGTAGTCGCCTTTGACCAGCGCAATGGCATGCCCGAAGAAACGAAGCTGCACGAGCCCGAAATAGAGCGTGAAAACGGTGGCCGCGATCACCAGCCACATCACGATCCACGGAAACTCAGTGCCGGGGAAGGGGGCGAAGATGAAGCTCACGAAGGGGCCCGTCGCTGTTGCAAAGGCCTCATTCACTCGTGCGTCGAGGCTCGCGGCCTCTTGTGCAATGGCCGGAGCGGCGGAGGTGCCAAAGGCCGTGATGGTGGCAGCTTGAATAAGTCTGTTCATTGTTTTCATCCTCACCCGATCACCGTCACGGGCACATCGGCCTCCATGACCAACTGCGCCGTGGCGCTGCCAAAAATGCGTTTTTTCAGAGAATTATCCGTCGAGCGGGCGACAATAATCTGTGCCGCGCCTTCCTTTTTGGCGACGGCGTTCAGCGTGTCTGCAACATCACCATGGCGCACAATCCCCCGCGCGCTCAGCCTCGCTGCGGTTAATGCGGCCACCGCTGGCTCAACGACGCGCGCCATGGCTGTCGTTATCTCCTCTTCGCGGCGTTTGTGGCGCTCCGCGTTTTCTTCAGCGGTTTGAAAGCTGAACGGCGACCACTCGATCACATAGACGACGAGCAGCTCGCAGGCGCCGATCAGCTTCGAGAGGTCTTTGGCGAAGGCGAGGGCGCGTTCACCCGAGCTGTCGCCATCTAGTCCAATGACTAATTTTGTTGACATTTACTGTCCTCCTGTCGCCCCCGACAGCAAAGCAATTGTTAAGAAAAACGCGCACCGATCTGGTTGACCGGTTAAAATGATCTGGCGTGGAAGGCTGGTTGTTATTGTTGGCAAGTGTTTCGAGCTTAGTGGAATTCACCACGTTTATTGCCCTAAAGTGGGTGTATTTTAGAGTAAGCGCCTGAATCGGCGACGATTTTAAGGTTATTCTTCGCCCAAGCAATTGTCTCAAAAAGCAACTTTCTCTTTGAATTATTTAACATTGGCAGGGATTGCGGAACCTGTCACGTGGGTTAATGCGGCGATGCGAAAGCGGCAGGGTCCTGCCAAGCTTGACCCCGCCCGCCCAAAGGCGCACATCTGAGCGCAACAGAGCAGGAGAGAGCGGTGAGCCAAATCACGCGCGCGACAACGGCCCCTTTCGCGGGGTTTGAATGGATGATTGCCTGGCGCTATCTGCGCGCCAAACGCGCCGAGGGCGGCGTTTCGGTCATGACCTGGATCTCCTTGATCGGGATCACGCTAGCGGTGGCCGCGCTGATCATCACGCTCGCTGTACGGTCGGGTTTTCGCTACGAATTCGTCGACACGATCCTAGGCGCCAATGCGCATGTGCAGGTCTACAATGCAGGGCGTGTGACCGATCAGGGCACCTTTGCCCAAACCATCGATAATTACGAAGAGCTTGCTGCCAAGCTGGCCGCGGCACCCGGTGTTGTGCGCACCGCCCCGTTGGTCAAAGGGCAAGTGCTGGCCTCAGCGCAAAACAGCAATGCGGGCGTGCAGGTCTTCGGGATCAGGCCAGAGGATTTGAAAAACATCAGGCGCGTGGCAAATCCGGAGGAATTTGCCGGTGATATCAATCGCTTTTCCGAAGGCATTGCCATCGGGGCCGGGGTCGCGCGGGAGCTCCGTGTGCGCGTTGGCGACACGATTAAGCTGATCTCCCCCAATGGGGTCAAAACCGCTTTTGGCACGAGCCCGCGCGTCGCTGCCTATGAGGTGGTTTATATCTTCCAGGTTGGGCGGTTTGATATCGACTCCGTACGCTCATATCTACCTTTTGAGCAGGCGCAAGGTTACTTCAACCGCGAAGGCTATGCCGATGAAATTGAAGTGATTTTAGAGGACCCAGAGGACCTTGAAAGAGCCGAGATTGCGCTGCTCGGCGCGGCCGGGCAAGAGGTTCTGCTTTGGACGTGGCAGGATAGCAATGGCGGCTTCCTGAATGCGCTTCAGATGGAAGACAACGTGATGTTCTTGATCCTTGCAATCCTGGTTTTGATCGCGTCGATGAACATTGTGTCCGGGCTGATCATGCTGGTTAAAAACAAGGGGCGGGACATCGGTATCCTTCGCACAATGGGCTTGTCTGAAGGCTCTATTCTTCGCGTCTTCTTTATATGTGGGGCGTCGACCGGGGTTGTTGGCACCATCGCGGGGCTCATCCTAGGTTGCCTTTTTGCCATCTATATCGACCCGATTTTCGATCTGGTGAACTACATCGCCGGTGGCGGCGTTTGGGACCCGTCGGTTCGGTTGATCTCAAGCTTGCCCGCGCGGTTAGAGATGGGGGATGTGCTTTCTGCTATCTCGCTTTCACTGTTTTTAAGCTTTGTCGTCACCATCTTCCCCGCACGCCGTGCGGCACGGATGAACCCGGTGGAGGCGCTTCGTTATGAGTGACACTGCGTTGCATCTCGACGGGATCGAGAAAACCTATAACTCTGAAAAGCCAAACGAGATCAAGGTTTTGCGCGGCGTTTCTGCCAAGGTCGAACGCGGCGAGGTCGTGGCTTTGGTGGCCCCCTCTGGCGCGGGTAAGTCTACGCTTTTGCACATTGCCGGGCTGCTCGACACGCCCGACACGGGCCGGATCGAGATTGCGGGCGAAGACCTGACCGGTCGCTCTGATCGCGCCCGGACCAACGCGCGCCGCTCGCAGATCGGGTTTGTCTATCAGTTCCATCATTTGCTGCCCGAGTTCACCGCGGCCGAAAACATCATCCTGCCACAACTGGCCGCAGGGGTTTCACGTTCCGATGCGCAGACCCGAGCGGTTGATCTGTTGGGCCGCGTTGGCGTGGCAAAGCGTGCGGATCACCGCCCGGGGGCCCTGTCGGGCGGGGAACAGCAACGCGTGGCCTTTTGCCGTGCGCTGGCCAATGCGCCGGGGCTTTTGTTGGCAGATGAGCCGACCGGGAACCTCGATCCTGAGACGTCTGATCAAGTTTTTGAAGCGTTGATAAAGCTCGCGCGCGAAACGGGTCTCGCCGCGCTGATTGCGACCCATAACATGGAACTCGCAGCGCGCATGGACCGAACTGTCAGGCTAGAGCAGGGCGTGCTGGTCTAGCCCGCCTTCGCTTCAACAGCGCTCGCGGCGAAGAAGGCGTCGACCTCCCCAAAGATGCGGTTGCGCAGCTCTGTGCCTTCCATCAGTATTTCGTGTTCGCCGCCTTCGATCATCTCCAAAGAGCCATTTGGCCATCGGGACATTCGATCATGAACTGTGGCGGTGTCGACAATGCGTTCATTGGTGCCGAGATAGCAGATGCAAGGCACGTTCGGCGTTGGATGGGCTTTCAACGCGCGACA
Source organism: Litoreibacter sp. (assembly GCA_026710325.1). GTDB lineage: Bacteria > Pseudomonadota > Alphaproteobacteria > Rhodobacterales > Rhodobacteraceae > Litoreibacter. Next base: position 14,165 of record JAPORH010000012.1, on the reverse strand, counting down.
TTCGCGCAAAGCCTCATTCAGCCAAGTCAGGCTGGGCCCGCCAAGCGAAAGATCAGGGTAGGTGCTGACCTGAGATTTCATCAGCTCCCACATCTCAAGATCGCGCGTTAACATGTTGTCATCAAACGGGTTTGCTAAGACATAGGTTTGCGAAACCGTGCCCGGCGACAAGATGCTGCCAAAGCCGAACTGATGCGCGATGGTGGAGGCGACCCAGCCCAAGTTGCGTTTGCCGGGGGGCAGCGAGATATCCCACATGGGCGCAGTGAAAACGGCCGCATTGACTGGAAGCCCCTCAATCAGAGCACGCAGCCCGATACAGCCGCCCATGGAGTGGGCAACCAGAAACAGCGGTTCCGGCAAGCCTTTGTCACGCACGAGGCCCAGCATAGCGGCCACGTCAAATTGGTAATCCTTGAACGCGCTTACATGGCCGAGCATGCGGTCATCCAACAGACGCTCGGCGATGCCTTGGCCGCGCCAGTCTATGACAGCGACCGCATAGCCACGTTCAACGAAACCTGCTGCCGTGACGCCATATTTCTCGATATATTCCGTGCGCCCGGGGAAGAGCAGGATCGTCCCCTTGGATGCCTCCGCATGCCCCCAAAGGGCCACACGGATTCTTACGCCGTCGCTGGCGGTGAGCCAAAAGGCCTCTCCGCCCGCAGGCGCGCGAGCGACATCCTCATGCAAAGGTGCCGCCTCGATGCTCACGACAGAACGGAGCCCAGCTTCATCGCCTGGCCCATATCGCCGTCGACGGCCAGCTTGCCGGACATGAAGGCAGCAGTTGGGTTCAGGTCGCCATCGAGGATCGCTTCAAAGGTTTCCGCGTCGGCAGATAGGGTGCATTCGGCGTCTTCATCGCCTGCGCGCACGCCGGAGCTGTCCACCATGATCGCGCCTTCGCCGGCGATGTCGAACTTGACGGAGCCGTCAAATCCGCCGTCCATTTTTGCTTGCAACGCTTCGACTGCTTTGCTGATCACATCGCTCATTTTTCATGTCTCCCGAAAAAGTGTTGGGCAGGGGCTCGATTTTGCCCGTGGGCCCGCTAGGATTAGTAGCGTTATGAATATTTCCAAACTGCTTCTCAACTCTGCCGTTGCGGCATTTCTAATGATCCAGCCTTCGCATGCGGAAGAGGACAGACTCAATAGCTTATTTGAGCGCCTTCAAACGCCCGACCTGCAAGACTGGGAGCAGGTGGAGCAGGCGATCTGGCGCGAATGGTCGCAAAGCGGCTCCAAATCGATGGATTTGCTGTTGCAACGCGGCCGCCGGGCCATGAGCGCAGGGGATAACAAAACCGCCATTGAGCATTTCACGGCACTTACCGACCATGCGCCGGATTTTGCCGAAGGTTGGAATGCGCGCGCGACTGCCTATTTCGGGGCCGGGGAATACGGGCTATCGATTGCCGATATTGGCCGCACCTTAGCGCTGAACCCGCGCCACTTTGGGGCAATGCAAGGGTTGGGCCGGATGTTGGAAGAGCTCGGCGAATATGAAGACGCGTTGAAAGCCTATAAGGCTGCTTTCGCTATACATCCCTACAGGCCGGGGTTAGAAGAAGCCATTGAGCGGCTTGAGGCGGAGGTCTCCGGCCAGGACATCTAACCGCGACCTGACCTCAGGTCCCCCAACCGACGGCAGGCAGGCGGCGCTTATGATGGGCCAGCCCCTATGACCGAAGGACGCGTCACAGCGGTCCTTGGTTCGACCAACACCGGCAAAACCCATTACGCGATTGAACGGATGCTGGCGCACCGCACCGGGGTGATTGGCTTGCCTTTGCGGCTATTGGCGCGTGAGGTCTATGACCGGATCGTTGCCATCAGAGGGCCGTCCGTCGTGGCTTTGGTGACAGGCGAGGAGCGGATCGTCCCGGATCGGACGCAATATTGGGTCTGCACGGTTGAGGCGATGCCGGAAGGTATGGGCGCTGACTTTGTGGGGGTTGATGAAATTCAACTCTGCGCCGACCCCGAACGCGGGCACGTTTTCACGCAGCGTCTACTCAAGACACGCGGGCATCTTGAAACGCTTTTCATGGGGTCAGAGACGATGCGCTCCGCCATAGCCGCAATGGAGCCACGCGCGCAATTTCTGAAGCGTGAGCGGTTTTCTGAACTCAGCTACACGGGGTCCAAAAAGATCAGCCGTCTTAAGCCGCGTTCCGCTATCGTCGGGTTCAGCGTCGAGAATGTCTACGCCATCGCCGAGCTGATCCGCCGCCAAAAAGGTGGCTGTGCCGTTGTAATGGGGGCGCTGTCACCGCGTACGCGCAACGCGCAGGTCGAGCTCTATCAAAACGGGGATGTCGACTATCTGGTGGCGACTGATGCCATTGGCATGGGATTGAACCTCGACATCAATCACGTGGCCTTCTCGGCGCTTGAGAAATTCGACGGGCGACGCATGCGCTACCTGTTTCCGCATGAGCTCGCCCAGATTGCAGGCCGGGCTGGGCGCTATACCGACCCGGGAAGCTTTGGGGTGACGGGGGAAGCCGCGCCGCTTGATGAGCAGGTCGTCCAATCGATCCTGCAATCGAAGTTCAAGCCAGTGAACAAGCTTCAATGGCGCAATGACCGGTTGGAATTTGGTTCCATCGAGCGGTTGATCCGGTCCCTTGAAATGCGCACCGATGATGAATGGCTGACACGGGCACGCGACGCAGATGATGTCGTTGCCCTCAAAGCGCTGAGCCAAAGCGTGGATGTTGTGGCCCGCAGCCGAGCCCCGCAGGAGGTTATGTTGCTTTGGGACGTGTGCCGAATCCCTGATTTTCGCGGCATTTCCAGCGGCGAGCATGCGGGTATGTTGGAGGTGATCTTCGGCTATTTGCATGACAAAGGCCAAGTCCCGCAGGATTATCTGGCCCGCCAGATTGCCCGCATTGACCGGACGGACGGCGATATTGACACATTGTCGAAACGCTTGGCCTTTATTCGGACCTGGACCTATGTGGCGCAGAGAAAGGGCTGGGTGCCCGATGAAAGCCATTGGCGTGGCGAAACCCGTGCGGTAGAAGACCGCCTATCAGACGCGCTGCATGGCGCGCTGACACAAAGATTTGTCGACCGGCGTACGAGCGTATTGATGCGCCGGTTGAAACAGAAGGAGAGCCTCGTGGCTGACGTGAACGACAAGGGTGAAGTGACTGTAGAGGGCGAAATGATTGGCCGGCTGGACGGGTTCCGGTTCCGTCAGGATGCGTCCTCCACACCCGACGAGGCGAAGACTTTGAAACAAGCGGCCGTCGCGGCCCTGGCCCCGCATTTCAACCTGCGCGCCGACAAGTTCTACAACGCGCCTGACACAGAAATGGATTTCACCGAGCAAGGTGGCCTGATGTGGGGCGACATGGCTGTGGGCAAGCTCGTAAAAGGCGCGGAGCCGCTAAAGCCCGGTGTTGAACCTTTTGTTGATGAGGAAGCGGGCGCCGATGTGGCCGAGAAGGTTAAACGGCGTTTGCAACATTTCATCGACCGCAAGATCGCAGCTGCCTTTGAGCCCATGATCGCGATGTCGGGCGATGAGGCATTGGCAGGGCTGGCCAAGGGCTTTGCCTTCCGCATGGTCGAAGCGCTTGGTGTCATCCCGCGCGACGAGGTTGCGGGCGAGGTGAAAGAGCTTGATCAGGACGCGCGTGGCGCTTTGCGCAAACATGGCATCCGCTTTGGCCAATTCACGATCTTCATGCCGCTTTTGTTGAAACCCGCACCGACAAGGTTGCGGCTAGTCTTGTGGTCTTTGCAAAAAGATCTGGGCGAGTTTCCAGAAGCACCACCGCCGGGCCTTGTGACGGTGCCCGCAGTCAAGGACGCGCCTGAAGGATATTACGCAAATGCGGGCTACCGGCTCGCCGGCGAGCGTGCGATCCGTATTGATATGCTCGAGCGGCTGGCGGACCAACTGCGTACTGAGGACAGTCGTGGTGGGTTTGAGGCCAAGCCAGATATGCTGTCGATCACCGGCATGACGCTAGAGCAATTTGCGAACCTCATGGATGGTTTGGGTTACAAGGCTGAAAAGGGTGAGCGCGAAAAAGTAAGAGCTGTCCCGGAACCGGCTCCGTCGGCTGAGACAGCTGAAAGTGATGCAACGCAACCGGAACAGTCAGCGGAGGTGGCGTCTGAAGCAGAGGCTCCTGTTGAAGAACCACCTGCCGAGGCTGCAGCCCCCGAAGGCCCCGAGATGGAAGTGTTCTACACGTTCCGCTGGGGCGGGAACCGGGGTGCAAAGCCTCGCGGAAACCGGCCCCCCCGCAAGGAGGGCGGCAAGCCGCAGCGTGGACCGAAAGGGAAGGGGCCGCGCAATGACAAGGCACAGACCTTCAAGGCCCGCCCGCCCAAGAAAGAAAAAGCCATTGATCCGGACAACCCATTTGCCGCGGCCCTGATGGGGCTGAAAAAGGATTGACCCAATAGTGCGCTTGCGCGCCCACGATAATTTGCGTTCTTGGAGGGCTTTGCCCTCCGCCACGCGGGCCCCCTCCCAGAGTATTTGCGCCAGAACGAAGCATGTCTGAGGGGCGCGAGACCATAAGGCTCGACAAATGGCTTTGGCAGGCGCGGTTCTTTAAAACGCGTACCTTGGCGGCCTCGGTGGTGAAGGCAGGCAATGTCCGCGTGAACGCATTGAAGATATCGAAACCTGCATTCCAAGTGGGCGAAGGAGACGGGATTACCTTTCCGCAAGGGGACCAAACGCGGGTCGTCGTTGTTCAGGCGTGTGGAACACGGCGTGGACCTGCGCCCGAGGCGCAGACGCTGTATCTCGACAAAACCGTCTATGAGGAAAAAATCCCTCGGGCGGTCACACCTTGGGGAAAAGGGCGTCCGACCAAGAAAGATCGTCGCATATTGGACCTTTCGCGCAAGCCCCCGCTTGAATGATCGCGCGGCTCGGATTACCACTGCCGTGACTGTAAATTCGGACAACGCTCATGACCTATATCGTCAACGATGCCTGCATCGCCTGCAAATACACCGACTGCGTCGAGGTGTGCCCTGTGGATTGCTTCTACGAGGGCGAGAATATGTTGGTGATCCACCCCGATGAATGCATCGACTGCGGCGTTTGCGAACCTGAATGCCCGGCTGACGCGATCCGACCCGACACCGAGCCGGATATGGAAAAATGGGTTGAGTTCAACCGCAAGTATTCGGAGCTTTGGCCTGTCATCATCACTAAGAAAGACCCGCTGCCCACAGCGGAAGAGATGGACGGCAAAGAAGGCAAGATGGAGCTGTTTTCCGAGGCGGCAGGCGAAGGCGGCTGATTCGAAACCTCGCTGCGATTGGCGTTGGGGCACCCTTTCTTTGCGGCGCTTTCATAAGCCTCTTTTTTGTGCTATTATGATGCCGAGATGACAGCTGGACGCCGCTTGGGGACACATGCGGCACAGAGGAAGAAAGCTGAAAACAAGAGAATAAGACGAGATCGGGAGCAACGCTACCGGCTTCGTCTTTTTTGCGCTAAGTAAAGGTAAGTGCTGCATGAGCAAGAAGAAGCAAGACTTTAGCCCCAACGAATTCGTGGTCTACCCGGCCCATGGTGTGGGCAAGATTGTGAACATCGAAACCCAGGAAGTCGCGGGCATCGAGTTGGAGCTGTTTGTGGTGTCCTTCGAGAAAGACAAGATGACACTGCGCGTGCCGACCCATAAAGCGGTGGAAGTGGGCATGCGCCCGCTGGCCTCCCCCGATCTGGTGAGCCAGGCGTTCAAGACGCTGAAAGGCAAAGCGCGCGTGAAGCGTGCGATGTGGTCGCGCCGCGCGCAGGAATATGAGCAAAAGATCAATTCTGGCGATTTGATCGCCATCGCCGAAGTTGTGCGTGACCTGCACCGCCATGGTGACCAGCGTGAGCAGAGCTACTCCGAACGTCAGCTCTATGAGGCCGCTTTGGAACGGCTGACCCGCGAAATCGCGGCAGTACAGGGCAATGACGAGCCCTCCGCGATGAAAGAGATTGACGACGTGCTGATCAGCCGCGCGGCTTAAAGCGCTGGAACAATTGAAAAATGCCGCGCTCGTTTCGGGCGCGGCTTTTTTATGGAACGAGAGCGCATAGCACGACGAGTAAGCTCGTCTCTACAATGCACTGGGTCGCACCGAGCACATCGCCGGTCTGGCCGCCGATTTTCCGACGAGAGAGCGTTATCATCCCAATCGTCAAAAGCGCGGAAAGGATGACAAGGGCTGTGCCTGTCGCAATCCCTGTTGAAAGCGCTGTGACGCTGCCAATCAACACGGCCCAAAAGAGCGCAGTCGAACCTGGCCGCCCGGTGCTTTGCGATAGTCCGGACTTTCGTGCATTCTGGAGCTTTTCCATCACGATAACCATCGACGCGCGAGAGACGGTGGCGATGACGGGAAGCCAGAAGACCTGTCCCGATGCCAAGAGTGACGTCAGAGCCGCCCATTTCAGCCCCAGCACCAAAATCAGCGCCAAAACGCCATAAGTGCCGATTTGGCTGTCTTTCATGATCTCCAGCCGGCGTATTGGCTCCCAACCACCCCAGAAGCCATCTGCACAATCGGCTAAGCCGTCTTCATGCATTGCCCCTGTCACGACGATAGCGGCGGCAATCGCAAAACCGGCCGCCAACATCGCGGGAAGGCCAATGGCCAAAGCGCTCCATGCGGTTGCGGCTGATATCCCACCAACCACGAGACCAACTAAAGGATAGGCCCAGGCCGCGCGCGCATGCGGGCGGGCATCGTTGCTCCAATGCGCGCCAGGTAAAGGCAGCCGGGTCAATAGATGCAAGGCGATGAGCACATCATTTATAGGTTGTTTCAGAGGGCTGTCGGTTTTCGCCATTCTCTGGGCGTCCTTGGGTCTTTTGGTCGCGCCACGTTAGGGCTAGAGAGGGGGCGAAGACAATGCTTACGGAGCCGCCAATATGTCCGCGCCCTTTGAAACTATCAATGCGTTCCGCGACTTGCTCAAAGAGGGTGCAGGGCCCGATGAGGCAGCCAAGTTAGGCGCTGAAGCGCGCAACGGCCAGCTCACCAAGCCGCCTGGCGCTTTGGGGCGGCTCGAGGACCTGGCAATCTGGTACGCCTCTTGGCGCGGCGACGCGCGGCCAGAGATCAAGGCGCCGCAAGTGATTGTGTTTGCTGGAAATCATGGGGTGACTGCGCAAGGCGTGTCAGCCTTCCCGGCAGAGGTCACGGTACAGATGGTGGCCAATTTCGAGCATGGCGGTGCCGCGATCAACCAGCTTAGCCGTGCGTTCGGTGCGAGCATGGATGTGCATGCGTTGGAGCTCGACCGGCCCACTGCGGATTTCACGCAAGACTCCGCGATGAGCGAGGCGGATTGCGTTGCGGCGCTTGGCCTTGGATGGGAGGCGGTCGACCCTGAGGCCGACCTGCTCGTTGTGGGGGAGATGGGCATAGGCAATACGACCTCCGCTGCCGCGATTGGGGCTGCTTTGTTTGGTGGCGCTGCGGAAGATTGGGTTGGGCGTGGGACCGGCGTGGATGATGCCGGGTTGGCAATCAAGGCGCGTGTGGTCGCTGAAGGGCTGGCGGCACATGACGTCACCGACCCGCTTGAAGCGCTGCGGTGTCTTGGCGGGCGGGAGCTGGCGGCCATGGCAGGCGCAATTGCAGCCGCGCGCAGCTACCGCATCCCCGTGATCCTCGACGGCTTTATTTGTACCGCCGCCGCCAGCGTTTTGGAGAAAGCGCATGCCGGAGCGCTCGATCACACGGTTGCAGGGCATTTGTCGGCGGAGGGCGCGCATGCCCGAATGCTGAGTGGCATTGGAAAAGAGCCGCTTTTGTCGCTTGGCTTGCGTCTTGGGGAAGGCTCGGGCGCGGCCCTTGCCATTGGCGTGCTCAAGGGCGCCATCGCGTGTCATTCCGGCATGGCGACCTTTGCAGAAGCCGGGGTCGCCGATGGGGAGTGATCCAAAGGCGCGCTGACGCGCCCACGATGTTTGGAACGAGGGGGCGCTGCCCCCTCGCGCTCCCCCGGAGTATTTTGAACCAAATGGAGACGTAAAGCCGGTCTACTCGGCAGCCTCTGTCGCTTGTCGTTCGTTCATCATGCCCAGAAGGGCTGCTTCGAGATCGCGGTTCAGCTCCTTGGCCTTTTCGACATAGGCATCATTCTGAGCGGCCGGGACGTCTTCGCGCCAAAGCTCGGCCAATTGCCGCATCCCGTCACGGTCCATGTCGTAGAAGGTGGTGGTTTGCCTGTGTGCCTCATATTCGGTGAGGCCCATTTGTTCGAGCACGTAACGCCCCGCGCGGAGCGAGCTGTCGAACATTTCCCGCACGATGTCATTGGCGCCGGCCTGAAACAGGCGGAAGACCATGGATCGGTCATAGGCGCGGGCGATGATATGGATGTCAGGGCGTGTCTTGCGCGCGTATTTCACAAGACGCAGCGCGGCCTCCTTATCATCGAGTGCAACGACGAGAATTTGTGCCGTGTCGATCCCGGCCGAATGGAGCAGGTCCGGCCGCGTCGGGTCGCCAAAGAAGCCTTTGAAGCCAAACCGGCGCATCAGCTGGATCGTCTCCAGATCATGATCAAGCACAGTGGTCTTGAACCCCGATTGGCTGACCAGCCGGTTGACGACCTGCCCGAAGCGACCGATGCCTGCGATGATGACAGCGCCATGCTCGTCAATCTCATCGGGCTCCATATCGGCCCCCGCGCTGCCTAAGCGGTGATGCAGTTTGTCATAGGCAATGAAGCAAAGCGGCGTCAGAAGCATGGAAAGCGCCACGACTAGCAGCAGCGTTTGCGACAGCTCGCGCGGGATCACGTCTTGGCTGACAGAGGTACTTACGAGCACGAAGCCGAACTCCCCCGCCTGCGCGAGGCTCAGCGTGAAGAGCGCCTTGTCGCGGGATCGTATCTTGAAAATCAGGGCGAGCGCAAAAAGCACCGCCGCTTTGATTGACATGACGCCGATGGTCAGCCCCAGAATACTGAAAGGCGCACCAAACAGGATCTCGAAATTGATGCCCGCGCCCACGGTTATGAAAAACAGGCCCAAAAGCAGCCCCTTGAACGGCTCGATATCGCTTTCCAGCTCATGCCGGAATTCAGAATTTGCCAGCACGACACCGGCAAGGAATGTGCCCAAGGCGGGGGAAAGGCCTACGAGCAGCATCAGAACGGCCACGCCTGTTACAAAGAGCAGCGCCACGGCCGTGTACATCTCCCGCATGCGGGCCCAGCCGATATAGCGGAACACGGGGCGTGTCAGGAAATGACCGCCAAGGATCACAGCCACGATGGCCCCCAACGTGACCAGCATGACGCCCCATCCGGGCAGGGTGTCGACATAAGACATAACGGCTGCCGCCGCGCCAGTGGCCTCATGATCGCCGCCGCCCGCATGGCCGCCGCCGGTCACGCCATTCAGCCCGGGGATGGCCAGCAATGGAAGCAGGACCAGCATCGGGATGACCGCGATATCTTGAGTCAACAGCACCGAAAACGCAGATCGCCCGCCGCCCGTGTTCATCAACTCTTTCTCATTGAGCGTTTGCAGCACGATTGCGGTGGAGGAGAGCGCAAAGATCATGCCGATGGCGATGGCAATGCTGGTGGGTTGGCCCAGAACGATTGCGGCCCCTGCGATCAAGGCAGTGGTGACGGTCACCTGAAGCCCGCCCAGCCCAATCAGCTTATGGCGCATGTCCCACAGGGCGCGCGGCTCCAGCTCTAACCCGATGATGAACAGCATCATGACCACGCCGAATTCGGCGAAATGTTGCAGGCTCTCGGTTTCTGAGCCCACCAGACCGCCAATGGGTCCGATGATCACGCCTGCCACAAGGTAGCCAAGCACCGAGCCCAACCCGAAACGTACCGCCAAGGGCACGGCTGCGCAGGCGGCCAGAAGGTATATGGTGGATTGGAACAGGAAAGATTCCATCAAGACGCTCCCACAAACGTGTTGTTCCCATGTTCAACCAGAATGAACGGCGCGTCCATCGCTGAAATCAGGGGGTCAGACTTGCCCGCCTGCAATCTCGATGGTTTGCCCGTTGATGCTGCCCGAGCCTGGGCCGCATAGCCAAGCTGCGGCAGCGGCAACCTCCTGAGGATCAATAAGCCGTTTGTGGCGATTAGCGCGCACCATCATGTCGCGCGCTTCCGCCTCGGAAATGCCCGCTCGCGCGGAGATGCTTGTGGTGTTTTGCGTGACGATATCTGTTTCCACATAGCCGGGGCAAAGCGCGTTGAAGGTAACGTCGCCGCCCATATGGTCTTCGCTTAAGGCGCGCAGAAGCCCGATCAGCCCGTGTTTGGAGGCGGTATAGGCAGGCGCCCCGCGCAAACCGCGTACCCCCGCAATAGACGACACGCCGATCACGCGCCCCCAACCGCTTTCCAACATCGAAGGCAAGCAGGCCTGAATGGTCAGCATTGCGCCGTCCAAATTGGTCGCCATGATTTTGCGCCAGAACTCCAGCTCCATTTTGTGCAGCGCCTTGCCCTCTGCGATGCCCGCATTGGCAACGCAAATCTGAATGGGGCCTTGCTGTTCGATGGCGTGCGCGGTGACATCGCGGACGGCCAACGGGTCTGTGACGTCGAGCGCAAGGGCGAGTCCGCCGATCTCTATGGCGGCGTTGTCCAGCACGTTTTGCCGACGCCCGGTGAGTGTAACTGTCGCGCCATCTGCGGCCAAAGCGCGCGCTATGGCCAAGCCAATTCCGGTTCCCCCACCTGTGATGAAGGCATGTTTCCCCGTTAAGTGTATATTTTCACTCGCATTTACGTCCAGTGTAGCAGTCGCAATGCTGGAAGGAAGCGAGAAATATTAGTACACATTTGTATATTTTAACGACATTTTGTGTCGCGACACTTGACTCCGCTTTACGTTTCCGATGCGCGAAGTTAAGGGGAGCGTTGGGAGATTAACTTTTCATTTGAGCCACAAAGGAGGGCCACATGAAAATCGGAACACCGAAAGAGGTATTCGCGGGCGAAAACCGGGTCGCTATGACGCCGGAAAGCGCGGGATTCCTACAAAAACTGGGACATGACTGCCTGATCGAAGCCGGGGCGGGCGCTGCCGCGGGTTTCTCCGACACGCAATACACTGATGCAGGGGTAATGGTCGTCAAAAACGCCGCTGCTTTGTGGAAAGAGGCCGACATCGTCGCCAAAGTCCGCCAGCCAGAGCCTGCGGAGATGAAGAAGCTGCGCGAAGGCCAGACGCTAATCTCCTTCTTCAACCCAGCCGGAAACGAGACGGGCATGGAAGCGGCCAAGAAGGTTGGCGCCACCGTGATTGCGATGGAAATGGTGCCGCGCATCTCCCGTGCTCAGAAGATGGACGCGCTGAGCTCTATGGCCAACATCGCAGGCTACCGCGCCGTGATCGAGGCCGGCAACAATTTTGGCCGCTTCTTCACTGGCCAGGTGACAGCAGCCGGTAAAGTGCCGCCGGCCAAAGTGCTGGTTGTTGGTGCAGGTGTTGCAGGTCTTGCTGCTATCGGTACCTCGACGAGCCTTGGTGCGATTACCTACGCCTTCGACGTGCGCCCGGAAGTGGCGGAGCAGGTTGAATCCATGGGCGCGGAGTTCGTCTTCCTTGACTTCGAGGAAGAGCAACAAGATGGCGCGTCGACCGGTGGCTATGCCTCCGTTCAGTCCGATGAGTTCCGCGAAGCGCAGCTTGCCAAGTTCCGCGAGCTGGCCCCCGAGGTCGACGTCGTGATTACCACCGCGTTGATCCCCAACCGCGAAGCGCCAGAGCTTTGGACCCGCGACATGGTTGAGGCGATGAAACCCGGCTCCGTGATTGTCGACCTTGCCGCGGAGAAGGGCGGTAACTGCAAGCTCACAGTGATGGACCAGAAGATTGTGACAGACAATGGCGTCACGATCATCGGCTACACCGATTTCCCATCTCGCATGGGCGCGCAGGCCTCCAGCCTTTACGCAAACAACATCCGCCACATGTTGGCTGACCTGACGCCTGAAAAGGACGGGGTCATCAACCATGACATGGAGGATGACGTGATCCGGGGCGCGACCGTGACCCATGAGAAAGAGATCACTTGGCCTCCGCCACCGCCCAAAGTGGCGGCCATTGCCGCGCAACCGGCAAAGGAAAAGCCGAAAGAGCTGACACCTGAAGAAATTCGCGCCAATGAAGTCGCGGCGTTCAAAAAGGAAACCAAGACGCAAGTGACCTTGCTGGCCGTCGGTGCCGCGCTGGTGCTTGGCCTGGGCGCAATACCGGGCATGCCTGCCAGCTTCATGCAGCACTTCATCGTCTTCATCCTGTCGGTCTTCATCGGCTTCCAGGTGATCTGGAATGTGGCGCATTCGCTGCACACGCCGCTAATGGCTGTCACGAACGCGATCTCCTCGATCATCATTCTGGGCGCGCTCATTCAGATCGGGTCCAGCTCGGTGCTGATCACAATCCTCGCCGCGCTCGGCGTCTTCATGGCCGCCGTAAATATCTTCGGCGGCTTCCTCGTCACCCGGCGCATGCTCGCCATGTTCCAAAAGTCGTAAGGAGACGGGATTATGGATTTCGGATTTACGATTGCAGCTTACGCTGTCGCAGCAGTGCTGTTCATTCTCTCGCTTGGCGGTCTTTCGGGGCAGGAGAGCGCAAAGCGCGCCGTGTGGTACGGCATTGCCGGTATGGCATTGGCCGTCACCGCGACGCTCATAGGGCCGGGCTCGGGCCTTTGGCTTCTGTCGCTGATCTTGATCGCAGCTGGTGCTTTGGTGGGCCATCAACTGGCCACACGGGTTCAGATGACCCAGATGCCAGAGCTTGTAGCGATCATGCACTCGCTTGTGGGTCTGGCAGCGGTCTTTGTGGGCTTCAACGCTGACTTGATGATCAATGCAACGGAAGCCTTGCGCGGCACAGCCACGCCTGAGGCGCTGAAAGAGCTTTCTGCCTTTGGTCAGCTTGTGGCCAAGAAAACCCCGGTCGAGATCGGTATTTTGCGGGTCGAGCTGGTCTTGGGCATCTGGATCGGTGCGGTGACCTTCACAGGCTCCGTCATTGCCTATGCCAAGCTCGCTGGGCGTGACAGCCTGCTGCCCGTCGAGATCGACACCTCTGCCAAGCAATTGCCCGGTGGGCATATGCTGAACGCGGCAGCTGCTGCGGCCTCCCTGATCCTTGCGATTATGTATCTCGGTGGCTCTGGCACTTTCGCGCTGGTCCTGCTGACGCTTCTGGGGCTCTTCATCGGCTACCACCTGATCATGGGCATCGGCGGCGCCGACATGCCTGTCGTGGTCTCCATGCTGAACAGCTACTCCGGCTGGGCGGCAGCGGCGATTGGCTTCTCGCTCGGCAATGACCTGTTGATTGTGGTCGGTGCGCTGGTGGGCTCGTCCGGTGCGATCCTCAGCTACATCATGTGTAAGGCCATGAACCGTTCCTTCGTCTCGGTGATCCTGGGCGGCTTTGGCGGTGCCAAGGGTGAGCAGATGGCTGTTGAGGGCGAGCAGGTTGCGATTGACGCCGATGGCGTTGCGACAGCGCTGAATGAGGCCGATAGCATCATCATCATCCCAGGCTACGGCATGGCGGTGGCGCAGGCGCAAACGGCTGTGGCGGAGCTTGTCAAAAAGCTGCGCGCCAAGGGCAAGGAGGTGCGTTTCGCGATCCACCCGGTGGCAGGTCGTCTACCAGGGCACATGAACGTGCTTCTGGCTGAAGCCAAGGTGCCTTACGACATCGTTCTGGAAATGGATGAGATCAACGAGGACTTCCCCGAAACGGATGTCGCCATCGTCATCGGCTCCAACGATATCGTGAACCCAGCGGCTCAGGACGATCCGAACTCGCCAATCGCTGGTATGCCGGTGCTGGAATGCTGGAAAGCCAAGCAAGTCTTCGTCTCCAAGCGGGGCCAAGGCACGGGCTATTCCGGCATCGAGAACCCGCTCTTCTTCAAGGACAACACGCGGATGTTCTACGGTGACGCGAAAGCCTCCCTCGATACGCTTTTGCCGAAGATCGACTAGCGCGTCTCACACGACAAAAAAAGCCCGCCGGTTTGTACTGACCGGCGGGCTTTTTAGAGTAGAGTCAGGGAGAGGCGCGCCCTGCTGTAGGTGCGGGGAGTTGCTGTTTTCCGGTGGCTTTCGCCCTTTACCGGTGCCTCAATCCTCACCTTGGCCAC
>JAPORH010000063.1 GCA_026710325.1 Litoreibacter sp. | reverse complement strand
TACCGAATTTAAAATCAAACAAAATCAATGTCCTGCTGGACAATCATCATAGGAGGAGAGACATCTCAGGCGGCCGCGAGATTGATTGGTCGCCTCAACTTTGGAGTTAAACAAATGACCAAGACGACGACTTCACGACGCGTGCTGCTTGCCGGTGCTGGGGCGGCGTTGATCACGGCCCCACTGGCCAATTGGACTGTTCCCGCACGGGCCCAGGGCCTTGCGCCGACGCCGACAATGCGCGGTGGTGCGAATAACTACCGCCCCGGAGCCCCTATCGTCGAGCGCATAGGCGGCGGCGGTTTTACCACATTTGGCACGGTGCGCCGCGCAGGCGACGGCATGCCGTTGGCCGGACAGCGCGTTCAAATCTGGGCCCACACGACCGAAGGCCATGAGCGCGACCCGTGGAGCCATGGCGCGACGCTGACCGACGAGAATGGTGTATTCAGCATGGATATGCCACAAATCGTTCCCGCCTTTGGCCAAGCGCATGGCCACCTGGCCTTTGAGGGGGAGGGGTTTGAAACAGTGTTTCTGCGTCCGATCATGGCGAACTCGTCCGATACCTCATTGAGCGTAGACTTTGTGGTCGTGCCGGTCTGAACGAAACTATGACTACATTGTCTAAGAAGATAGCGGGCGCCTGGGTGGCGCTCGCTTGTGTTTTTGTAGTGCCATTGGTGTTGGCTGCCTTCAGCCCACTACTAGCGTGGCGCGAGCCAATATATATTGCTGCAGGCTTTGCCGGAATCGTCACGCTACCGATTTTGCTGGTGCAGCCGCTTCTCGCAGCGGGGCTGATGCCGGGTCTTGGCTTGCGTGCCGCCCGCCATGCACACGCACTGGTAGGCGTTGGTCTTTTGCTCGCGGTGATCGTCCATATTGCCGGTCTGTGGATCACGAGCCCGCCGGATGTGGTCGACGTATTGCTGCTGCGTTCCCCGACGCCCTTTGCGATCTGGGGTGTCATTGCCATGTGGGCGGTTTTTGCCAGCGCAGGGTTGGCTCTATTTCGGCGAAGACTTCAGCTGCGGTGGCGCAGCTGGCGGGTCTTGCACTCCGTTTTGGCGATTTTGATCGTTATTGGCACGGTCATTCATGCCGTTCTGATAGAGGGCACGATGGAAGTCATGTCCAAATGGGCCATCTGCGCATTGGTGGTGTTGGCCGCGTTGCGCGTTCTGGCCGATCCGGACGTCCTGCGCAGGCTTTTGAAGTCATCGAAATAGGTGAGGCGCGCAACTGACCGTCGTGACGGGACAACCTCACTTTAGGATCGGCTTTGTCCGCACGGGTTTCGCCCAAAAGAAACAAACCACGGCGAGGTGATCATACAAGAGCGTCTTTTGTCGGTTTGACACCGGAAAGAATGGCTCTCGACTCAGGCTTCCAGCATCACGGCGAAGTGGCCCAAGCTGATGAAGCCGTCCGATCTGTCTCAACGGCTCTTCGCAAATGGTGACATGCAGGTCATCGATATCCGATCGAAGAAATTTCTATAACATGGCGTGATCTCGAATGCGGCATGGGTGCCATTTGCCAGTTGGCGCGGTCCGAAGTCGCGCCCGGGAAACCCGCCAAGTGCCGCAAAGCTGGAACAGATGCTCAGCGCGGCAGACCTCACGCTCGACAAGCCGATTGTGATCCACAACTACAGCGGACGCACGATCCAAACGGGGCGGGCGGCTATCGTAGACTGGATTTGAAATCAGCAGGCGCGGAAAAAGTCGCTTTCCTGCATGGCGGGTTCAAGGGTTGGTTGGCTGGCGCTTATCCGACGGTGGAGGCTCACCTGAACCGGGCCCAGTCGAGCGTTGATGTGGCGTTCCGATATGACTGGTGGGCCGACCCGATAGATATTCTGGCGGTCTCGACCAAGCAAACGGATGGAGCGATCCTGGATTCGCGCCTGGACTCGCAGGTGCGCAAATCGGTCAAAACCGGCAAGCCGATGATGAGCATGCCGATTGCGCAGTATATTATTGCCGATTTCTTCGCAAATTAGCTGTCTGCCAAAATCCTGTCCGATCCGTCCAAACAGGAATTTATCGCATCCCTGAAAGCGCGCGGCGTTGCGCCTGGCGAAAGCATGTTGATCAGCGTTTGTCAGACTGGGGAGTTGAGTGCCCTGTCGTGGTTTTATGCCTCCGAGATCATGGGTCTTGAAAACGTGCGCTACTACCCTGACGCGCTGCAAGGCTGGAAGAGCGATAGCGGGGTCATGTTTGAGCTAAGAGCTTCGCTGCAATAGGTCTCGCTTATGTTGCGAATTGCGCCGCCCTAGCCTTTGGCGCGCTTTCGCAACGCACGCGCGGCGCGTCCGCCGCGCCAGAAGACATAAGCGCCAATGCTCGCCGTTAGTGCTACAAAAACATAGTTGATCATCGGATAGGTCTCGCCAAAGGTCAGACGCCCCAGCAATCGCTCCGGCATGAAAGTGAAGCCGCCCGCAATCAACATGCCGCTGGCAAAGAGCGTTTTCATTTCGGTTTGATGTTTCAGAACTGCATGTTCGATACGGTCACGGTTGCGAATGGCGTGGATGGCCACGACGAGCGTGACCAGCGTGTAGACCGACAAGATATGGATGGGGGAGAACCAGCCATCAAAAATCTCGCGTATGCCGAAGGAGCTGAGCGCCGTCACGGCCATCAAGCCCGCCCAGACGCGGCCTGTCCATTTGTGAGCTGCATCGCCTTTGGGTCGCCACAGAACATAGGCCCCAAGAAAGAGGGCCGCGACAGCCGCAATAGCATGCACCCAAATCGCCGGTGTCATCTCGGCGATTAGCTCTAACCTGCGGGCATCTATAGCTGAACCCTCCGATCTTTACACTTGCTTAACGATATCCCGAAACATCCTTTGATGTCGTGGCAATTTTTTTCATCTGCAGATGTTGACTCGGCGCAGGGCGCTCCTTAGCTAGCGGGTCGTTAGCACTCGCCACCTATGAGTGCTAACGGTCCCGTTCGGGACCATGGGAGTAACTTTGAGCTAGGAGCTACAAAGATGGCATTGAAACCGCTTCATGACCGCGTTCTCGTCGATCGTGTAGAGAGCGAAGAGAAAACCGCCGGCGGCCTGATCATTCCTGACAGCGCTAAAGAAAAGCCAGCGGAAGGCATCATCGTTGCCGCCGGTGAAGGCGCACGCAAGGACTCGGGCGAGCTGATCCCGATGGCCGTGAAAGAGGGCGACAAAGTCCTGTTCGGCAAATGGTCCGGCACCGAAGTCACCGTGGACGGCAAAGAGCTGCTGATCATGAAGGAAAGCGACGTTCTGGGCATCTTGTCCTAATCGCATTCAACGACATTTCGAAATTTTAAGGAGCACATGAAAATGGCTGCTAAAGACGTAAAATTCGACGCCGACGCCCGGGGCAAGATGCTCAATGGCGTCAACATCCTTGCGGATGCTGTCAAAGTCACGCTGGGCCCAAAAGGGCGCAACGTGGTTCTGGACAAATCCTTCGGCGCCCCACGTATCACCAAAGACGGTGTATCCGTGGCCAAGGAAATCGAGCTGGAAAACAAGTTCGAAAACATGGGCGCACAAATGGTCAAAGAAGTGGCCTCGCGCACCAATGACGAAGCTGGCGACGGCACCACGACCGCAACGGTTCTGGCCCAAGCCATCGTCAAAGAAGGTCTGAAATCGGTTGCCGCTGGCATGAACCCAATGGACCTGAAGCGCGGCATCGACATGGCAACCGCCAAAGTTGTTGAAGCGATCAAGTCGTCCGCCCGCGAAGTCAAAGACAGCGACGAAGTTGCACAAGTTGGCACCATCTCCGCCAATGGCGAGCGTGAAATCGGTGAGCAAATCGCCGGCGCGATGCAAAAAGTTGGCAACGAAGGTGTTATCACCGTCGAGGAGAACAAAGGCCTCGAGACAGAGACCGACGTTGTGGAAGGCATGCAGTTCGACCGCGGCTACCTGTCGCCATACTTTGTCACCAACCCTGACAAGATGACGACCGAGCTCGACGACGCGCTGATCCTGCTGCACGAGAAGAAACTCTCTTCCTTGCAGCCGATGGTTCCGCTGCTTGAAGCTGTGATCCAGTCCGGCAAACCGCTGATGATCATCGCAGAAGACGTGGAAGGCGAAGCGCTTGCGACCCTCGTGGTCAACAAACTGCGCGGCGGCCTGAAAATCGCTGCTGTCAAAGCCCCTGGCTTCGGCGATCGCCGCAAAGCCATGCTGCAAGACATCGCGATCCTGACAGGTGGTCAGGTTATCTCCGAAGATCTGGGCATGAAGCTCGAATCCGTGACCATGGACATGCTTGGCACCGCCAAGAAGGTTCAGATCACCAAGGACGAGACCACCATCGTTGACGGTGCAGGCGCCAAGGCTGAAATCGAAGCCCGCGTCAGCCAGATCCGTCAGCAGATCGAGGAAACAACCTCTGACTACGACCGTGAGAAGCTGCAAGAGCGCGTTGCCAAACTGGCAGGCGGTGTTGCCGTTATCCGCGTCGGCGGCATGACCGAGGTTGAAGTGAAAGAGCGTAAAGACCGCGTCGATGACGCGCTGAACGCGACCCGCGCTGCTGTCCAAGAGGGCATCGTTGTGGGCGGTGGTGTTGCTCTGGTTCAAGGCGCGAAGGCGCTGGAAGGCCTGGAAGGCGACAACAACGACCAGAACGTCGGCATCAACATCGTGCGCAAAGCCATCGAGGCCCCGCTGCGTCAGATCGCTGAAAACGCAGGCGTTGACGGCGCTGTCGTGGCAGGCAAAATCCGCGAAAGCTCCGACGCGTCCTACGGCTTCAACGCGCAGACCGAAGAGTATGGCGACATGTTCGCCTTCGGCGTGATTGACCCAGCCAAAGTTGTGCGCACCGCGCTGCAAGACGCAGCTTCCGTTGCAGCTCTGCTGATCACCACCGAGGCAATGGTTGCAGATGCACCTGCCAAAGAAGGTGCCGGCGGCGGCATGGGCGGCGGCATGCCCGACATGGGTGGCATGGGCGGCATGATGTAAAACGCTGTTTTCCCATTCGGGAAAACGCGTTTGGTGGCGGCAGGTGTGGGCGTAGCACGCACCGAGAGCCACTCAGCCGATCATTGAGAAACAAAAGAGCGGCCCCCACGCGAGGCCGCTTTTTCGTTTCAGCCAGCAACCCCACCGGGTTCCCAAAGCTGGATCGGGTTGCCCTCCGGGTCGGTCAACCGCGCAAAACGGCCATTGGGCGCGTCCATCTCAAACGTCACCTCCACGCCGTTGTTCTTTAGTTGCGCCATCATCGCGTCCAGATCGCGCACCCGGAAATTGACCATCCATTGCTGGCTGGCCGCGCCGAAATATTCGGTGCCTTCGTCAAAAGGCTCCCAAACGGTCGGGCCGCTGTCGGTCTCCCAACAGGGGCTGTCATAGTCGGTTGGCGTCTGGGTAATTCCGAGGTTTTCGCTATACCACGCCCGCAAAGCCGCGCGGTCCTTGCCGTGGAAGAACACCCCGCCAATGCCTAGAACTTTCTCCATCAAATCCTCCTTCGCAATGGGGTGAAGCTACGCCAGATCGCCCGGATCACAAAATTGCGCATTGCGGGCGCGCGCGCCTTGCGGGATTGAGAGCTATGAGATTGTTCCTGCTTGCCGCCCTGACCATGATCGCTTTCGCGGCCAATTCGGTTCTGAACCGGTTGGGCGTTTTAAGCGGTGTCGACCCGCTCAGCTTCGCGGTGATCCGGCTGGTGTCGGGGGCGGTGGCGCTGGCCGTCCTGGTCTGGTTGACGGGCGGTGCGTTCTCGCTGCGCGGGCGGAAACGTGTCTTTGTCGCGCTGGCGTTGGCCGTCTACATGCTGGGATTTTCGCTGGCCTATATCACGCTGGACGCAGGCGTTGGCGCGTTGATCCTATTTGGCGTTGTACAAATGACGGTCTTTGGTGGCGTTTTGATCGGCGGCGCGCAGGTGTCTGCGGCGAAATGGATCGGGACCGCTGTCGCCCTGGCCGGGTTGGCCTATCTGCTTTTGCCGGGCGCGACTTCTCCTGATCTATGGGGCGCGGTTTTGATGGCCTTTGCCGGGGCAGGATGGGGCGTCTACACGTTGCTCGGGCGGTCGGAACCCGATGCACTTGGGGCGACCACGGGCAACTTTATTGTCGCGAGCCTTTTGGTTGCGGTGTTTGCGGCGTTTTGGCCTGCGGACCGGTTGTACAGCGCAACGGGCGTCAGCTATGCATTGGTTTCAGGCGCGCTCACCTCTGCCATGGGGTATGCGCTCTGGTATCGCATCCTGCCGCGGCTGGAGGCTGCAACGGCGGGTATCGCGCAGCTGACCGTCCCGGTGATTGCGCTTGCGGGCGGTATGGTGTTTCTGGGGGAGGCGGTGACGCTCGGCTTCGTTCTTGCATCCGCGCTGGTCCTGGGCGGCGTGGCGTGGTCAATCCTGCGGGGCTAGGACAGCGCCAACAGACCACCGGGCGAGCGGGTGATCTTGCCTTGCATCTCCAAATCTAGCAATTGCGGCGCGACAAGTTTCGGGTCGGCCTTGAGATCACGGATGAGCTGATCCTCGGCCACAGGGGTCGGGCCCAGAAGCCCTAGGATCTGCGCATGGGCGGGCCCTGCGTTATGGACCGGATCTTGTCGTTTCTGGCGCGGAGCAGGGCGCCGCGCCTCGGGCTGTTCTAACGCTTCAACGATATCTTTGGCGCCGCGCACCAATGTCGCCCCGTCGCGGATCAGAAGGTTGCAACCGGCGGCGCGGGCATCGAACGGGTGACCAGGCACCGCAAGCACCTCCCGCCCCTGATCCAGAGCCTCCCTCGCGGTGATGAGGGAGCCTGATTTGGCGGCGGCCTCCACCACGACAACGGCGCGGGCAAGGCCTGAAATGATGCGATTGCGACGCGGAAAATGGCGGGCCATTGGCGTGAGCCCCAAAGGTTGTTCGGACAGGCGCAGGCCCTGTCGCGCAATGTCTTCATGCAGCTTGGCGTTTTCGCGCGGGTAAACCGCGTCGACCCCGCCTGCCTGCACCGCAATCGTTCCGCGTTCCAATGCGGCTAGATGGGCCGCCGCATCCACGCCACGCGCGAGGCCGGAGGTGATCACGAAACCGGCCTCGCCCAGGGTTTTGGCCAGCTGCCCCGCCATGCGCGTCCCCAGCGACGAGGCATTGCGGGCGCCGACTAGCGCGACATTTGGGCGTTCCGTGAGTGAGACGTCGCCAAGCGCCCAAAGAACCGGCGGTGGGTCGGGGAGATCTGCGAGCTGTTTGGGGTATCCCACCGCGCCAAAGCACAAGAGCTTGGCGCCAAGTCTTTTGCCTCTTTGCAGCTCATCCTGTGCGGCTTTGGTCGAGAAGGGTGCGTATTTAGCGACCCCGGCCTTGCTTGCGATTTGCGGCAATGCCTCCAACGCGGCTTCTGCCGTGCCATGCTCGCCCAAAAGTCGGAAAAATGTTTGCGGTCCGACGCGGTGGGACCTGATCAGACGAAGCCAGATGACCGTCGCTTCCCATGTCTTGGGGGGTGCGAGGGGGGGTGGGGTAGACAGCAGGTCGCTGGCCATCTGGTACTCCGTCCGATCAGTGAAACTACTTTTGGAGCAGAGGTATTAAGCAGGAATTAATCGTGTTTTCGGTATCAAAAAAATCGTGTAATTAATTGTAATTAATATGAATTTTTATTCCAAGCAAACGAGAAGGTTAACGGGTTCGTTAAGATGGCTTTGTCCAACCTCACCAAAAATAGTGAGGTCCAGCCGACCTTTTTTGAGCTTTGAGAATCCGGGCCGTCGAATCAAACGGTCCCGTTGCGAATCTTTTTGTGCATCGCACGGTGCTAGAGCACCTTTTCAAATATCATGGCTTTCATCCGGAACGGTCCCTTGGAGGTGTCGACGTTGATTTCTTCGACGCCGCGCGCGCTCCAGCCGGCCTTTTCATAGAAAGAGCAAGCGAGGCTGTTTTCGGCCAAGCACTCCAAAATCGCTTCTTTCGTACCGCGTGCGCGCAATTCGGCCTCGCTCGCCGCCATGAGTTTCGAAGCCAACCCTGTACCCACTTGATCAGACCCCACGTAGAACTGGTCAATCTGATCCGGTCTCAGCGCCACAAATCCGGTCGGTGCGCCCCGTGGGCCGCAGACCAACAGGTCATCGCCAAAGCCGCGCAACCGCGCATGGAAACTGGCTGCCGTGCGCAGCTTCAACAGTGCCTTGGGCGCGTGTTCGGCATGGCCTGCGTCCCAGCCTTGGGCCCAGAGCATGGTCAGTGGCGCGAAATCATCTTCAGTGGCGCGGCGCAGCATCTCAGGTTTGGGACCCGCCGATGGTCAGGTTCCCGATCTTCAATGTTGGCTGTCCGACGCCGACGGGCACCCATTGGCCCTGCTTCCCGCAATTGCCCATGCCCGGGTCGAGCGCCATATCATTGCCGATGGCCTGGATATGTTTCAGCGCTGTCGCCCCGTCGCCGATCAGTGTTGCGCCTTTTACGGGCGCGCCGACAATGCCGTCCTTGACCCGATAGGCCTCGGTGCAGCTGAAGACGAACTTGCCATTGGTAATGTCGACCTGCCCGCCGCCAAAGCCCACTGCGTAGATGCCATCCTTTAGATCCTTTAAGATCGCTTCCGGCTCCGCGTCGCCGCCCAGCATATAGGTGTTGGTCATGCGCGGCATGGGCGCATGCGCGTAGCTTTCGCGCCGCCCGTTGCCGGTGGGGGCCACGCCCATGAGCCGCGCGTTCTGCCGGTCCTGCATATAGCCCACCAAAATGCCGTCCTCGATCAGGGTGTTCTTGCCCGAAGGCGTGCCTTCGTCATCCACCGTGATCGAGCCGCGCCGGTCTGGGATTGTGCCGTCATCCAGTACCGTGACACCTTTGGCCGCGATCTGCTGGCCCATAAGCCCTGCGAAAGCGGAGGTCTTCTTGCGGTTGAAATCGCCTTCCAGCCCGTGGCCGATGGCCTCATGAAGCAAGATGCCGGGCCAGCCGGGGCCAAGGACCACATCCATCACGCCAGCAGGCGCGGGTTCAGCATCAAGGTTGACCAGGGCGATGCGCAAGGCCTCCCGCACCAGCCCTTCCCAATGCGACCGGTCCATCAAGGGCGTCAGCAGATCGCGTCCGCCGCCACCGGCAGAGCCGCTTTCGCGCCGTCCATCCTTTTCGGCAATGACAGATATGCTGATCCGGGTCATCGGCCGGTCATCAGAGACGAGCGTGCCATCGGGGCGCAGGATCGCCACTTGCTGATGGGACGCCGCGAGGCTGGCGGAGACCTGCACGACCCGCGGGTCAAGACTGCGCGCAAAATCGTCAATCTCTTTTAGAAGCTCGACCTTGGCTGGGAATGTGGCACCGGCCATCGGGTTTTGGTCCGTATAGAGCTTTTGATTGGTATGGGCGGGCGCTGGCGCTAAAGTGCCGCCGCCTGCGCCAACCGCGAGGCGCGTGGTTTCGGACGCGCGCAGCAAGGCTTGCTCCGAAATCTCGGTAGAATGCGCATAGCCCGCGGTCTCGCCCTTCACGGCGCGCAGTCCGAACCCTTCAGAGGCGTCGTAGCTGGCAGTTTTCAGGCGGCCATCGTCGAAGACGAACACTTCGGAGCGTTTGCGCTCCAAAAACAGCTCGCCATCATCGGCGCCATCGGTCGCGGATTGTACAATTTTTAATGCTCGATCCTTGTCGAGCATGGTATCAAACGGGGTGAAGGGGTCCATTTTGGCGGTCATAATGCTCTCTCACTTTTATTTCTCGCCTCAAACCTGCGGCATGGTAGCGCGAGTGGCCCGGTGAGCCTTGCCCCGCAGCCTTTAATATGGTTTTGAAACGCGCACACGCAACGGGGGATTCCGTGTAGGGAACGCACGCCTCCAATAACGGGAACACAATATGCGACTTTCTATGGTTTTGCCGGCTCTGGCCTCCGCCTTCATGGCGAGCGCGGCCTGGGCGCAATCGAGCTTGGAAGCCCCCTTGGGTGATTTGGAAATTATTGGCAAACCTGTGCCTGATGGCGTGAATTTCCAGCCTTCCGTGACCGAATTGGCCCGCGACATTGTCTGGCTCGACACTTTTGTCTTGGTGATCATCACTGTGATCACCTTGTTCGTCACGGCGTTGCTCGCCTATGCGGCCTACGCTTTTGCCGAAAAGCGCAACCCAAACCCTGCGAAATTCACGCACAACTCGGTGCTCGAGGTGGCATGGACCATTGTTCCGATCCTGATCCTTGTGGTCATCGGTGCGTTCTCCCTGCCGGTTCTGTTTAAGCAGCAGACCATTCCCGAGGGCGACGTGATCGTGAAAGTCACCGGATACCAGTGGTATTGGGGCTATGAATATGTGGACGAAGGTTTTGGCTTCGACAGCTTTATGATTGGCGCTGGCGAGAACCGCCTGACCCCTGAAGTGAGCGCCGAATTGCAGGCTGCAGGTTACTCGGATGGGGAATTCCTGCTGGCCACCGACACCGCTGTCGTGGTGCCCGTTGGCAAAACCGTTGTCATGCAAGTGACAGCGGCTGACGTGATCCACTCCTGGACCATTCCGTCCTTTGGTGTGAAGCAGGACGCGGTCCCCGGCCGTCTGGCCGAGTTGTGGTTCGTAGCGGAGCAGGAAGGCATCTATTTTGGTCAGTGCTCCGAGCTGTGCGGCCAGGCCCATGCCTATATGCCCATCACCGTGAAAGTCGTCTCCGAGGAGGCTTATGCGGAATGGCTTGAAGCCGCGCGCGCCGAGTATGCAGGGATTGAATCTGCGCCATCGACCATCAAAGTCGCTTCAAACTGAAGCGCCTAAGGTGGGCAACTTGCCCGCCTTTCGGAGTTTGACATGAGCGACGCAACCCAAAACATAGGTAGCTACGAGGATGAGGCGCAGTTCGGCGATTACGTCGCGCTGCTCAAGCCTCGCGTCATGTCCCTGGTCGTGTTCACCGCCGCAGTGGGCTTGTTTGTGGCCCCGTCGCCGGTGCACCCTTTCGTGGCTTTCGTCGCGATCCTGTTCATCGCTTTGGGCGGTGGTGCATCTGGCGCGTTGAATATGTGGTATGACCACGACATCGACGCGGTGATGAAGCGGACGGCGAAACGGCCCGTGCCCGCGGGCAAAGTCACCGCAGGGGAGGCGCTTTCCATCGGTGTCTGGCTTTCGGCCTTGGCCGTGGTGATGCTGGGCTTGGCGTCCAACTGGGTCGCCGCAGGCATATTGGCCTTCACCATCTTCTTCTATGCCGTCATCTACACGATGTGGCTCAAGCGCTGGACCCCGCAGAACATCGTCATCGGCGGCGCCGCCGGGGCCTTCCCGCCTATGATCGGCTGGGCCGTGGCCACAGGTGGCATCTCGGTCGAAAGCGTCCTGATGTTTGCCATCATCTTCATGTGGACCCCGCCGCATTTCTGGGCGTTGGCGCTGTTTATGAATGAGGATTACTCCAAAGCTGGTGTTCCAATGCTGACGGTCACCCATGGACGGCGCGTAACCCGAACTCATATCATCGCCTATACGCTGCTTCTGGCACCCTTGGCGGTCGGGGCGGCGTTCACGTCGATTGGCGGCTGGATATATCTGGTGGCTGCGCTTTATCTCAATGCACGTTTTGTTTGGGGCGCCTATCAGTTGTGGTTGCGCGATGAGGATGCGGCCGAGGCTGACAAATACGCGGCCGAGAAGAAGTATTTCCGCTTCTCACTCACCTATCTCTTTGCCTCCTTCGGTGCGCTGCTTGTGCAGGCGCTCTGGGTGCAAGGCTTTGGCATGGGAGCCTGGTAAGATGGCGGCACCACAAGTTGAGCATGAGCTTCACAAGCGCCGGTTTTCACGCAATCTGGGCGTGGCGCTGACATTGGTCTGCTTTGTTTTCATCGTCTTCGGGTTGACTTACGTCAAAATAACCAATGGCGGGCTAAACCAGGGTTTTGACCATGTCGTCCGGCCCGAGATGTTGCCGGTAGAGGAGGGATCGTAATGTTCAAAGATATGGACCCATCCAAACGCACGCTGGTGATGCTGGTTGGCATGGTAGCGACTATGCTGTCGCTCGCCTTCGCCTCCGTCCCGCTCTACGACTGGTTCTGCCGGGTGACCGGCTACGGTGGCACCACTCTGGAGGCCGACGCGGCCCCCGATGAAGTGCTGGAAAAGACCGTGACAGTGCGGTTCGACGCTTCCAAGCACGCTGGCTTCCCGTGGGAGTTCAAACCGCTGCAACGCGAAATGGAAATCCGTATTGGCGAAACGGGCCTTGCTTTCTACGAGGCCTATAACCCGACCGATAAGCCCGTCGCGGGGTCGTCGACCTACAATGTCTTCCCTTTCACCGCGGGCGGCTTCTTCGTGAAGATCGACTGTTTCTGCTTTCAGGAACAAGTTCTGCAACCCGGCGAACGGGTCGAGATGCCGGTGAGCTTCTTCGTTGACCCTGAAATGGTTGAGGATCGCGACGGCAAATATATCGAGACGATCACCCTAAGCTACACTTTCTACGAAATTGACCTGCCTGAATCTGATGAGGACGAGCAGGCGGCGCTGGACATTCAAGCCAACCAGAGCCAAAACACCGCACAGAACTAAGGCCACGAGGGACACCATGGCACACGCAAAGAACCACGATTACCACATCCTGCCACCATCGATTAACCCGTTCCTTGCGGCCGTAGGTGCTTTTATCATGCTGTCGGGCTCGGTGGTCTGGATGCATGATGGCGGCCCATGGATGGGCCTGATCGGCCTTGCGCTGGTGCTCTATGTCATGTTTGCCTGGTGGTCCGACGTGGTCGACGAAAGCCAAGCGGGCGACCACACGCCTGTCGTGCGCATCGGCCTGCGCTACGGCTTCATCTTCTTCATCATGTCCGAGGTGATGTTCTTCGTCGCCTGGTTCTGGTCTTTCTTCAAACATGCGATGTACCCGATGGGCCCCGAGAGCCCTGCGGTCGATGGCCAATGGCCGCCCGCGGGCATCGAGACATTTGACCCATGGCACTTGCCGCTGATCAACACGCTGATCCTCCTGTGCTCCGGCGCGGCAGCGACCTGGGCGCACCATGCAATTGCCCATGAAAATAACCGCCAGGACCTCAAAAACGGGTTGATCCTCGCCGTTGTGCTTGGCCTGATCTTCACCGGCTTCCAGGCTTACGAGTACAGCCACGCGGCTTTCGGCTTCTCAGGCAACATCTATGGCGCCAACTTCTTCATGGCGACGGGCTTTCACGGCTTCCACGTGATTGTCGGCACGATCTTTCTCTTCGTCTGCCTGATGCGCGCTTACGCGGGGCACTTCACCCCCGAGAAGCACGTGGGCTTTGAGGCCGCTGCCTGGTACTGGCACTTCGTTGACGTGGTCTGGCTCTTCCTCTTCGCCGCCGTATATATCTGGGGCGCTTAACCCCCCAGCGAAAACCAATTTAGTGGGCGCGAGGGGGCAATCCCTCGCGCTTTTCATATGAGGCACTATGACCAAACGCATGATCGTCCCGTTGATTTTCGGGTGTGTGGGCTGCGCGATCCTGATTTCGCTGGGGACGTGGCAAGTGCAAAGGCTGGCCTGGAAAGAAGGGATCCTCGCTGAGATCGCGCAGGAGATCGCGGCACCTCCGGTTGCCTTGCCCGCCCAAGCTGACCCCGAGACGGATCGCTACCTGCCTGTGATGCTCGAAGGCGATTTTACTGGGGAAGAGTTGCATGTCCTCTTTTCCATCAAGAATGTTGGCCCCGGCTACCGTGTCATTGCGCTCTTCAACACCAAGGATGGCCGCCGGGTCCTTGTGGATCGCGGCTTTGCCTTCACAAACGAAAAGGACCTTAACCGCTCTGCCGACAATGTCTCGCTTATTGGCAACCTGCATTGGCCCAATGAGATCGACAGTTTCACACCGGAGCCGGACATCGAGGGCAATATCTGGTTCGCGCGCGACCTGCCAGCGATGGCCGAGGAATTGGGCGCCGAGCCGCTTTTGATCGTAGCCCGTTCCGAGACACCGCGCACACCAGGCGTCTCCCCGGTGCCTGTGACCCCAACCGGCATCCCAAACGATCACCTGCAATATGCAATCACATGGTTTTTGCTCGCCATCGCATGGGCGGGGATGACAGCCTATCTGCTTTGGCGTATCAGGCAGCGGACGGTGTGAAGGACCTTTCCAAATGCGCTATATTTCGACCCGCGGCGACGCGCCCGTTTTAACTTTCGAGCAGGCCATGCTGACCGGTTTGGCCCGTGACGGCGGGCTTTACCTGCCAGAAACGATCCCGAGCCTCACTGCTGAGGATATCCGCGCAATGCGCGGCGCCTCCTATGAGGAGATCGCCTTTCGCGTCATGCGCCCCTTCATCGGCGACACCTTCACCGATGCCGAGTTCGAGACGATCATCGCCAAGGCCTATGCAGGGTTTGGACATGAGGCGCGCGCGCCAATGGTGCAGCTGGCGCCCAATCATTTCCTGCTGGAGCTGTTTCACGGGCCGACTTTGGCCTTCAAGGATTTCGCCATGCAGCTGATTGGTCAGCTGTTTCAGGCCGCGCTGAGCCGGTCCGGCGAGCGTGTCACGATTGTCGGCGCGACCTCCGGCGACACCGGGTCCGCGGCGATCGAGGCCTTCCAAGGGCTTGATGCGGTCGATGTCTTCATCATGTATCCCGATGGCCGTGTATCTGAGGTCCAGCGCCGCCAGATGACAACCTGCAAGGCCTCCAACGTGCATGCGCTCGCCGTGGAGGGCGACTTCGACACCTGCCAAGGCGCGCTGAAAGACATGTTCAATGACTTCGAGTTTCGCGATGGGGTGCGCCTCGCCGGTGTGAACTCGATCAACTTTGCGCGGGTGCTGGCGCAGGTTGTCTATTACTTCACCTCCGCCTTGTCCTTGGGCAGCCCGGATCGCAAAGTCTCTTTCACCGTGCCCACGGGCAATTTTGGCGATATTTTTGCGGGCTACATCGCCAAGCAGATGGGATTGCCCATTGAGAAGCTGGTGATCGCGACGAACCAGAACGACATCCTACACCGCACGCTGGAGACAGGGGCCTACACGACTGAGGGGGTCACACCTTCGATCAGCCCGTCCATGGATATTCAGGTCTCATCCAATTTTGAACGCGCCTTGTTTTACGCCTATGGCCAGGATGGCAAGGCCGTGGCGGAGCAAATGGCGAGCCTGAAGGCAGGCGGCAGCTTTAAGATCAGTCAGGGGGCCTATGAAGCCCTGAAAGCGACCTATGCGTCCGGCCGTGCCTCAGAAGAAGAAACCTCCGCCATGATCACCACCGCCCAGCAGGAAATGGGCGAGCTCTTGTGTCCGCATTCCGCTGTCGGCGTGCACGTGGCGCAGGACCATTTGGCCGCAACCCCCATGATTACGCTGGCGACCGCGCATCCCGCGAAATTCCCCGCCGCGGTGGAAGCAGCGTCCGGCATCCATCCAGCCCTGCCTGCGCGCATGGCTGACCTTTATGAGCGGGACGAGACCATCACCCATGTCAAAGGTGAGCTTGCCGCGATCCAAGCCATTATCCGCGAAAGGATCTCCGCATGAGCGCGCCGCAGCTTCATACGCTTTCCAACGGGTTCCGCATCGTCACCGAGAATATGCCAGGGCTGCAAAGCGCTTCCATCGGCATTTGGGTCAATGCAGGCGGGCGCCATGAGCGGTTGAGCCAGAACGGCATCGCCCATTTTCTGGAGCATATGGCCTTTAAAGGCACGAAGCGGCGCAGCGCGCTGCAAATCGCGGAAGAGATCGAAGATGTGGGCGGCTATATCAACGCATACACCTCGCGCGAAGTGACGGCCTACTACGTCCGCGTTTTGAAGGAAGACGTGGCCCTTGGCCTCGACGTGATCGCCGATATCCTGCGCAACCCGGTTTTTGACGAAGGCGAGATCGAGGTCGAGCGCGGCGTGATCTTGCAGGAAATCGGCCAATCGCTCGACACGCCTGATGACGTGGTCTTCGACTGGCTGCAGGAAGCAGCCTACCCGGAGCAGCCCATCGGGCGCACGATCCTGGGACCGTCTGAACGCGTATCCTCCTTCACCCGCGCCGACCTATCGGGCTTTGTGGCAGAGCATTACGGGCCGGGCCAGCTGATCCTGTCCGCCGCAGGTGCCGTCGATCACGATGCGATTGTCCGCATGGCGGAAGAGCTTT
This sequence comes from Litoreibacter sp., assembly GCA_026710325.1. Classification (GTDB taxonomy): domain Bacteria; phylum Pseudomonadota; class Alphaproteobacteria; order Rhodobacterales; family Rhodobacteraceae; genus Litoreibacter. The sequence goes on along the minus strand of JAPORH010000063.1, from coordinate 38,907 downwards.
TCGGCGACATGGCCCCGCGCCCGGCCTTGGTGGCGGAACCTGCCAAATTCGTCTCCGGCGAACGGCGAGAGGTTAAAGCACTGGAGCAAGCCCATTTCACCCTCGCGCTTGAGGCGCCGGGTTACCGCGATGACGCATTTTATACTGCACAGATTTTCGCCTCCACGCTCGGCGGTGGCATGTCCTCCCGCCTGTTCCAGGAGGTGCGGGAAAAGCGCGGGCTCTGCTACTCGATCTTCGCGCAGCTGGGCAGCTACTCTGACACAGGGATGATGACGATCTACGCAGGCACCTCTGGTGCTGATATCGCGGGGCTTGCCGACCTGACGGTGGACGAGCTGCGCCGCGCAGCCGGTGATGTGAGCGAGGCCGAAGTTGCCCGCGCCCGCGCGCAGATGAAAGCGGGGCTTTTGATGGGGTTGGAAAGCCCGTCAAACCGGGCCGAACGCCTCGCACGGCTCATCGGCATCTGGAACCGCATTCCGCCCTTGGAAGAAACGGTTGCCAAGATCGACGCCGTCGATGCGGTGGCAGTTCGCGATTTCGCGGCGCAGATGGCAGCCAAAGGTCAAGCCGCGATGGCGCTTTACGGACCCGTCGACAGCGCGCGGGATATCGAGGCGCTCAACAAGCGGCTGGCGGCCTAAACCACGATGCTGCGTGCGCGCAAAAAGGTCCGTATCGTCACCGAGCGCATGGTGTTGCGCCTGCCGCAGCACGGGGATTATCGCAACTGGGCCAATTTGCGCTCAGAAAGCGTGGAGTTTCTCACCCCTTGGGAGCCCGTTTGGGCCTCCGACCATCTGACGCGCAAAAGCTTCACCAATCGGGTCTATTGGGCGCAGCGTTCTGTCAACGCGGGCAACGCGGTGCCCGTCTTCATGGTCCGCCGCGACGACGACGCGCTTTTGGGAGCCATCACGCTGGACAATATCCGGCGTGGGCCCAGTCAGGCGGGCACGTTGGGCTACTGGGTCGGGAAGCGCTTCGCGCGGCAAGGCTATATGCGGGAGGCCATCGGCGCGCTAGTACATTACGCCTTCACGACCCTGGATCTTAGCCGGGTGGAGGCGGCCTGCCTGCCCGAAAACGAGGCCTCGCGCGGGGTGCTCGAAAAGTCCGGTTTCAAATATGAGGGCGTGGCACAGAGCTACCTGCAAATCGGCGGTCGCTGGCGCAACCATGTGCTTTACGCCAACCTTCGCGCAGACCGGCGCGGCAAGACGGATGCGGGGTAGGGCGCTGCCCAATCCTTGGGCAAACGGGCCTTAACCTAGGACAAAATTAAATTGTGATTTTTGAATTTGGCGCGACTCGGCCTAGCCTAATCTTTATGCGTTATCTCATTTTGCTTATGCTTTTGATCCCGTCGCTTGGAGTTGCACAGGATCGCAAACCCTCCCACTGCCTCGCCTTCGCAGAGGCCATTCCCGACGCTAAATTCATTCACAACGCCAGTTGGCAGGAGGACGTCCCGGCTGACAGCTTGCGACTGACCTTCATCGACCACGCCATGTTTCTGATCCAGACCGAGGGCGGGCTTTCGGCAGTGACAGACTACGTGGGTTACACACCAGGCATCGATATCATCCCTGACGTGGTCACGATGAATCACGCGCATTCCAGCCATTGGACGCCCAACCCCGACCCGGCCATCCCGCATGTGCTCGAAGGGTGGGAGCATGGCGGCAAGGCTGATCACCACCTTGATCTGGGCGAGATGCTGGTGCGCAACGTGCCCACGGATATCCGCTCCCGCTTCGGCGGCCCGCCGGAGGAGGATGGCAATTCCATCTTCATTTTCGAGGTGGCGGGTCTCTGCGTGGGTCATCTGGGGCACCTGCATCACGAGCCGGATGCCGAACAATATGCGGCGATCGGGCGGCTCGATGTGGTCATGGCGCCGGTGGATGGCGGGCTGACCTTGGATATTGAGACCATGACGCGGGTGCTGAAACGGCTGCGATCCTCGGTAGTGATCCCGATGCATTGGTGGAGCGATTACTCCCTCAACACCTTTATTTCCGGCATGCGGGATGAGTTCGACGTGGTCGAGCCAGATACCAGCTCCATCGAGCTGTCTATGCGAACCTTGCCCGGGCGCCCCACGATCATGGTGCTGAAACCCGTCTATTTTAACCCGCCCTCCTTTGACGATTAGGCGCATTGCGGGGCACGCGCTGACGGGTTAGGCAAGCCTCATGTTGAACCCAGTCTCCGACGCTTTGCGCGACGCACTTCGCGCAGCCCTGCCGCCCGCCTGTTTCAAAGAACTGACGCCTGCCTATCTCGAGGAGCCGCGCGGCCGCTACAAAGGCGCGGATGCGCTGCTCTTGGCACCTGGTAACACAGACGAGGTCGCCACCATCGTCAAAGCCTGCAACAAGGCCCGGACAGGCATCGTTCCTTATGCCGGGGGCACCGGCTTGGTGGGCGGGCAGATCAATGAGGGGGACGTTACCCCGGTCGTCCTGTCGCTCGAACGCATGACGGCGATCCGCTCCGTCGATCCGGTCGAGAACGTACTGATCTGCGAAGCCGGCGCGATCCTGCAATCCGTGCAAGAGGCCGCTGATAATGTGGACCGGCTTTTCCCGCTGACGCTGGCGAGCCAAGGCTCCGCCCGGATCGGTGGCAATCTGGCAACCAATGCGGGTGGGGTGAATGTGCTGCGCTACGGCAATGCGCGCGATCTGTGTTTGGGGTTGGAGGCTGTGTTGCCAACAGGTGAGGTCTGGAACGGGCTCACACACCTGCGCAAGAATAACACCGGCTACGACCTGCGCCACCTGCTCATCGGGGCGGAAGGAACACTTGGGATCATCACGGCAGCAAGTCTGAAGCTCTTCCCAAAACCAACATCGCAAGGCGCCGCGCTGATGGTGGTGCGCGACCCGCAAGCCGCACTTGATCTATTGGCGTTGGCGGGCGAACAGTTCGGCGGTCAGGTCTCCGCTTTTGAGCTGATTGGCCGGATGGGCTTGGATTTTCTGGCCGAAACCGGGCCAGAAGTCGCGATCCCTTTTGACACCCCGCCGGACTGGATGGTGCTGATTGATGTCGGCAGCTTTGGGGAGGATCCGTCAGCGGGGCTGGAACAGCTCTTCGCCGAAGCGTTTGAACGCGGGCTGGTCAGCGACGGCGTCATCGCGCAATCCCTGGCGCAGCGCGATGCCTTCTGGGCGATCCGCGAAAACATCCCCGAGGCGAATCGGCGCATAGGCTCCGTCTCCAGCCACGACATCTCGGTCCCGATCACCCGCATCCCCGAATTCATCAACCGCGCCGGGCAATCCCTGGCCGAACTCGGCGATTTTCGGATCAACTGTTTCGGCCATCTGGGCGACGGCAACCTGCATTATAACGTTTTCCCCACACAAGGCCGCGCCCGCGCGGATTACGAAGCGGAGCGCCCAAAGGTGAAAGAGCTGGTCCACGACCTGACCCACGCTTTGGGTGGCTCGGTATCCGCAGAACATGGGATCGGACGTCTGAAAGTCGCCGATTTGGAAAAATACGGCGACCCGGCCAAATTAGCGGCGATGCGGGCCATCAAACATGGCCTCGACCCGAACGGAATCATGAACCCGGGCGCAGTGTTACGTTAGGCGCTCTTTTTCATTTCTTGCAGGACCGAAATGACATTGGCGCCGAAAGGCGTGACGCGCGCGGTGTGGCCGCCGATCTCCCGCTCTATCAAGCGCAAGGCGCTCAGCGCTTTCATGTCATCCGTATCAATTGGCATAGGGCGCGACGACACGCCCATAAGAAGCTTCCGCTCCTCATCCGTCAGGTTTTCCGCCAGAATATACGCGACGCGCATGGGCTCCCTCACCATTTGTCTCCTCACGCGCAACATAATGTGCCAGCGGATTCCTCAAACGGTGAAAAACCTTACCATTTTCCCAATTGAATCGTTGGGTTGATCAGTCGCCTTCGAACTCGCACAGCACCCGCACATCCATTCCGAGCGCCTCGAGTTTCTTCCGCCCGCCTAGATCAGGCAGGTCGATGATGAAGGAGGCACCAATCACCTCTGCGCCAAGCTGCTCGATCAGCTTGATCCCGGCCTCCGCCGTGCCGCCCGTGGCCAGCAGATCGTCAACCAGCAAAACCTTTTCGCCGGGCTGTAAGCTGTCATCATGCAGCTCCATCGTGGCCTCGCCATATTCCAGCGTGTAGCTCTGCTGGATCGTCTTGCCAGGCAGCTTGCCTTGCTTGCGGATGGGCACAAATCCCATCGAAAGCTGATGCGCAATCGCGCCGCCTAGGATAAAGCCGCGCGCCTCAAGCCCTGCCACCTTGTCAAAGCGTTGCCCGGCATAGGGCGACAGCATCTGGTCAATCGCCATGCGAAACCCGCGCGGGTCCAGAAACAGCGTGGTCACGTCGCGAAACATGATCCCCTCATGCGGGAAGTCAGGGATCGTGCGGATATAATCTTTGACCTCTGGGGTGTGGAGCATGGAAAGAGCCTTTGTTCTAATTCTCTAATGGGTAATGACGCTGCAAGACCATTTTGTCCTGGCGTTGCAGCGCAGTCAGGTAATTGCTGGTCTCCGCAAAGATCGAGCGAGTGTCGTACCACGGGTTGTTGATATCTGTGAGCAGCCCAAGCGACTGGGTGACCTCCTCCAGCATGATCGACTTCAGATCACCGGGGGCGATGTCACGGGAGATTAGGATCACGCCGCGCGTCAGATTGCGCCGCCCGTCCCACCAGATATGCACATAGCCTTGCCCCATCACGATGCCGTTCATGTTGGACAGATCGGAGCCTTTGATCGGCTCCCCCTCGTCCTGGTCCCAAAGATGCACGGTGATATGGGGGTCGTCCTCAGCACCAACCTCGCGCATCTGGACCGCCGCGCCCGCCGCGTTGACCTCGGCCACCGCAGCGCTCAAGGCCTCTTCGGCCAGCGGGCGTTTGGTCTCAGGGAAGCCGGTTTTGACCTCGGTAATGCCTATGGTCAGGTCGGCCGCATCGCTTGGGGCCCAACGGACAAGCGGCTCTCGGCACGCGCCGCCCGGTTTGGCGCCACAGGCCACCAGCTTGTAGAAGCTGTCATCATCCATGCGCCCTTGCGCGCTCACAAAATCGGCCGCGGGCAGCGCCAGAAGCGCAATCACAGCCACCAGAACTGGGGTCAACGCACCGGCTTTCTGTCTGCGCAGCCATGCGGAGATTTGGAAATTGGCCAAATTTATGCTACGCTCCGCGTATTAAAACGAACTGATTTTAGTATAGTCCATTTTTCGGAGCGTGTTATGCGTATTCTCATATTTTTGATTGCGGCCTCCGCCGCACCCGCTGTTGCGGACGAAACCAAATGCCCTGAGACCCATTATCAATGCGCCGTCGGCGTGTGTTGCCCCCGGAATTAGGAGGGTGACATGATTAAACGTATCCTAACCGCAGCGGCCTTGGTCGTGGGCGGTCTTCTCACCTACGTGTATCTTTTCGCCATCAGCCCGAAGGATGTCGTCGCCTATCATGAGCTGGCCGCACCCGTGAATTCCGAAGTGTTTCGCGCGGGCGATCTGGTGGCCATCTCACCAGATGGGCAAAATCTGGAAGGGCGAATTTGCTCGATGGATGTGACTACCGACGATATTGATATGGTCCCGCTGTCGAAGGAATATTCCAACTCGCTCCGCGACCATGTCCCGGATTTCACCAATTTGGTGAATCGGGGCAAAGGGCTGGTCGGCATCCCTGGAACGGATGAGGAGGTAACGCTCGCCAAGGCTGACCGTATTCCCTTCGTGGGTCACGTCTCCGCGGTCAGAGACGCAAGCGTGAACCCGATGATGAGCCAGGACTGCGCTTGCGCTGTCGCCCGCTCGCTGATCAAACGGCAAAAGGTCTGCACGGTGCGCCGGTCCTTGGTGGAATCCGTGCTTGTCGATGCCCGCTATGCGGATCAGGACGGCCAACGCAATGAACGCACCATCGGCGTCACGTTTCGTGCGGGCTCAATCGTGATCCCCAATCTTGAGCTTTTGACCTGCGAAGGCCCGGCCCTTAACCTTGAGGCCCGCGCCCCCGCGCAGGAGTTCGATTGCAGCACCGTTGGCGGGCATCAGCCCGACGTCTTTCTGCGTGCGAAACTCGGCGTGATCCGTGAAAGCGAGATCGAGGAGGCTCCAACCATTCAGTAGCTACAGCACCCGGCCCGCTACGGCGTCGAGCTTGGCCATAACCTCCGGGTCGCGCGCGTCGGGTTGGGTGATGATCGCAAATTCAAGCGCGCGGTCGCAGCCATGCGGGCAGGGGGCGCGGTCGGCGCCCAATATGCCGGGCAACCGGGCGACCAGCCCCTTGGCTTTGGCGGAATTGCCCATCAGGGTCTCAATGATCTTGGTGACATCCACCTCGCCATGATCGGGATGCCAGCTGTCATAATCCGTGATCATCGCGACGGAGGCGTAGCAAAGCTCGGCCTCCCGCGCGAGCTTGGCCTCGGGCATGTTGGTCATGCCTATGACGTCGCAGCCCCAGCTCTCCCGATACATTTTGCTTTCGGCCAGCGACGAGAATTGCGGGCCTTCCATGGCCAGATAGGTGCCGCCATTGTGGACGGTGATCCCCTCCGCCTCAGCGGCCTCGAAGCAGGCCGCGCCGAGCCGCGGACAGGTTGGATGCGCGACGGAGACATGCGCGACGCAGCCTGTCCCGAAGAACGATTTCTCCCGCGCAAAGGTGCGGTCAATGAATTGATCTACAATGACAAAATCGCCCGGCGCCATTTCCTCTCGGAACGAGCCACAGGCGGAGACGGAGATCACATCTGTCACCCCGATCCGCTTCAACGCGTCGATATTGGCACGGTATGGCACAGTGCTTGGGCTCAGCTTGTGGCCACGTGCGTGGCGGGGCAGGAAGGCCATCTCGACCCCATCCAGTGTACCGGTCAAAACCTCATCCGACGGCGCGCCCCAAGGCGTCTCTACCGCCTGCCATGTGGCACCCTCCAAACCGTCAATGTCATAGACGCCTGATCCGCCGATCACGCCGATTTTCGTTTTGCTCATGGGGAAGGTCCTTCGCGGGAAATTTAGCCGTTCCCGCAGTATTGGCCCAAGATTTACCAAAATGAAACGCCGCGCGCGTAGCTTTGATGGCTTGAAACTCGATTTCGGGGGTGCATCTTCTGGCGCACCCCGGTAAGGGCGTGCCACAGCGATGTCATATCAAGCAAATGAGGCCAGCGTGACCCGCAGCTTTCTCAAAGCCCTGTCGAACAATCCCGTCCTGAACCGGCTGGAACTGGTGCCCGATGCGCCATACAGCATGGACCGCTGGCGGATCGAAATTTTGTCGGGCCTCACCGTGGCGTTGGCTTTGGTGCCTGAGGCCGTGGCCTTTGCCTTTGTCGCGGGCGTGCATCCGCTGGTCGGCCTCTACGCGGCTTTCATCGTAGGCTTGATCACCGCACTGATCGGTGGGCGGCCCGGCATGATCTCGGGCGCGACCGGCGCTCTGGCTGTCGTCATGGTGGCTTTGGTGGCGCAGCATGGGGTCGAATACCTGTTTGCGACCGTCATCTTAATGGGTTTGATCCAGATCTTCGTGGGCTTCATGCAATGGGGCAAGTTCATCCGGCTTGTCCCCTACCCGGTGATGCTGGGCTTCGTGAACGGGCTCGCCATCGTTATTTTCCTGGCCCAATTGGGTCAATTCCAGGTACCGGGCTCGGCCGAACACGGTTCCGGCGGGCATGGTATGGCCAGCGGGGAGTGGCTGTCCGGAACGCCGCTTGCCATCATGTTGGCGCTGACCGTGCTGACTATGGGCATCATCTGGGCCACGCCGAAGGTTACCAAAGCCATCCCTGCGCCACTGGCGGGGATCGGTATCGTCGCCCTGATCGTGATCGGCTTCGGCATCGATGTGCCGCGCGTCGGCGATCTGGCTGAAATCGCGGGCGGTTTCCCGAGCTTTCACGTCCCCTTCAGCTTCGCGGGTAACGCGTCTGTGGCGCAAGGCATCTATGGCGACCTGCTGGCCCCCTTCACGCTAGAGACGCTCTGGATTATCTTGCCCTACGCCGTCATTCTGGCTGCGATTGGTCTGATTGAAAGCCTTCTGACGTTGAACCTCGTGGGCGCTATCACGGGCAAACGTGGCGGCGCATCGCAGGAATGTGTGGCGCAAGGCGTCGCCAACACGGTAACCGGGTTTTTCGGCGGCATGGGCGGCTGCGCGATGATCGGGCAATCCATGATCAACGTGAATTCCGGCGGCCGCACGCGGATTGCTGGCACCGCAGCCGCTTTGTTCTTGCTGACTTTCATCCTCGTGGGCGCACCGCTGATTGAGCAAATCCCGCTGGCAGCACTCGTGGGCGTGATGTTCATGGTTGTGATCGGCACCTTCGCCTGGAACAGTTTCAACATCATCCGCAAGGCGCCCAAGATGGACGCCTTCGTCATCATCCTCGTGACCGTGGTCACGGTGATGTATGATCTCGCCACAGCCGTGGTGGTCGGCGTGATAGTCTCCGCGCTCGCCTATGCCTGGCAGAACGCCACCCGCATCCACGCCAAAACCTATGAAACGCCCGAAGGCGCAAAGGTCTATCAGGTGCAGGGCCCGCTGTTTTTCGGCTCAACCGCTGGGTTTATGGAGATTTTCACGCCTGACGAGGATCCGTCTTTGGTGGTGATCGATTTCGCAGAAAGCCGTGTCGCCGACCAATCCGCGCTGCAAGCGATCGAGGATATCGCGGCCAAATACCAGGCCGAGGGCAAAAAGGTGCAGCTGCGCCATCTCAGCCGCGACTGCCACGAGCTTTTGACCAATGCAGGCCAGCTGATGGTCGATAGCGACGACGACCCCGACTACGCGATTGCGGTGGACTATTCCGTCAAGATCGGGGTCGCGGGCGGCGCGCATTAGCGCCGATTACTCCCGGCTTACTCGCCGGGCCGCTGCAAGCTGAACAGCGTCTCCACCTTCGCGTAGTCGCGGTAACCCAGCCGGGCCAAAGGCTGGAATGTTGTCACGTCAAATATCCCGTCTTTCAGGCAAGCGTCGCGCATATGCACGCCGGTGACCTCGCCAAAAACGACGACATTGGCTTCTCCCGGCAGGTCCACCACCTTGGTCATCTTGCATTCCAAATTGGCCGGCGCGCCCGCCACGCGCGAGCAGGCAATCGTCTCGCACGCTTCCCGCGCGATGCCCGCCTTGTCGAACTCGTCGACCTCCCGCGCGTAAGGGCCGGAGCTGACATTCATCACGTCGCGCGCCGCATATTCTACGACATTGACGCAAAAGACGCCCGTCTCGATGATGTTGGCAACGCTGTCCTTGCCCTTTTCCCGGTCCTCTTTCGAAGACGTGGAGGCGAACATCACCTGCGGCGGCACGTAAGCCACGGCGTTGAAGAAAGAATAGGGCGCCAGGTTCTCCGACCCGTCGGCGGCGCGGGTCGAAATCCAGCCAATGGGTCGCGGGGTGATGATGGCGTTGAACGGGTTGTGCGGCAGGCCGTGGCCGTCTTCGGGGCGGTAGAACAATGTGAAAGCTCCTATGCGCGGTTTGCCCCAGTGCTAACGCCATGCTAGGGCAGCGAAAAGGGCAAACTGAGCAGGCGGGCGGCGTGCAGCTGATCCAGGAACAACCGGGTGATTGGTGGGAGGTGGAGGCGCTCTACGACCTGTGCTTCGCGCCGGGGCGGGAGGCGCTGTCCTCCTACCGGCTGCGCGATGACGTGGACCCGGTGGCCGAGCTCTGCCTCGTGGCCCGTGACCTGGATGACATCCTGGGCGGTGTGATCCGCTACTGGCCGGTCCGCATTGGCGATGCGGCTGTGCTGCTGCTGGGGCCGATTGCGGTACACCCGACCCGCCAGGGCGAAGGCCTTGGCGCGGTCTTGATGGGCGCGAGCCTTGAAAAAGCGGCCAGCCTTGGCTGGGACCGGGTGCTGCTTGTGGGTGACGCGCCTTATTATGCTCGCTTCGGCTTTTCCAAGCTTGCAGCTGTCCAAATGCCGCCACCCACCAACCCCGATCGGGTCCTTGGCTTGGCACTCAGCGAAGGCGCTTGGGCGGGCGTCACAGGTCAGGTGACAAAAGCCTGAACATTGAAATCCCGCGCTGCCTCCCCATGTCAGGTAGGAGAGGAAAACCGCTTTGACCCAGACCATCCTGCCGCCAATTGTGACCCCAAGCCCCAGCAAAGAGGCGCAACTAGAGGCGCTCGCACAGCGCTACCGCTCCGCGCGCGGCGTGGGCATGCAAGTGGTTGAGCTTTTGGGCGGGCAGGCCGAAGGCTTGTTGGACCGGCTGCCCAAGCCCGTTCGTTCCGGGCTCGACAAAGCCACCTTACAAGCGCTTGAGCTGAGCTTTTCAGCCGCAGAAGCCTCCCGCACGCGGCTGCCAGATACCGGCCACTGGCTGACCCGGGCGGTCACCGTGGCCACTGGCGCGGCGGGCGGCTTTGGCGGGGCGGCCACATCGCTGGCTGAAATCCCCGTTACAACTACAGTCATGTTGCGTGCGATCCAAGGCATCGCCGCCGAGCACGGGTTTGACCCCGCCGATCCCGATACACGTGCCGATTGCCTCCGCGTCTTCGCCGCCGCGGGTCCCATGGAAGAAGATGACGGCACCGATCTGAGCTTCCTGACTTTGCGCGCGAGCGTCACGGGCTCCACCATCCAGGGGCTGATCACCGCCATCGCCCCGCGCCTCGCCGCCACATTGGGCCGCAAGCTGGCCGCCCAAACCGTGCCCGTGCTGGGTGCAGTCTCCGGTGCGGCGATCAACTACGCTTTCACCAGCTATTATCAGGACGTGGCCCATGTGCAATTTGGCCTGCGGAAACTGGCCGAAGAAACAGGCCACGACCGCGCCGCGCTGATTGCAGATTTCATCGAGATTGTGAAACGCGGTTAACGGCCATGCATCTCGCGCATTGGTAATCGACGCGGCACGCCCCCACTTTAAGCCTCCAAGCAAGCGGGCCGATACCCGGACCGCCCAACCCTCAAAAAGGAGGCTAGACTATGACGACCACTGTTCTGCCAGCCACCGGACACAAAACCGGGCTGGGTGATCTCTCACGTGCGTTGCAGGAGCTGCATCGCCATCTGTTGATGTATCAGGCCGATGAAAGCTTCTTCACGGGCAGCCCGCTTGAGCTTTACGAGGTAGCGACCCGCGATCCGGCTTTCGCCTGGCTAAAACCGCTGCAGCAGGCCATTGTCGACCTAGACATGCGCCGCAACGATGAAACGCCGCTGTCAAAGACAGAGGCGCGGGCTTTCTCCAAAAAGCTCGAACGCTTCATTGCCGCCAAATCCGGCCCGTTCCGCGACAAGCTGAACGCGGTCTTCCAAAGCCACCCCGAAGCCGTCTGGGCCGTTGGGGCTGCGCGAAAGGCGTTGGCTGATTTGAACTAATCTGTTGCACCCGCCATCTCTGGACTGGCGGGTGCTTTATTGGTTCGGGCTTGAGTGCTGAGCGCGCCGAGCCATGCTACAACTTCCAAAGGACTGTTAGGCTAGCTAAACCCAGTTCTACTTACAGTGACCGCTATTTAGGACTTTGCTGCCGCAACAGATCACTTTTCCAATTCCCGCTTTGTTTGCTGCGTGACCGTAGCAAAAAGAACCATGGGCGGAAAACGGGCCTTCGTAAGGTTGTCTGGGGTCGCGCGCGAGCAAGTCTTTGCAAAGCTGAATTCTTGTTGCGTCCGCTACGGACCCTTTGGCCTGCTGTATGACATTCGATGAGCCGGCTCCAACGTCCAGCGGGTGAGCACTATTTCAAAGCCACTTTCCTAGCGCAATCACCTGCTGAGCGACCTACTCATCAGCAATCAAATAATGCGGCGGCACTGGCAGTTGAACCGCAAATTTCACAACGCGAGGCCGCATAGGCCAAAGGAAAATCAGTCTGCGCAATAGCTGCAGGACGCTGAATGGATGTCGTTAATTGATGTCTCGCGCAGTCTATCGACGAGGGTCAATTCTACCTCTGCCAACACGTCTGAAACACGTCTATGAAGATCCGTTTCAACGCTGCATTCAATGGATTCGATGCGCGTGGTGTTTCCTGCGACCAGCCGCTCATCCAATGCAAGATAGACATCTGCAAGGGTTATGGCCTCAGAAGGTCGCGCCAGCCGCCAACCGCCCGCATGGCCTTTCTCGGATGACAAAATACCTGCCTCTCGCAGTTTTCCGAATACCCTGCGGACAACGACCGGGTTTGTTCCAGCGTGTTCCGCTATATCAGCAGATGTGCGCGTACGAGCGGGGTCGTTCGCCATGTGGCTCAGCGAATGTAGCGCGAGAGACAGTCGACTGTTTCGTTTCATGAGCAAGGTTTCTCCGGGGGTCGCCTTACACGTAACAATTGCGGTTGCGTTGGTCTAGCAACTGCGTAAGTTACGTGATCGAAAGCTTAACGCCATCACCCTCCATTCCAAGTTTTGAAGGAAAGACCCATGTCGATTTTCACCCGGCTCGCGTTCTCGGCCGCGCTTGCGCTTAGCACGGCACTCCCAACTGTCGCCCAAGAGGGCAGCTTGACCATCTCGGTTGGGTTCGGCCCGACGGCGGAGGTCCCGGACCCACGTGCGAGCTATAACGGGTGGATGTCGAACCAGACCGGCGTGACCGAGACTCTGATGGGCATAGACTATGACATGAACCTTTACCCACGCGTGGCTGAAGGGATCGAGCAATCATCGCCCACGACATGGCGCGTTACCTTGCGCGATGGTTTGAAGTTCCACGATGGCAGCCCAGTCACGGCGCAGGCGGTGATTGACGCGATTGCGCCAATCTCAGACGAAGCGCATCCGGGCCACAATGCGCGCGTGGCCAAGTTGCTTGATCTGGCGGGCATGTCTGCGGATGGCGACAGCATTATCGTGTTTGAAACCAACAGCCCAAATGCGGCCTTCCCCTGGACCTTGTCCGAGCCTGGGATCGCAGTTCTTGGCGCGCCGTCTGAGGCCTTCCCGATCAACGCAACGGGACCTTATGTGTTCAAGGAAGCCGTGCCGGAGCAGCTGTACCGCGTTGAGGCGAATACCGATTACCGTCTGGGTGCCCCCGGTCTGGAAGAGGTGCGCGTGGTCGTCGCCACGAACCCAGCAACGGCCGCACTGGCCTTCGAGGCTGGCGAAGTCGATCTGGTGATCAACTACCCTGAAACGGATTTCGAGCGCATTCAAGACACCGGCGCACAAGGGTTCTCGGCCCCAACAGCGCGGCTCTATTTCTACACGGTGAATGCCGCAAGCGGCCCGATGTCCAACCCGTTGATCCGTCAGGCGGTCTCGTATGCAATTGATCGCGAAGGCATTGTAGCCGCAGCGCTTTCCGGCGTGGGTGGCGTGCCAGCGGGCACAGTTTACCCGGAAGGCAAAGGTTGGGCGTCTGACATTCCTGCCAGCTATGACCCGGCCAAAGCCGAAGCGCTTCTTGCGGAAGCGGGCGCGGTGAAAGAGGGGGGCACCTGGATGCTGGACGGTGCGCCGCTTGAGATCGACATCGTGACCTATTCCTCACGTGCCGCTCTGCCGCCGACGGCTGAGTTGACACAGGCGTTCCTTGCAGCCATTGGCGTGAAGGCCAATATCACCGTAGGCGAGTGGGGGGCGAGCAATGACGCTATTGCTGCAGGCGAAGCTGATCTGTTTTTGCAAGCTTGGGTGACGACGCCGCAGGGTGACCCCGGCGCAGTTCTTGAGACGCTGCTCAAGTCAGATGGCGGCTCCAATTCCGGCAAGTTTTCGAATGAGCGGCTGGATGAGTTGCTGGCGCAAGGTCGCCTGACCTTTGAGCATGAGGAACGCAAGGGAATCTACGATGAGGTCCAGAAGATCATTGCCGCTGAAGCCGCCCTGATCCCTGTCTTCCATGTCAGCCAAACCAATGTGGGCGTCGCCGGACTGACCGGCTACCAGGTGCACCCGACCGAGACCTACTGGATCACGCACGAGACAAAGCTCGCTAAATGACACTAACCGTGACCGGCCTGAGCGCAATCCGCTCGGGCCGGACCATTCTTCACCCGACATCGCTAGTCATTCACCCCCGGGAACGGATTGGCATCGTTGGTGCCTCCGGCTCTGGCAAATCGACGCTTGGCCACGCTTTGATCGATGACCTGCGCCAGCAGGGGCACAGCGTGGCGCATGTTCCGCAAAGCCCGGATGAGGCGCTCGATCCGCTGCGCTCGATGGCGTTTCACTGGCGGGAGGCGGAAGAGGCTTTGGGCCTGCAAGCAGGCCATGCCGACCGGGAAGGCTTGTTCCGGGCCCTCAAAATCGAGGGCGGCGATTTGCGCAAACGCCCTTGGGGGTGGAGCCGGGGTATGCAGCAGCGTTTTGTCATCGCCATGGCCTTGATCGGCGCGCCTGATCTGATCGCGCTTGATGAGCCGACTTCGGCGCTTGATCCGGTTGTTGCGGCGGCAACGATGGAGCTGCTGTCTGGGTTTCTGGACGGCAAGGACACGGCGATGGCTTTGATCACGCACGACCTTGGCCTCGCCGCGCTGCGTGTCGACAGATTACTGGTGATGGCTGACGGCCATTTGGTCGAGGAAGGGCGTACGGAAGATATTCTGGAGCGCCCCGAAACGCAGGCCGCCAAAGCCCTGTCCGCGCATCGCAACTGGATGGCCCTGCCATGCTGACCGTCAGTGACCTGGTGGTCAAACGCGGGCCGCGTGTGACGCTGGCGGATATCTCATTCACCCTACCCGCGGGTAAGACTCTTGCCGTGGTCGGCGAAAGCGGTGCGGGCAAGTCCACCTTGATCGCGGCTATTCTGGGCCTGCTCAGACCGAGTTCGGGCGAAGTGACCTGGGACGGCGCGCCAACACGCGATGCGCGCCCAGCCTTGGTGATGCAAGAGCCGCGCGCGGCTTTCAACCCGACCATGAGTCTGCGCCGATCCATTATGGAGCCCGTTGTGGCGCAAAACATCAGTTTGGCAGGAGGCCGGTTGGAACGGCTTTGCGCCGGGCTGGAGCTGCCACTTGATCTACTGGATCGGCGCCCGGATCAGGTCTCCATCGGGCAGGCGCAACGGGCGGGGATTTTGCGTGCCTTGATCGCTTCGCCGCCCCTGGTGCTTTTCGACGAGCCGCTCTCCGCCTTGGACGCGGTCACGCAAAAACATACTGCACGGCTGATCGCTGAGCTGCAAGCGGAGGAAGGCTTTGCCGCGCTGATTGTGACCCATGATTTGGGATATGCCGTGGCCCATGGCGATCAGATCGCGGTCTTGAAATCAGGGCGCATCGAGGAAATCGCCGACGCGCAGGACTTCGCGCTCAACCCGCGATCCGACTATTGCCGAACCTTGAGGGACGCGGCGATTGCTTTGGGCGCCTTGGAGGCCGTGGCATGATCAAAACCGCCGGTGGCCTTTTGCTCAGGGCGCTTGTCGTTTTGTCGGGCACTGCGATCCTGACCTTTGCGCTTTTGTGGAACGCGCCTGGTGATCCTGCGCAGGCCATCGCGATGGCGCGGTTCGACGCGCTTCTGACCGACGAGGTGATTGACCAGGTCCGCGCCGAAGTGGGGCTCGACCGAAGCTTTTGGCAGGCGTTCTGGGCGTGGCTTGGGCCTTTGCTGACGCTTGATTTTGGCAATTCGGCCGTAACAGGCCGCCCGGTCTGGCCCGATCTCTGGGCCTCGATCAGCTACACGTTTCCGCTGGCGTTTGCCGCGCTCGGTATTGGTCTGATCATCTCGGTGCCGCTAGCCATCCTTGCTACGAAACGACCTGGTAGCCTTCTGGACCGGTTCGCGGTTGGGTTGGCCTCAATAGGCAATGCGATTCCGGCCTACTGGTTGGGGCTCATCCTGATCCTGATCTTTGCGGTCAAGCTCGCTTGGTTGCCCGCACTTGGGGCGAGCACGCCTGCCCATGCCATTCTGCCTGCATTGACACTCGGTCTGGGCGTGGCGGCGTCCCTGACGCGGATCATTCGCTCCGGCATTTTGGAGGCACGGGGTCAGCCGTTTCTGCCCGCGATCCGGCGTCGCGGTGTCTCGGACAGGTCTGTAGGCCGAGACCATGTTGCCCCGCATGCTGCGATCCCGGTGGTGACGGTGTTTGGGTTGGAACTCGCCTTCCTGCTCGAAGGGCTTGTTCTGGTGGAGGTGATTTTCGGCAGGCCGGGGCTCGGCACGTTTTTGGTGCAAGCGATCCTGTCGCGCGACTTTTCGCATGTGCAGGCCGTGGTGGTGCTGACCGCGCTGGTCTTTGTGGTCGTTAACCTTGTGATCGACCTGATCTACCGCGTCATCGATCCGAGGATCGGAGAGAGCAATGCGTAGCGTCGCCCTGTTGGTCATTGCGTTGGTTTTGCTGGCGGGCGTCGGCCCCATGCTCGCGCCTTACGATCCGACCGTGATCAATATCCCTAAGCGACTGTCCGGCCCGAGCGCGGAGTTTCTCTTGGGCACTGACGCCTTAGGGCGGGATATCTTATCGCGCCTGCTTCATGGCGCGCGGTGGTCGCTGGGGCTGGCCTTTGTGATTTCGGTGATCAGCATGATCATCGGGACTACCATCGGACTTGCCGCAGCTTTGGGCGGGCGGCTCGCCGATTGGGTGGCAATGCGGACGACGGATACCTTTCTGGCCTTTCCCGAATTGGTGGCGGCGATTGTGATTGCAGGGCTCATGGGGGCGGGCACTTGGAGCTTGATTTTCGCGCTCTCTGTGACGGGCTGGATGCGCTATGCGCGCGTGGCGCGTGGCATCGGCCTGTCGGTGCAAAGCCGCGGCTATGTGGTGCAGGCGCGGTTAGCGGGTCTGCCCAGCTGGTCGATTGCGCGCTGGCACTATTTGCCGTCGTTGATCCCGTCGCTGACCGTGGTTTGGACGGGCATGTTTGCGCGGGCGATTTTGGGCATCTCGGCGCTTGGGTTTCTGGGATTTGGCGTGCAGCCGCCCAACCCGGAATGGGGCTCGATGCTGTTGGATGCACGCGTCCACTTGCGCTCCACCCCGTTGCAGATGATCTGGCCGGGGCTGGCCGTAGTGATCTGCGTGTTGGCCATCAATTTGGCCGGGGACGCATTGCGAGACGCATTGGCCCAGCAGGACGCCCCTGAATGAGCACGCTTGACCGCCCGTCACTGGGCATCAGCTTGCGCCTTTTGTCCGGGCTTTTGATGGCGGGCATGTTTGTGAGCGTGAAGGCGGTCAGCGACGCCGTGCCTCTTGGCCAGATCGTCTTTTTCCGCTCCTTCTTCGCAATCCTGCCTCTGGTCATTTTTCTTTGGGTCAGGGGGGAGTTCCCGGGCGGCTTGGCCACAAACCGGCCCGGCGCACATCTTCTAAGGGCGAGTTTTGGCGCACTTGCGCTGTTTGCCTCCTTCGCTGCTGTGGCCCGGTTGAACCAGGCCGAGGCGATCCTGATTTCGCAGCTTTCCCCCATTTTGATGGCGCTTGGTGCGGCGGTGATTTTGTCGGAGCGGCTGACCAAATGGCGCATTTGGGGCCTCGCGCTTGGATTTAGTGGCGTGGTCGTGCTGGTTTGGCCTGAGCTGACGCGCTCGTCCGACCATGATGCCCGCCTCTTTGGCTATGCGATTGGATTTGCAGCGGCCGTTCTGACGGCGCTGGCGCTGATCATGGTGCGCAGTTTGAACAGGACCGAAAGCCCGGGCGCCATTGCGATGTATTTCGTGCTCGCCTCCATGGTGGGCGGATTGGCGACCCTGCCTTGGGGGTGGGAGATGCCAAGTGTGCCGGTGCTTGGGCTTTTGGTGCTATCAGGGCTGTATGGCGGCTTTGGACATATCGCGATGACGCTGGCCTTCCGCTATACTGAGGCCTCCCGGCTTGCGCCGTTTGAATATGTGGCGCTGCTTTGGCCCATACTGGCGGATCTGTTCATATTCCAGCTCAGCCTCTCACCTGCCTTTCTTATCGCGGCCCCGATTATCTTGACCGGCGCATTCATCGCAGCGGCGGAAAGGACGCGTTGATCTGAGTTGCGTAAATTAACTGTGCCAAGAGGTGTCGACGCTCGGTTCGGCTACAACCAACAGGTTATACTTCAATCGTGGTTTTCCGGAGAAAACAGCGAAACCTTGGGAGGCGAAATCCAAAGCACTACTTTTCTGGGGCCTTCCCGTCGTAGCCTGACATGTGCTTGCAATCGCCACATGCCGATAGCTTCACAAAGGTCGGCTCCGAGCCGTTTTTTCTTTGAACAGTGTTGGCGTTCAGCGCTTAGGGTCCACTTGAGTATGGCGCAGCAATTGGGAGGTTTGGGCGCAAAGCGGGCCTTTTCCGCACATCGGAGAGACCTCTTCGTAGCCGCTACCCCTGCACTGACTTCAAGTGTTCCATCACGGCAGGCCGCACGGATTGTGCACCGCTTTCCCGGGCCTCGTCGATCACCGCCCGCAAGGCGGAAATATCGGTGCGTCGGATGATGCTTTTGACGGGGCCGATCGAGGCCGGGCGCATCGACAACGTGTTCATACCCATGGCAGCGAAACACAGTGCCTCGATCGGGCGGCCTGCGTCTTCGCCGCAGAAACTTAAGGCCGTGCCGGCGTCTTTGCAGCGGTTCACGACCTGCTCGATGAAAGTCAGGAAGCTCACATTGAGTGTGTCGTAGCGTTTGCGCACGCGCTCATTCTCCCGGTCGGCGGCGAAGAAGAACTGCTTCAGGTCGTTGCCGCCAATCGAAATGAAATCCGCCAGCTCAAAGAATTGCCGCGGTGCGAAGGCCAGCGATGGCGTCTCTAGCATTGCGCCGATCTGTAAGTCTGGGGGCAGCGCGTGGGAGAGCTTCTTCTCCCGCTCGATCTCATCGAGCAGCATCTGACGCGCCGCGCGGAACTCGTCAAACTGCGCGATGAAGGGAAACATGATCGACAAAGGCCGTCCGTTTGCGGCCCGGATCAGGGCCTGCAGCTGCATCCGCATCACGCCGGGCTTGTCCAAGCCCACACGGATCGCGCGCCAGCCCAAAGCCGGGTTCGGCTCATCCTGTGGCTTCATGTAGGGCAGCACCTTGTCCGACCCGATGTCGAGCGTGCGAAACACCACGCGCTTGCCTTGGGCCGCATCCATGACCGAGCCGTAAATCGCGGCTAGCTCCGATCTCCGCGGCACACGGGAGCGGGTCAAAAACTGCAGTTCGGTGCGAAACAGGCCCACCCCCTCTGCGCCCGAGCTTTCAAGCGACGGCAGGTCCGCCATCAGCCCCGCATTCATATGCAGCGCCACCGTATGCCCGCAGAGCGAGGTTGCGGGCTTCTCCCGGATCGAGGCATAGCGCTCCTGCGCTTTGGTCTGCATCGCTATTTTGTCGCGGAACGCCTTGGCGACGCTTTCCTCGGGGCGCAGATGCACCACGCCCTGATCGCCGTCCACCAGGATCGGGTCGCCATTCAGAGCCTCGGTTAGGATCTTCTTGGCATTGATCACCAGCGGGATGGCCCAGGCCCGAGCCACAATCGCGGCGTGGGAGCCGACGGAGCCTTCCTCCAGTACGATCCCCCGCAAGCGCTTGCCGTATTCCAGCAACTCGCCCGGGCCTATGTTCTTCGCAATTAGAATAGGGCGATCCGGTAATTCGGCGCCGGTGTCCTTGCCCTGGCCCGTTAGCAGCCGCAAAAGCCGGTTTGACAGGTCGTCGAGGTCATGCAGCCTTTCGCGCAAATAGGCGTCGGGTACGCGCTCCATCCGCGCCCGCGTCGCCGATTGCTCTTTCTCTACGGCGGCTTCTGCCGAGAGGCCAAGCGCGATGTCTTCTTCCATCCGCCGCACCCAGGAACGGGAATTGGCGAACATCCGGTAGGCCTCGAGCACCTTGACCTGCTCCTTATCCGCGCCGCGCCCGACCTTCGAAAGCATGTCATCAACCGAGGATCGGAGCGTGCCAATCGCCTCTTCCAAGCGGCGCAGCTCCTCATGTGGGTCGTCGGAAATGGGGTTGGTGACGACAACGCGCGGCTCATGCAGATAGACCTGCCCCTCCGCCGCGCCTTCCTGTCCGGTGCCACCGCGAAACAGCTCCGGTTGGGTGTGCAAAGCGCGGATCGCGCCTTCGCCTTCGCCTACAAAGGCGCCCAGCTCGGTCATCTCCGCCAGCACCATGGCCACGACTTCAAGCGCGTAGACCTCGTCCTCAGAATAGCTGCGCGCGTCCTTTGACTGGACCACCAAAACGCCCAAGCTTTCGCCAAGCCGTTGCACCGGCACACCGAGGAAGGAGGAGTAAATCTCCTCCCCCGTCTCGGGCATGAAGCGAAACCCTTTGGCCGACGGCGCGTCGGGGGTGTTCACGGGCGTCTTGCGCCGCGCAACTCGGCCGACCAAGCCTTCACCAATGCGCATGCGGGTATGGTGCACGGCTTCAGGGTTCAGGCCTTCGGTCGCGCAAAGCTCCAAAGTATCCGCGTCACGGAACAGGTAGATCGAGCACACGTCGGTCTGCATCGAGTCCGCGATCAAGGTCACGATCCGGTTCAGCCGCTCCTGACCCGCGCTGTCTTCCGCCAGCGTTTCGCGCAAGCGGCCCAGCAGCTTGCGGCTTTCACTTTCGATGCGTTCGGCCAAGGCCGTGCCCCTCCCTAGAGCGATTTGATCCAATCATATGGGAGTTCTCGAGGGAAGGGGAGTGGGCAATCGCGCTATTGCGCGTCTCTAAGCAATTGCCCGCAAAAATAGCCCGGACGCGATGACTGTGATTAAAACGCCTGCAAAAATTTCAATCGCAGGGACAGCCCAGGTCAAAACAGCGCTGCCTTGCAAGCCACTCACGAGACCGCCCCGTATCCCGACCGAGGCCAGTGCCACGCCGATTGTGACCGTAGCCGTGCCGAGCGCCATAGCAAAGGCACCCGCGATACCCGCGCCAAAGATACCCATCTGCCAGGTGATAATCAGAATGAAAAGCGCGCCGGTGCAGGGTCGGATAGCGATGCCTGCGATCAAAGCGAGTGCCTCTCGCAGGGAGCGGGTGTTTTCGACCTCGGCCAAATCGGGCCCGTGCTTGTGCCCGCAAGTTTGACAAGTGCCGTGGTCATGAGCGTAGTGGTGACCGTGATCATGGTCATGTTTGTGCTGATGGGTGTGGTCGTGATGGCCCGTACCAGCACCCAAAGCCAGCCCTGCCGATTTGCGAAATCCGCGCCAGATAAGCCAGCCGCCGATCAGCCCAATCGCGCCGTAGCTGGCGGGGGCCATAATGTCTTCGGTGATGCCGACCAATTGGTCGCGCGCGAGCCCCATTATGGTAATGCCGCCCGCCACAATGACGACAGCCGTAACGGCTTGGCCAAGGCTTGAAAGCAATGAGATCACCGACAAGCGCAGCCAAGGAACCTGTCGCCCTAACCCATAGCCACCGATCAGCACCTTGCCATGGCCGGGGCCAATCGCGTGGAAAAAACCGTAGGCAAAACAAACGGATAAAAGCGCCATGACCGCGCCGGGTTCGCCTGCCCTGAGCGCCCGCAGCCCCAAAGCCATCTCGTTTTGAAACCCGCGTTGCTCCCCCGCCGCCCAGGCGGCCAATGTGTCAAACCCGCCGCTGGCCCAGAGCCAAGCCAGCAAGGCAGCGGCGACAAGGCTTGGCAAGATCAGAAGGCGGGACATGTGATCGTCACCTCCGTGGCAAAGGCCTCGCCAATAGGCGGCAGACCGGCATCCTCAGGCGTTATGTCCGTATCCAGTGTGAGCAACAGATCGGAAAAGCGCCGCATCATAGCCTCGATATCGGGCGCGCGTTTCGTGGTCTCGCATCCTTTAAGACCGACGAACTTGACGGGACCCGTCACCTCATAAGCCGTATAAAAAGTCTCATCATACGGTTTGAAGGAGAGCTGTTCCCCTTCAAGCAAAGGCGTGCCTTTCACTTCCCGCAAATGCGTTGTGATAATCTGCCCTTCGACCACGCGCGCCGTCGGCTTCAGCGGGCCTGATAGGTCAAGTGGTGTGTCGCCTAAAATACCGACCAGATCGCCATTGAAGCCGGGAATCCACTGCGCGTCAAACCCGGACAATGCGGCCTCCTCCTCTGCTGTCAGCACCCCGTCGTAATCCGGGTCGAGACCGCGTTCCTCCATCGTCAGGAGGGAGTAGAACGCATCATACTCCCAAGTCACCTTCACATGGGTCAGGCGGCCCGCCTCGTCAAAAATGACCTCAAGCCCCGTATCAATGAAGATATGCGGATGTGCCAAGGCCGGGGCAGGGGCGGCCAGTGCCAGGGGTATGAGCGCTGCGCGAAACATGGTCCAAACTTATTGCGCCTTGCCCGTCTCTTCAATCGCTCAAAATAACGAGGTGGCATCACTTCGCTGAGAGACCCAAAACCCCCAAGCTCAATTGGAGGGCAGGGGCGATAGGCCCATGACGCGGGACCCGGGTAAATCGCACAAGAGCCCTTGTGATTTCAACAAGCCCTCCACCACAAAGAAAAACCTTTCCAAATCCCTATCAGAATCTGGAAAGGCTGTCTTATCAATGTGTTGTGGGATTTCCCGCATGCGGGGAATCTGGATCAGGCGGCTTTTGCAGGCGCGAAGCGGGTATAGAAATCCTCGCCTTCGCTGGCCATGTCCTCCAAGAGTTTTGGCGCTTGGAAGCGGGGCCCGTGCTTGGCGGCCAGCGCGTTGGTGGTCTCCACCGCCCAAGGCGTGCCAACCATGTCGAGCCAGCTCAGCGGCCCACCGGACCAAGGCGCAAAGCCCCAACCCAGGATCGCGCCGACATCGCCCTCGCGGATATCCATCAACACGCCTTCCTCCAGTGCGCCCACGGCCTCCAGCACCTGGGCAAAGAGCAGACGGTTCTGAACCTCGGCCAGATCAGGCTGGTCCTCGGCCACCGGGTATTTCTCGCCGAGCCCCTCCCAGAGAAGCTGACGCTTGCCCTTCTCGTCATAGCTGTAGAAGCCCGCTTTGGATTTGCGACCCAACCGGCCCTCGCCCTCCATCCAGAACAGAATCTCATCCACCGCGTCGTCATATTCGTCGCCCAATGCTGCCTTTGTGGCCTTGGCAATCTTCACGCCGAGATCAACAGAGGTTTCATCCACAAGTTGCAAGGGTCCGAGCGGCATGCCGATCAGCTTCGCCGCATTCTCGATCAGCGCGGGCTCAACGCCTTCGGTGACCATGCGGATGCCTTCATTGATGTAGGGGATGATGCAGCGGTTGGCGTAGAAGAACCGCTCGTCATTGACGACAATTGGCGTCTTCTTGATCTGGCGAACGAAATCCAGCGCCTTGGCGACAGCCCGGTCGCCGGTCTCGGCACCCTTGATGATCTCGACCAGCAGCATCTTGTCGACGGGGGAGAAGAAGTGGATGCCAATGAACTGCTCCGCCCGGACGGAAGCCTTCGCCAGCTCTGTGATCGGCAGGGTAGAGGTGTTGGTCGCGAAGATGCACTCCTCGCCCACGATGGCCTCGACCTTTTTGGTCATGTCCGCCTTGATGCCGACATCCTCGAACACTGCCTCGACGATCAGGTCGCAACCTTTCAGCGCGTCGAGATCGGTGGTTGCGGTGATGCGGCTCAGAACCTGTTCTTTCTTCTCTTCGGTCGCCTTCTTGCGCGCGATACCCTTGTCCATATGGGCGGTGGTGTAGGCTTTGCCTTTGTCCGCGGCTTCCTGCTCCCGGTCGATCAGCACAACCTCGATCCCCGCCAGCGCAGAGACCAGCGCGATGCCGGCACCCATCATGCCCGCGCCCAAGACGCCGACCTTTTTGACCGATTGGTCAGGCACATCTGCCGGGCGCACCGCGCCTTTTTCCAAGGCCTCTTTGTTGATGAAGAGGGAGCGGATCATGTTCGATGAGCTCGGGTTCATCAAAACGTTGGTGAACCAGCGCGCCTCGATCTTTATGGCGGTGTCAAATGGCACCATCGCGCCTTCATATACCGCCGACAGCAGTGCCTTCGCGGCAGGATAAACCCCTTGGGTTTTGCCGTTAACCATGGCCGAAGCGCCCACAAAGGTCATGAAACCTGCTGGATGATAGGGGGCGCCGCCCGGCATTTTGTAGCCCTTCTCATCCCAAGGCTTGACGATGGAAGGCTCTGACAGAACCCACTCTTTCGCCTTTGCCAACAGCTCATCTGCTGGAACAACCTCATCCACGAGCCCAGCCATCTTCGCCTTATTTGGATCGCTCAGCTTACCTTCCAAAAGGAACGGCGAGGCCGCCATCGCGCCCATCTTGCGCACCAGTCGCGTGGTGCCGCCCATGCCAGGGAAGATGCCGACCATGATCTCGGGCAGGCCGATTTTGGCCTTGGGGTTGTCGGCCACGAAAATGCGGTGGCAGGACAGTGGGATCTCGAACCCGATGCCAAGCCCGGTGCCCTGCATGGCGCAGGCAATGGGCTTGCCGCCCTTGTTCTTGTCATCCATGCCGCCGCGCTCGATCTTGCGCAACACGCCGTGGCATTCCATCAACCCGTCCATCAATCCTTGCGCCGGGTTGTCGCCCGCGGACTCCTTCATCTTGGCGATGACGTTCAAATCCATACCACCTGCAAAAGAGCCTTCCTTACCCGACGTGATGATCACGCCTTTCACCGCGTCATCTGCCAGCGCCTGATCGATCAGTGCATCGAGGTCGCGAAACCCTTGCTCGTTCATCACGTTCATGGATTTGTTGACAGTGTCCCAGACGATTGTCGCGACGCCATCTGCGTCGGTGCTCATCGTGAAATCGGTCATTTCTTCAGTGTCCTTTCCTGGATCTCGCGCAGCGAAATGAGGGCGTCGCCCGGTTCTGGCTGCGAATAGGGGAATTCGGTGTTGGAAATAGAGTTCGTTACCGAGTGCATCCGCCAAGCGGTGCCGGTGCGATTAAGGATGTAGCGTCCGGCGACAGGGCCGAGCCGCACCTCGCCTTTGCTCTCAAAGGTTGTCATATGATACCCGCAAAGCTGGGTGGCGCTGATAAATTCGGCATGGCTCGCTTGCCGTTTCAAATGGTCGATCTCTAGCGTCTTGATCTGATCGCTCATCATCTCAACGAAAGGTCGTATGCCCTCAGGTGTGTCGATCACCTCATCAACCTGTTCGATATGGACGTAGTGCGGGAACTCGCATTTCTCGCACCAAGCCTCGAAATCGCCGGCCATGTTGATCGCGCTCAGCTCGTTTATGAAGTTCTGATAGATCGCTTTAGGGGAGGCGTTGGTGCGCCGGATGTCGCTTTCTGGCAGGTCGGAGGCCCAGCTTTTCCGGCCTTCATGAGCAACTTGCGCCGAGGAAATGGGCCACCGGTTGTTTCTGAGCGCGCTGTCCAGCTCGCTAAAGCGCCAAACGCCATCGACACGCGTAAGAGCCACACGGTTTTCATAGGGCGGCACGACGACATTCGCGTTGCGCATTGTATGGGTGATATGCGAGCCGCGAATGTAGTTTTCGCTGAGAAATTCCGCGTCTGTCACAAGCCGAATATAGTGGTTTACGCCTTGAGCCAGCAGATTTTTGCGAAACAAGGAAGTACATTCGAGCCAGTCTAATGCGCTTTCGATGATGAACTCTTCTTCAATCGTGGACACGCGAAACGGATAGACCACGCCAGACATCAGGACAGGTTCGTCATTGGCCATCAGCGCGTCCGTCATCATGTCGAGAACCGACTGGTAGATCTCTCGCGCATCCTGCTCGGCCGTCTTGCTGATGAATGGCTTAGTCAAGCGGGCCCCCGTCCTTTCGGGTGAAGGTCATCTCGCCATTCTCAAGCCGGACCATCATGTCCTCGTCAGAATAGTAGCCCGTCTCTGTCTTTGTACGTGTCCCCACAACGATGAAAGCCGCGGCTGCGTCGGAGGTGTTTTTGATGTGATGGCCATTGGCGTCGCCAGCGGGGAAAGCGGCGCACTCTCCGGGGTGCAGCTCCGTCTCACCATGATCATCGATCAAGGTGCAAACGCCTTGCGTCACCAAAAGAAACTCGTCCTGCTCGACATGCCAATGCCGCAGGGAGGAGATCGCGCCAGGCTCGAGCATGACGAGATTGACGCCAAATTGCGAAAGCCCGCTTACATCGCCGAGGCGCACTTGGCTGCGACCGTCCATTAGGGCGGCGCGGTGACCGGGATAGCCCGACCCCGTTTCGACCGGTAGCTCAGAGATATTAATCTTTGGCATCTTCTTTGCTCCCCAGTGGTTTCCTGATCTGTCCCTTCTCCAGCGCAGCGCCGAAGGGCAGCTTTTTGTCTATGGCGTATTCGGCCTTCTCGATCCGCCACGTGTCGCCAAATCGTTTGAGCGTCGAGTAAACCGGGAATGGCGCGTTGATGCGCCGTGTCCCGGCCATCATGTGATTGACATGGACGACAATCAGCGTGTCTTCGTCTTTAAACTCAGCGGCAATGGTCTCGCGCGACAGATGGGTCATACCCATCTGCCTATGCGATGCGCGTACATTGTCGAAGAGCCGCCTCATGTCTTCCATATCTTTGATTACGATAGTTTTTTCTTCGGTCGTGGAGGTGTGGGGATATGTGAACGAGTCAGCAAAGGTTTCGAAGTCACCCTCGAAAATTGATGATCTGGTGCGCTCGACCATATAGGTCGCAATGCGCCAGGCTTCTGCGTCACGTTCGCTCCCCATGTTCCCCTGAACTAGACCCTTTCGATAATCGTCGCCGCCCCCATACCCGAGGCAACACAGAGCGTGGCGAGCCCTGTTTCCCTGTCTGTCCGTTCCATCTCATCAAGCAACGTGCCGATGATAATCGCCCCCGTCGCTCCCAACGGGTGTCCCATGGCGATAGACCCACCATTGACGTTGACCAGCTCCGGGTCAACATCGAAGGCTTGCTGGAAGCGTAGCACAACTGAGGCGAAGGCTTCATTGACTTCGAACAAATCAATGTCACTAATTTTCATGCCGGAGGATTTCATGATATGCTCAGTTACCGGCACGGGGCCCGTGAGCATGATCGTCGGGTCCAGACCGATCTTGGCGGTGGCCTTGATGCGGGCGCGGGGCTTAAGATCAAACTTCTCACCAAATTCTTTGGAGCCAACCAGCACGGCGGCGGAGCCGTCTACGATGCCGCTTGAGTTACCGGCATGGTGGATGTGGTTGATCTTCTCCAGATGCGGGTATTTCATCAGCGCGACCTTGTCGAAGCCGGGCATGACTTCCCCCATGGCCTGGAAGGCTGGGTTGAGCGAGCCCATGGACTGCATGTCCGAGTTCGGGCGCATGTATTCGTCATGATCGAGGATCGGCAGGCCGTTTTGGTCTTTCACCGTCACGACAGATTTCTCGAACCGATTGTCATCCCAGGCGGCTTTGGCGCGGCGCTGCGATTCAACGGCCAGCTCGTCAGCTTGATCGCGGGTAAAGCCATATTCGGTCGCAATAATGTCGGCGGAGATGCCTTGCGGGACGAAATAGGTGTTCATAGCGATAGATGGATCAACGGCAATCGCCGCCCCGTCGGAGCCCATGGCGACCCGGCCCATCATCTCGACACCGCCGGCGATATAGCCATCACCAGCCCCGCCTGCGACCTGGTTGGCGGCCAGATTCACCGCTTCCATGCCGGAGGCGCAGAAGCGGTTGATCGAAAGTCCCGGGATACGCTGATCCAGATCGGAGGCCAGTACCGCCGTGCGCGCCAAGCAGCCGCCTTGCTCCATCACTTGCGTGGCGTTGCCCCAGATCACGTCCTCAACGGCGTGGCCTTCTAGCCCGTTGCGCTCTTTCAATGCATTCAGGATTTGCGCCGATAATCGTGCCGCGGTCACCTCATGCAAGCTGCCATCTTTGCGGCCCTTGCCGCGTGGGGAGCGTACGGCGTCGTAGATATAGGCATCAGCCATTGGGAAGTCCTTCCATCATATTGAGCACGCCCAGCCAGACCAGCACGCTGCAAATGAGCGCGCCAATCCCAAAGGGCATTTTGTAGGGGGCAAGCGCGGTAATCCGCTTGCCGAAATTCGTTGTTCGTAAAACCAGAACCGCGGCGGCCATCAGGCCCGGCAGTACAATGCCAAGCCCCCATGTGCCGCCCATCAAAAGCATTCCAAAGGCGCACCAGCCGGAAAACATCGCAACAGCGGAGCCAAATTTGTCATGGCTGTCCTCATGCGCGATCAACGAAAGCGTCACGCCGCACAAGACCATGCCAAGAATGAAGCCCCAAAGGATCATGCGCGGCCTCGCGCAAGGCTAGCCGCCGCAGGAACACCCGCCGCAATCGCAGGACGCGCAGTCGCACCCGCCGATGCCAATATCGCCATCGCAGGGGTTGATGTCGCAGGCCTTGTTAGAGGCCGCCGCGCGTCCCCCGGTACCACCGCAGCTCCCAATGCCAGAGCCGCATTCGCCACAGCCGATACAGGCGTCAGATTTGGTGCAGTTGCGGTTGTCTTTCTTGCGCCTGCGTTCCAGCTCCGCCCGCTCGCTTTCGCTAAGCGGCTTTTCATCGGTTCGCTCTGACCGGCAAGTGCAGTTCGCACGCAGCTCAGCATAGGCCGTTTTGCAATCCCGCAGGCGTTGCCGGATGAACGGTATGGCGCGCCAAAACCCATGCTCGTGGATCGCGCGCTTGGCAAAGCCTGAACACCCCGGCCCGCCATGGTGAACGGCATAAGCGCAGCGGAACCCTTTATAGGGCGAGATATACCGCTGGTAGACCCATATCGCGCCGAGCGCCGTTTTGCTGAGCATAGCTTCTCCGTCCTTGCGCGCCGAGTGTGGCGCGCGAAGGGAACTATATCCAGTAAAATGGCGGCTTTATGGCTCATCCCTGATAGGCCCGTTGCATCAAATCATAGGGGTGTTTCCACCCGGGCTGGTCGGAAATACGGGTCAGCCAAGCGTCAATATTGGGCCAGTCGGCGCGCACGAAGCCGAAGGGCTCGTCATAGAACAGGTAGCCGCAGCAGGTCAGGTCGGCGATGGAGATACCGTCGCCCACAAGCCAGTCGCGGCCATCAAGATGCTCGTTCAGGACCTTGAGAGCGCCCATCAGTCGACCTTGAATGAAACCGATGGCCTCCGCTGGGCGTTTCTCTTCCGGCAGGAAATTTAGCAAGAACCGCGCAACGCCTGCCTGGCTGGACAGCTTGTGGTTGTCCCACAGGATCCAGCGCAGCACTTCGTATTTGTCCTCGCGCGCGCCGCCCATAAGGCCGGTCTTGTCCACCAGATATTGTTGGATCACGCCCGATTGGCTCAGCGTCTTGTCGCCATCGATCAACAAAGGGGCCTCGCCCATCACGTTGAGCTTGCGATAATCGTCGCTGCGCACGCCGCCATTGAAGAAATCGATGAACACCGGCTCCCAGTCCTGCCGCATCATCTGCAGGGTCAAAGCCGCTTTGTAGGAATGTCCGCTCTCGCCGAAGCAGTGAAGTTTCATAGTCATTTCTTCCGTGCCTCCAGCTCAGAATTGAAGATTCTCAACCGGTGGGTGAGGTTGTCCTCGTCCATCACCGAGCTGAAATTTTCAAACAGGAAGGACAAGGCCTCCCCTTCGTCTAACCCTGCCTCATGGCTGAATTTTTTCAGCCTGCGCCAGGCGTCTTCGCTCATTGCTAAGTTGACCCGTCGGGTCAGTCTGAGCCGTTTTGGCATTATGCTCTCCAAAGATTGGTGGGCGGGAAGGGGTCCCGCCCGTAACCCAAAGCTTAGAAGTTTGCGGCCTCCAGCGCCATCACCGGATCCGCCCCGGACTCAATCCGCGCAAGGTGCATCTTGGTGGCTGGGAGCTGGCGCGCCATGTAGTAGCGGGCCGTGGCCAGTTTCGCGTCGTAGAAGTCGCGATCGGTGGTGCCTGCGTCAATTGCCGCCTGCGCCGCTTTCGCCATCCGCGCCCACATCAGGCCGAGGCAGACGTGACCCATCATGTGCATGAAGTCGTAAGAGCCGGACAAAGCGTTGTTCGGGTTCTTCATGCCGTTTTGCATGAAATACATGCCCGCCGCCTGCAGGTCTTTCGAGGCGTCTTTCAGCGGGTTCAGGAAGCTCTTCTCGAACGCCTCATCGCCTTTGTTTTCCGAGATGAAGTTTTTCACCATCTCGAAGAAGGCCATGACATGCTTGCCACCATCCTGGGCCAGTTTGCGGCCCACCAGGTCCAGCGCCTGAACGCCGTTGGCACCCTCGTAAATCATCGCGATCCGGGCATCGCGGGCAAACTGCGACATGCCCCATTCCTCGATATAGCCATGCCCGCCATAGACTTGTTGCGCGGCCGTGGCGTATTCAAAGCCCTTGTCGGTCAGGAAGCCTTTGATGACCGGGGTCATCAAGGAGATCAGCCCGTCCGCATCCGCATCCTCATTCAGATGCGCGCGGTCGATGAGCGACGCGCCCCAGAACACGAACGCACGTGCACCTTCAACAAAGCTCTTCTGATCCATCAGGTTGCGGCGAATATCGGGATGCACGATCAGCGGATCGGCAGGGCCCTCAGGGTTTTTGGCACCCGTCACATCGCGGCCCTGAAGCCGGTCATTGGCGTAAGTTAGTGCGTTTTCGTAAGCGACCGCGGCTTGCGCGTAGCCTTGCAAGCCCACGCCAAGGCGCGCTTCGTTCATCATGGTGAACATCGCGCGCATGCCTTTGTGCTCGGTGCCTAGCAGGTAGCCGGTTGCCTCGTCGTAATTCATCACGCAAGTGGAGTTGCCGTGGATGCCCATCTTCTCTTCGATGGAGCCCACGGCGACGCCGTTGCGTGCGCCCAAGCTGCCGTCATCGTTGACCAGGAACTTGGGCACAATAAAGAGCGACACGCCTTTGATTCCCTCCGGGCCGCCTTCAATCTTGGCCAGCACCAGGTGGATGATATTGTCGGACATGTCATGTTCACCGGCCGAGATGAAAATTTTCTGGCCGGAGATTTTGTAGGTGCCGTCCTCTTGCGGGGCGGCTTTGGTGCGCATCAGGCCCAGATCGGTGCCGCAATGCGGCTCGGTCAGGTTCATCGTGCCTGTCCAGTCGCAGCTGACCATCTTGGGCAGGTATTTGGCCTTCTGTTCGTCGGTGCCATGGGCATGAATGGCCGAGTAAGCACCATGGGTCAGGCCCTGGTACATGTTGAACGCCATATTGGCGGAGACCATCATCTCCCCCACGGCGGTCCCCATCAGATAGGGTAGGCCTTGGCCGCCATACTCAGGATCGCAATCCAGAGCGGTCCAGCCGCCTTCTTTGATCTGGTCAAACGCTTCTTTGAACCCTGTCGGCGTGCGCACGACGCCGTTTTCCAACACACAGCCTTCTTTGTCGCCCACCACGTTCAGCGGCTGCAACACCTCTGTCGAAATCTTGCCAGCCTCTTCCAGGATGGCGCTGGTGAAATCCGCGTCAAGATCTTCATAACCAAGCACGTCTTGCGCGGTGATGTTGAGCATTTCATGCAGAACGAATTGCATGTCTTTGACGGGGGCGGTGTATGTTGGCATCGGGTCCTCCGAATATCGGTTTGTCTTTTAAGCCTTACCCGGCAGCGGCGCGGAGGGCGTCGTTGTTCATGGATGCGAGCATTTTCTCTCCCCAGCGAAGCTGGCTTTCGAGATCTTTGATCGCGTCGGTCAATTCATCGCGCTGCTTGACCATATCGGCCAAACGGTCTTTCGCGATTTCATAGGTGCGGGTCAGCTGCGTGGCCTGCTGGTCGTCCAGGTAATACATCTCAAGCAGCTGCCGGATTTCTTCGAGAGAGAAGCCAAAGCGCTTGCCGCGCAGGATCAGCTTCAAACGTGCGCGGTCGGTCTTGTTGTAAAGCCGCTTCTGGCCTTCCCGCACCGGGAAGATCAGCTCCTTGGCTTCATAGAAGCGCAAGGTGCGTGGCGTAACACCGAAAGCATCGCACATCTCGCGAATGGTCATAATCTCCTCAGACATTCTATCGTCCTCACTTCATCATTTTCTCAATCAAACGTTTTTCGTGAGGCCGATTTGTGGCGGTCGAGTTCATCTTACAACTCTTCTTTACGTTAACGTAAATGTAACGTGGCGTCAGAAGTGGGTTGACGTAATGTCAGGCAAGGTGACCCTCGGTCACACGCAAGATTGTTTCTGACTTCCAAAGCGCTTTGGCCCTTGAAAATAAGGGTTTTACGGGGAGCGCAAAAGAAAAGTTGTCATATATGACAACTCCGACTCACCGGCGCATCACAGACCTTTGGCGACCTGATCTCGCAATTTCTGAAGATCGTCGATGGCTTCGTCTATCTGCGAACGGCGGGAGTGAAGCTCTTCAAGCTGGCCATCAGCCAGATCAATCCAGGCCTGCATCTGGGTTCGATTCTCAGGGTCCGCGTCATAGAGATCCAGCCATTGCCGGATATCCTCGAGCGAGAAGCCGAACTTGCGTCCGCGCATGATCAGCTTCATTCGCGCGACCTCCCGCGCGCGGTAATAGCGCGACCTGCCTTCACGTTCGGGCTGCAACAGCTCAATATATTCGTAGTAGCGCAACGTGCGCGGGGTAACATCGAACTCGGCACACATCTCCTTGAAACTCAGGCGTGTGTCGGACATGCGGGCCCTCCCTCCCAGATCGCGCGTCCAGCGCAGGGTTTTTGTCTACCCGAAACCGAATTCCGTCGTCAAATCGCTTGCGACCTCCGGGGTGGCGCGGAATACAGGTGGCAGCGACCAGAAAGAAGCCATGCCAGCAATGACGCCAGCCGACCGCACCAAAATCGCCCGACAGTTTATCGAGGCAATTCCTTTCTCCAAAGCGCTCGAGATGACGCTCGAGGATATAGGGGAAGGCCGCGCGGTGATCACGATGCCCTACAGTGAGGCTTTGATCGGCGATCCGCGTTCAGGTGTTATTCACGGCGGCGCGGTCTCGGCGCTGATGGACACATGCGGCGGGGCAGCTGTAATGAGCCACCCAGAGGCCCCGATTGCCACAGCCACCATAGACCTACGCATTGATTACATGCGGGCTGCCACCCCGGGTCAATCCATTCGGGCGGAGGCCTCGTGTTATCACGTCACCCGCGCCGTGGCCTTCGTGCGCGCCACCGCCTGGGATGAAGACCGCGAAAACCCGGTCGCCACCGCGACTGGCGCTTTTACCTTTCAGCGAGCAAAGCCATGAAGCGCCCAGAGCCTGTCCAGGTCGTCAAAACGCGTCGCGATGCCATGCTCGCCAACCTGGCGGGCGCGGTGCCTTATATTGGTTTCCTCGGGGTCGAGTTCGACCGGCGCGGCGACGAGCTGACGGCCGTGCTGCCCTACAAACCCGCGCTCATTGGCAATCCAGCCTTGCCCGCGATCCATGGCGGCGTTACCGCGTCTTTCCTCGAAATCACGGCGGTGATCGAGTTGAGCTGGTCCATCCTATGGTCCGATCTCGAGGCAGGGCGCATCGATCCGGAAGCCACGGATGTGCTTCCCCGCATGCCCAAAACGATCGACTTCACCGTCGATTATCTGCGCTCCGGCCTGCCGCGCGACGCCTATGCGCGCGCGCGGATCAACCGCTCCGGCAGGCGTTATGCGTCTGTCCATGTCGAGGCCTGGCAAGACAACCGCTCCAAGCTGTTCGCGCAGGCCACCGGCCATTTCGTGATGCCGCCGGCCCCTGATGCAGGCTGAGCCGCAACCCATCACCCATAGGCGCGTCTTCAAGATTGCCGGTCCCATCGTGCTGTCCAACGCGACCGTGCCCATCTTGGGCGCGGTTGATGTCGGTGTCGTGGGGCAAATGGGGGAGGCCGCGCCGATTGGCGCCGTCGCCATGGGCGCGATTATCCTGTCCACGATCTACTGGATCTTTGGCTTCCTGCGCATGGGCACCGTCGGCATGGTGGGCCAGGCCGAAGGGGCGGGCGACCGGGCGGAGGTCTCCGCTCTTCTGACACGCGCTCTGATGATCGCAGGCGCTGGGGGGCTGTTGCTGATCATGCTGCAGCCGCTCATATTCCTCGCCGCGTTCCAGCTCTCCCCGGCCTCGCCCGAAGTGGAAGAGCTGGCGCGCGACTACCTCGCCATCCGCATCTGGTCGGCGCCCGCGGCGATTGCTGTTTACGCTCTTACGGGTTGGCTCGTCGCGATGGAACGCACCATAGGGGTGTTCTGGGTGCAGCTGGTGATGAATGGGCTGAACATGGGGCTCGACCTGGTTTTCGTGCTGGGCTTCGGTTGGGGC
Source organism: Litoreibacter sp. (assembly GCA_026710325.1). Classification (GTDB taxonomy): domain Bacteria; phylum Pseudomonadota; class Alphaproteobacteria; order Rhodobacterales; family Rhodobacteraceae; genus Litoreibacter. Next base: position 4,783 of record JAPORH010000063.1, on the reverse strand, counting down.
GTGGAGGGCGTGGCCATCGCCACCGTCATCGCTGAGCTTACAGGGGCCGCGCTTGGTCTTTACCTTTGCCGCGCGGCCTTCACCAACCCGGCATGGCGCGAATGGCCACGCATATTCGACCGTGCCCGGCTGATCCGGATGATGCTGGTCAATCTCGACATTCTGATCCGCTCCGCGCTTCTGATGATCATCTTCACCTCCTTCGTTTTCCTAGGTGCGGGCTTCGGCGACGTGACCTTGGCCGCCAATGAGGTGCTGATCCAGTTCATGTACATCACCGCCTACGCGATGGACGGCTTCGCTTTCGCCGCCGAAACGCTGATCGCGCGCGCTTACGGGCGCGGCGATCCGGCCCGCGTGCGCCGTTCCGCCATCGTGGCCAGCACCGGCGGGCTTGGCGTTTGCGTCATAGCTGCGTTGTTCTTCGCGCTGGCCGGGCCACCGCTCATCGACCTGATGGCCAAAGCGCCCGAGGTGCAGGCGGAAGCGCGCAGCTACCTTTGGTGGATGGTCGCCGCCCCAATTGTCGGCTGGGCGGCTTGGATGCTCGACGGCATTTTTATTGGCGCCACCCGAGGCCGCGACATGCGCAACATGATGGCGCTGTCCTTCGTTATTTACTGGGGCGCGGTTTGGCTACTGCTGCCAACCTACGGCAATCACGGCCTCTGGATGGCGCTCCTGATCAGCTTCATCGCGCGAGGCGTGACGCTTGGATGGAAATATCCGAGCCTTGAGCGCTCAGCAGGAGAAACCTAAAGCCCGGAATCAAGGCCGAAGGCCGCCGGGCTAACACCTGACCGCCCGCACGGGCAGGTGTTTTTGCGGCTGTTGAAAACAGAACTTCTGTCGAATGTGTTTGGCAGCCATAAAGCGCGACCAAATATAGTTTGGAACACCAGCCCGCGGTCAGGTGTTGGCTCGGCTCAGAGCCATTCGCCGCGAGCACTCCCCACGGCCTCGGAAACAGACCCAAACCCGTCCGCTTCCAGCAGCTGATCCAGCCCCCGCGCAATCTCCGCCGCAAGCCCCACACCATGATAAACCATCGCCGTGTAAAGCTGCACCGCCGAGGCACCTGCTTTGATCTTGGCATAGGCTTGCTCCGCAGAGCCGACACCGCCCACACCGATCAAGGGCATCGCACCTTCGGTCAGTTTTGACAATTCCGCCAGCACCCGGGTCGAGCGTTCAAACAGCGGCTGGCCCGACAAGCCTCCCGCCTGATCGCGATGCGCGCTGGCAAGCCCGTCGCGCGAGAGTGTCGTATTGGTCGCGACAATCCCGTCGATGCGGGTCGCGCGCGCGACCTCGACAATCTCGGCCAAGGCGTCGCTGTCCAGATCGGGCGCAATCTTCAGGAAAATCTTGGTACCGCGCGCCTTTTCTTCCCGCACGGTCATCACGCGGTCCAGCAGGTCGTAAAGCGCAGCCTTGCCCTGCAAATCCCGGAGTTTCTCGGTGTTGGGGGAGGAGACGTTGACCGTCGCAAAATCCACGCCTGTGCCAAGTCGCTCCAAAACAGTGGCAAAATCGGCGGAACGGTCGGGGCTGTCCTTGTTGGCGCCAAGGTTCAACCCCACAGGGATTTTCACCCTCGCTGCGTCCAACCGCTCGCCAATGGCCGCCATTCCGTCATTGTTGAAGCCAAACCGGTTGATGGCGGCATGGTCTTCGCTCAACCGAAACAGTCGCGGCTTCGGGTTGCCCGGCTGGGCGCGCGGTGTTGCGGCGCCGACCTCCAGAAATCCAAAGCCGACCCGCGACAAAGGCCGCAAGGCTTCTGCATTCTTGTCAAACCCGGCGGCCAGCCCGACGGGGTTTGATAGCTCAATGCCGGCAAGTTCGGTCTTCAAGCGATCGGAGGTCACCGGCCCGGTACCGCCCGCCAGCCCCAAATTCAAAGCTTTCAGAGCAAGGCCATGGGCAGTTTCCGGGTCAAAGCTCTTGAGCAGCGGCAACCCAATGCGGGTGACAAGGTTCATGCAATCTCATCCGGGAATTGGTGGGCATCTCCGACGAGCGGCAGCGCAGTGTCGCCGACTACTTCGCTTCTCTGCCAGTCACGGAAGAGATGGGGAAACAGCGCGCCACCGCGCGAGACCTCCCATTTCAACGCGTCTCCCAGGTCATCCGCCTCGGCCCAGGCCAGATGCAGGTCGGTTTGCCCCGCGAAATGTTTCGCGGCGGTTTCTCGCGCCTGCACGGCGGTGGAGAAGTGGATATAGCCATCCTCAATGTCGATGGGCGCGCCTTTAAACACACCGTTTTGCACAAATTCTGCCCATTGGGCGCGTGTCAGGATTTTGTAAATCAGCATGGTGCTACCCATGCCGCGCCGATACCGTCGCGTCAAGCAAGCAGGCTTTGACTCTCCCGCGTGACCCGGCCACTCTGGTCTTACGAGATTCCATTTGAGGGGGACGCATACCATGCGCACGCTATTTTCTTCCGCCGCCCTACTGGCCCTGTCCACGGGTGTCGCTTCCGCCGACTACACGCTGCACGTGATCCATATCAACGACCTGCACAGCCGAATCGAGCCGATCAACCGTTTCGATTCCACCTGCGGCGCCGAGGACAATGCCGAGGGTAAGTGCTTCGGCGGTGTGGCGCGCGTCGCCACCAAAATCGCTGAGCTGCGCGCGGAGCTTGCGGGCGAAAACGTGATCGTCGTTGACGCGGGCGACCAATACCAAGGCTCTCTGATGTACACGACCTATAAGGGCGACGTGGAAATCGAGTTCATGAACCAGATCGGTTTTGACGCCATGGCCGTGGGCAACCACGAGTTTGACGATGGCGACGAAGGCCTGGCCAAGCTGGCCGATGGTGTGAATTTCCCGGTCATCTCTGGCAATATCGACGTGTCGCAATCTAACATCCTTGCAGGCAAGGTCGAAAATCACGTGGTGCTCGACGTGGGCGGGCAAAAGATCGGTATCGTCTCCGCGCTCGCCGTGGACACGGTGGAAACCTCCTCGCCCTCTGACGCAGTCGTCTTCACTGATGAGGTTGAAAGCCTTTCCGCCGATGTGGCCACGCTGACAGGCGAAGGGGTCAACAAGATCATCGCGCTGACCCATGTGGGTCTGCCGCGCGACCGCGAAATCGCAGCCTCTGTCGACGGGCTCGACGCAATTGTGGGCGGGCACTCCCACACGTTGATGTCCAACACCGAAGAAGGCGCGCTGGCCTACCCGCAAATGGTAGGGAACACACCCGTGGCGCAGGCCTATGCCTATTCCAAATATATCGGGCACCTGAAGCTGACCTTTGATGATGCGGGCAACGTGACGGCGGCCACCGGCGATACGATCTTGCTCGACGCCTCTGTTGAAGAAGACGCAGGCATCGTCGCCCGCGTGGCCGAGCTCGCCGGTCCGATTGAGGAGATGAAGTCTCGCGTCGTCGCAAGTTCCGCCGGACCGATTGAAGGCGACCGTTCCGTTTGCCGCGTGCAGGAATGCGCCATGGGCAATCTGGTGGCCGACGCGATGCTCGACCGGGTGAAGGATCAAGGCGTGCAAATCGCGATCCAGAACGCAGGTGGCGTACGCGCCTCCATCGATGCGGGCGAGGTCACGATGGGCGAGGTGCTGACCGTGCTCCCCTTCCAGAACACGCTGTCCACCTTCCAGGTCACCGGCCAAACCATCATCGATGCGCTTGAAAACGGCGTGAGCCAGATCGAGGAAGTCAAAGGCCGCTTCCCTGCTGTGGCTGGGCTTAAATTCACCTTTGACGCCTCCGTCGCCCCGAACGAGGGCCGCATTCAGGAGGTTATGGTGATGGAAAATGGGGCCTTCACGCCCATCGACCCGGCCAAAACCTATGGCGTGGTCTCCAACAACTATGTCCGCCAGGGCGGCGACGGCTACAAAATGTTCGTTGATGCAGCCAATGCCTATGACTATGGCCCGGACCTGGCCGATGTCGTGGCCGAGTACATGGCCGAGAACGGCGACAATGTGATCGCCATCGAGGGCCGTATCACCCAGAAATAAGCGCCCTCAAAGCGCCATCGAAAGCCCCGCCGCGTGCGGGGCTTTTTTTGTCCGGGGTGCAATCTGCTGCTATCGAAAGGCACCGATCTCGCCCAACTTCTACCACGATCGCAAGGCATCACGTCCCAAACAAAGGGGTGAAACATGTCGCATCAACTCGCGGGCCTCACTGGATTTCTGATCGGGCTCGGGCTTCGCAAAAAGTACAAAAAGAAAATGGTACGGGGTTTGGGAAACCCCGGTCTTTTGACTGAAGGGAGACGCCCCGCGCTTACGCCTGAGCAACGCGCCGAAATGCTGGAGCCATTCATCTTTGCTCTGGCAAAACAGCGCAACAACGGGATGTTTGCAATTGATTTTGAGGCCAGCACCGGCTTGCTGGCGGAGTTCTACGCCAATGGCTGCATTGGGCTGGCGCTGACCGGGTGGCGCGGCATGGTCGACAAGATGTCGTTCGAGGCCTCCATGAAAATGCTGGACGCCTTGTGCCGTCAGAGCACTGCGCAGACGAACCCGCATTGGTCGTTCAACCCCGGTGAAATCCCTGAAGGCGCTGATCCGTTGTCCGATAACGAAATTCGCAGCATCGACAAGATGTGGCAGACCTATCTCATGGCGCGCCACAGCTCGCTGACGAAGGACAGATTCAAAGATGTGTTGGCCGATGTGGCAGACACAAACGCGCTCACGGATTTCGCGGAGGAGCTTTTGGTCCGCGTCCCATAGTACACGACGCTACTTGAAACGAGGAGCGAAAAGGATTCGAATTGAAGCTT
>JAPORH010000100.1 GCA_026710325.1 Litoreibacter sp. | reverse complement strand
AAGCTTCAATTCGAATCCTTTTCGCTCCTCGTTTCAAGTAGCGTCGTGTACTATGGGCCATCACATAAGGTAAAGCTCCCACAAGAATGATCGCGTAAGAGTCAAACGGATCATCCTGATACTGTGCTTTGATCCATGTGCGGATGCCATCCGCGCGTTCAAGCGTTTTGCGTATGTCCCGGCCATCATCACGTGGGCCGCGATGAAAGATGACGTTCCACCCGTCTCCGGTCAGATCGCGCGCAAAGCGGCTCAACCGATGCTGAAGCGGCGCGACCAAGGTCTCATCGACCAGTAATAGCACCTTGCCCCGACGGTCTATGGCCGGGATCTCTCGTCCGACGGTGAAAAAACCAACATCGACGATGTCTTGGGCACTGCGCGTGACGCGGTACTCATACGCCGTCCCCGTCTCGGTTGTCGTGTCAGAATAACCAAGAACAGGGCCAAGCGATGGGGCGTGCGGGCGCCAGCTTTGCGCACCGGTTTCTCCCAAAAGCCGCCGGTCCACGGCGACATTTCCAACGCGCGGCGGGTCTGCCCTCGAGAAATCGAGGGTGACCTTTCGGCCGTCGGGCGATATCTCGCCAGTGATCGAAAGCGATTGCTCGGGAGCTTCTTGGGCGACGGCGGCTGGGGCCAGGGTCGCGGCACATAAAAAGGCTAAGACAGTAAAACTATTTAAACGCATAGCCCCATTAAGCGCGACTATCCGACGTGAAACAAGGTCGAAAACAGTCGTGGATCGATGCTTTCTGCCGCAAATGTGTCGCCTTCTGTCAGCACGGAGACCGCGTCATGGCTGTGCAAGCTTTCCTGATGGCTGGCCACGACACGGAAATCACCGATGCGCGGGTCTTTCTGAAGCTCTGCGCAGAAGGATCGCGCGGCATCTTCGACAAATATCGGGTTGGCTGCATTGAGCTCGGCAAAGGCCTGCTCGTCCTCCCGCTTCACCATAACTTGCGTCTCGGTAGGCACCGCAGCGCGGCAGCGGTCGATCAGGTCTTCGAACCACAGGCAAGCCGCACCTGGCATCATCTCGACCGAGATGCGCGCGACAGAGCGTTGCGAATGCGGTGTCGCCAACTGCCCGCGCATCTGGCGGGCATGTTCCGACAGCTCCAAAGAGCACGGGCAGGTAGAAGAATAGACATAGTCAAGATGCATGAACCGCCGGCGTGTCCCGCCGCTATCGACGACCTCCAAAGCGATGTCATAATATTGATACCCCTCCAGCCCGGAGCGCAGAGACTCCACCTTCATGGGGAAGGAAAAACGCATCTGAATGCGTGCATCAAAGCTTTCCAAATCCGTTTTGTAGGCGTCCAAGGTGCGCTCGATCACGTCATAGGAAAACGTCTCATCCGCGCGCTTGTAGAAGCTGCGCATGATGCGCGACATGTTGATGCCCTTCTTCTCGGCCTCGAGCGAGACTGTTCCCGTCACGCTGGTTTCTAGCGTCAATGGGCCATTGTCGCGGGTTTGAAAGCGGATCGGCAGCCGGAAATTCGAAATACCGACATGCTCAATATGCTGCTTGGCCCCGCGAATAAGCGAAGACGGACCGTTCTGCAGGTCGGGCATCGAGGCTTTATAGTCCTCGTCGACCTCGAATTCTTCAGGATAAGCGCGCGCGAGGGCAGGGTAGTTTGACACCTCCCGTCCCGGCAAAAGCCGGGCGATGCTTGGGTCGAGATCGGCAACCTCCACCTCGCTTGAGCCGCCCGCCCAAAGCCGTAGCGTCTCCAGAGCTTTTTCAGCCTCGTCACGGCTGGGAAGGCGGTCAATTTCCGGCGTGTGGACGTTCATATCAGTCCCCCTTTGGTTCGCGCGTGGGACAGATATGGGGCGCTCGCCCGTCAAAGTCCAATTTTAAAGTGTAAACATTACGCGACAAAGCCGGGGTTAGATCACTTCCAAAGCCGACCTTATATCGGCCAAAAGGTCGCGCTCATCCTCAAGACCGACCGAGAAGCGCAAAAGCCCGTCCGATATCCCAAGCGCGTCACGCTGCGCCTCGCTCAGGCGTTGATGTGTCGTTGTGGCCGGGTGGGTCATGATCGACTTGGCATCGCCCAGATTGTTCGAAATCACCGGGATCGTCAGCGCGTTAAGGAAGCGGAACGCGCCCTCTTTGCCGCCTTTAACCTCCAGCGCGATCACCGTGCCGCCCGTGTCCATTTGCCGGGTCGCCACCTCATATTGCGGATGGGAGGGCAGGTGCGGATAGGCCAGCTTGGCCAGCTGTTCATGTCCTTCAAGCGCGGTTGCCAGCGCCAGCGCGGTTTGCGCCTGCTGGGTGCAGCGCAGATGAACGGTTTCCAGACCTTTGAGCATCAGCCAGGCGTTGAACGGGGACAGTGCACCGCCAGTATGCTTCAAGTAAGGCTCCACAGTTTTGCGGATAAACTGTTGCTTACCAAGGATAATTCCGCCAAGCGCGCGGCCTTGCCCGTCGATGTGTTTGGTAGCCGAATAGATCACCACATCGGCTCCGTCGCGAATTGCGTGGCCAAAAACGGGCGTTGCAAAAACGTTGTCGACCATTACCAACGCGCCTTTGGCATGGGCGAGGGCAGACACGGCGGCAAGGTCCACGACCTCCAAGGTCGGGTTGGCCACGGTTTCCAGAAAGACCAGCTTGGTGTCGTCGCGGATCGCGCTCTCCCAGGCCGCCAAATCGGTGCCATCGACGAAGGTGACCTCAACGCCCCATCGGGGCAAGATGTCCTCTAGAATATACAGACATGACCCAAACAACGCCCGGGCGGAGACGACGTGATCACCCGCCTTCAACGAACTGCACAAAGCGCCATTGACCGCAGCCATTCCGCTAGCCGTGGCAAACGCGTCCTCTGCGCCTTCCAAAGCTGCCATCCGCTCCTCGAACGTGGCGACGGTCGGGTTGCCGTAGCGGGCATAGATGAACTCATCCGGGCCGCTCTCGATGAAACGCGCCTCGGCGGCCTCGGCGCTTTCATAAACAAAGCCTTGCGTCATGAAGAGGGCTTCCGACACCTCCCCATATTGCGATCTGCGGGTGCCTGCGTGAACGGCGCGGGTGCGGGGGGACCAATCGGTCATTCTGTCCATCCTTCTTGGGCGAAATGCCCAAATAAAAAGCCTCCACCGGGACAAGGGGGAGGCTCAAAAGCAGCTATCCATCCTCTTTAGCGGCATATTTAACGTGGCCCGCAATCCGGTAACAAATCGCCACGGTGTTGGAATACGCCGATGGGCTCTTATGGTCAAGACCGCTAACCGGGCGCGCCACCACAAATACGTGTGAGCTCGGCGTTGCACTGAAGGCCGCGTGGCGCCCAACAGTTTTCATCCGGTTTCCATTTGCTATCGCCTTCAAACTGCGCCCAAGTCCACCTCTCAGAGAACCGCGCGGGCGTTTGGCGTGTATCTGTCGATCCAAGCGCGTCCAGAGGCACAACGTCTCGCAAGCGTTGTGTCGTGATAGTTGTGATCTCAGGCCGGCTTACCCAAAACGCCTCCGTCCTCAAAAGTTCCGCGCTTGAGTGGCCTTCGCGCGGAAACGCGCATTGCTGTTCTAGGCTTGGGGCTACGATATACACATCGTTTGGGGTAAGGTCCTGAACAAGTGCGCCGATCCCGCCGCGCATGATCCGGTTGCACAGGAGGGGGAAATCGACATCAAGCACCCCTCCCGTTGGCAGTTGCGCAATCAGCGCTTGCTCTCCGACGCTGCGCGGCGTGTTCCCCGCGAAAGGGGCCCCAGCCTTCAAAGTAAAAGGACGTGCGAAATGTCCATTGTAGCAGATAATTCGGTTCTCTATCCGCTCCCCGCCTGCGTCACTGGCCAATTGAGCGCTGAGTGTTATCACTTGCGCCTCGGCCGTTTCCCACAACTTGGCCGTCTTCGCGTCCATGCGCCATGTGTTGTAGACATGTTGCAAAGGGAAGACTGCGAACAGAAAAAACGCGCCCCACATGGCCAAAACCAGCGGCAAGCCAAGCACCAAGGCCAATATCCAAATCAAAGGGCGTTTCATCTCAGAAGTTTTAGCCCGTCTTCGGCGCGCGGGGGAAGTCCGGCACGCCTCTTCCAGCGCGCTCGTTGCATCTGCGATACGGCTTGAACCAGCAGAAGACGGCTTGCCGCGCGCGCGTGCTGCTGTAACTCTTGCGCGCAACCCAAATAGGAGGCCCGCCATGTATATCGAACCGTTCGGCGTCGAACTTTGGATGAATGAGTGGGAAACCAAATGCGCGCTCAACCTGGCGGAGACTTGTGTGGCCTCGCTCACTATTAGCGAACTTCTACAGCTCACGGGCCAAAACGAGGGCGATCTTTCCGCGCTTTTGCCGATGAAAATGACCTATGGCGCGATCAAAGGGTCTGAACGCCTCCGCAGCGCCGTGGCAGCGCTTTATGCAGCCCATGACCCTGCCCAAGTGCTCATCACCCATGGCACAATCGGGGCGAATATGCTGGTCCATAAAGCGTTGGTCGAGCGGGATGATCACGTCGTCGCCATCGTGCCGACCTATCAACAGCACTACTCGATTCCGTCCAGCATCGGGGCCGAGGTCGAAAAACTGCACCTGCGGGAGGAAAACAACTTTCTTCCCGACCCCGACGAGCTGCGCGTGATGGTGACGCCTGAGACGAAACTCATTGCAATGAATAATCCCAACAACCCTACCGGCGCATTGATCCCGCGCGAGCTGTTGGAGGAAATCGCCGCTATCGCGCGCGGCGCGGGCGCCTACATCCTCTGCGACGAGGTCTATCGCGGCATGGATCAGGAAGGCGACGGCATGTCCGCCTCCATCATCGATATCTATGAAAAGGGCATCAGCACGGCAGGCATGTCAAAGGCGTTTTCCTTGGCCGGCCTCAGGCTCGGCTGGATCGCGGGGCCGCTTGAAGTGATCGAGGCCGCCATGATCCACCGCGACTATGACACGATATCGGTTGGCGTGATCGACGACCACTTTGCGGCGCTCGCGCTTGAGCATAAGGACCGCATCTTGGAGCGCAGCCGCGCCATCACGCGCGGGAATTTGGCCAAACTCGATGCCTGGATCGCGTCAGACCCGCGCCTCAGTTGGATCAAACCCCGCTCCGCCACGGTCGGGCTGATCAAATACGATCTCGACATGCTTTCGCGCGATTTCTGCATCGATTTGCTTGAAAAAACCGGCGTCATGTTCACGCCTGGCTCCGCGCTCGGGATGGAAGGCTATGTTCGGGTAGGTTTTGCAAACAGTCCGGAGGTTTTGGAGGCAGGGCTCTGCAGAGTGTCCGAGTTCCTCAAAAAATACTATCCGAATTAGTAGCAGCTCGCGCCGGACGGGTCGGCGCGAGCCGCCTCGAGTTTCTCGCGTCGCGTGCGGCGCACCCTCCCTGAAGCGCGCCTGTCCCCGGCGAGGCGAGAAACCCGCTTACCCGATCACCATCTCCGCCATTGCGATAAAGAGCGGTATGCTCAGGATGGCGACGGGTGTGCCAATACCGGTGGAGGTGCCTACATAGGCCGACGGGTTCGCCTCCGGCAGCGCACCGCGCATGGTGGGCGGGCCAGAGATGTCAGAGCTGGACGCCGCCATCACCGCCAGCAGCACCACGCCGCCTGCCGAGAACCCGGTCAGCTCATGCGCTATGATACCCACGCCAAATCCCAGCATCCCATGCACCAGCGGCGCGCAGATCCCGTAGAACAGATAGGAATGGGCCACTTTGCGCAGCTCCGATATGCGCATCCAGGCCTCCATCCCCATGATCAGCATCAGGATCGAGAGTAGACCCCGGAACAGCGGCTCGTAGAAGCTGCCATAGACGCTACCGGGCTCCGCCAGCAGTCCCAAACCCAGACCCGCCAGCAGGGCGGAGATCGCAGGGCTGCGCAGCGTGTCGATCAGAATGCCGCTCAAAAGGCCTTTTTCGATGGTCGTGTCAGATGTTTGCGTGCCGCCACCACCTGCGGCCAATGTGCCATCGGCCAAAACGGTGATGTCCCGCGCCTCCCGCCGTGCCTTCGCCATCTTGGCCAGGACGATTGCGGTCACCAAGGCTGCGATATCCATGAACGGGTAGAGCGCGCCGATAAAGCCCTCGTAATACATCCCTTCGTCGTCAAGGATCGCCATGGCGGCTGCGAGGGAGGAGGCGGATACCGCCCCGAACAAGCCAACAGTCGCCAAAGCGTCCACCTGCGACACGCCCGGCATCTTGGCCAATGTGTAGCGCCCCAGGAACACGATCCCGATCCCAACGGCCGCAGCGCCCAAGGCCGGGACGAGCAGCGACACCAACTCCGCCTCCCGCACGGACATGCCCGCGCCCATGCCGACCTTCAGCAAAAGAACGATCACAATGAATTTGTAGACCGGCTCAGGCACCTCGAACTTGCTGCCAAGGGCGGCCAGCATCATGCCAGCGATCAAAAAAGCCAGGGTCGGCTTTTGGAGCTGTTCCAGCACCGTGTTCAGTATCATCAGCACAGCATCCATTGCGGGGCTCCTTTTTCGGCGTTTGCGGTCTGGCGCAGGAGATAACGGTGCTATGACTGGATAAAAAATATATCTTTTAGATATTTCTCATTTATAAAAACGAACAATGAATCAGCTCAACTATCACCACCTGCGCTACTTCCGCGAAGTCGCGACGCTCGGCCATCTCAGCCAGGCCGCGGATCGGCTCAACGTGTCGCAATCCGCGCTGTCCATCCAGATCAAACAGCTGGAGGAGCGGCTGGGCCACGCGCTGTTTGACCGGGTCGGGCGGCGGTTGGAATTGACAGAGGCGGGCCGCATCGCGCTCGATCACGCGGACCGCATTTTTGGCGCAGGGGTGGAGCTGATCGCGGCCCTCAATCAAGACGCCGCGCACCAAACCCCACTGCGGGTCGGCGCGCTTTCGACCTTGTCTCGTAACTTCCAGCTGCAATTCTTGCGCCCGCTCCTTAGCGACACCGCCGCGAGCGTCGTTCTGCGCTCCGCCAGGTCCCAGACCCTGTTGGATGAGTTGGAAACGCTCACGCTCGACGTCGTCTTGACCACTGAATTGCCCCAGTCAGACACTGCTTTCGCGGCGCAAAAGCTCGCAGAGCAGCCGGTTGGGCTACACGGGACACCGGAGCGCGTCTCAGCAAAATCCTTGAAGGGGTTGTTGGAAACCCAGCCCCTGATCCTTCCCACGGAAAGCGTGATCCGCGCGGGATTTGAAAATATATGCGCTAAACTTGAAATCACCCCGCGCATCGCAGCCGAGGTCGACGATATGGCGATGGTACGCCTCTTGGCGCGCGAAGGGGTCGGCCTGGCGGTAGCGCCTGCCGTGGTACTCGCCGACGAGATCGGCGCGGGCCATATTCAAAGCGCCAACTTCGATCTGGGCATTGTTGAGCCCTTCTACGCGGTGACCCTGCCGCGCAAATTTCCGCATCCGGCGCTGGGGCCGCTGCTTGAAGCGGGCGGCGTTTGAAACATCTTCCCTACCATGTCTGATCCAATTTGTCCGCTTTGCGACCGGCCCATCCCGCCCGAGGTTAAACAGTCGCTGCACCACCTGATCCCCAAGCTGAAGGGCGGAAAAGGCGGCCCCACTGTGCTGTTGCATCACATCTGCCACAAGGAAATCCACGCAACCCTGACCGAAGCGGAGCTCGCACGCGACTACAATACGCCCGAGGCGCTGCGCGCCCATCCGCGTCTCGCCAAGTTCATCGCTTGGGTGAAAAAACGACCGCCCGGCTTTCTGTCGAAAACGCCGGGCAAAAGGCGCAAGCGCTAGCCAGACCAGTAGACCGGGTTCATCCAGGGTAGGGGCAGGGTGAGTGCTCCGGCACCGAACCGTGCCGCCGCGCCAAGCGTTTGCGATTGCCAAGCAGCGGCCCAGTCATCGGGGATAGGGCAGGGGGTGGTGACCAAACTTTCCTGAGCAAACCCGATCCGGCTGTAGTATTTTGGGTCGCCCAACAAGAAAACCTGCCGCACGCCAACTCCGCTCAACGCGTTATGAGCGTACAATTGCAACCCGCGCCCGACCCCTTGGCGCTGATGGCTTGGTGCGACCGCCAGCGGGCCAAGAAGTGCAGCCCCGGCTTTACCCCCGACCGCGCCCAAGCTGTAAAGCGCATGCCCAATCAGCTGCGCGCCATCAAAAACGGCAAACGAAAAGACCCCTTCTTTTTCATCCAGAAGCTCTTTGACCAATGGGCGCAGTTCCTCATCCGGGAAGGCCAAAGGGTAAAGCGTCATCAGAGCATCGAGATCGGCTTCTGTCGTTTCGCGCATAGAGAGGTCCATATTTCTGAAAACCCTTCGAAATTCAGACTAGGTGGTACGCCGGTAAAGCGCCGTCGCAAGCCCCATGGCAACAAGCGCGCCGCCCCCGGCGCGCGCCAGCCATGCCAACACTCTTGGCCGCGCGATCCGCGTCGAAAGCCGATCCGCCAGAATGGCGTAAGCGAAGGCATTGATCGCAGCCAGGGTGACGAAGGTTGCAACAAGAATGACAAATTGCGGCGCAAGCGCCCGGTCCACGCTGATAAATTGCGGAACAAAGGCGATGAAAAACACGATGGATTTTGGGTTCAGGGCGGTCACGGCGGCGGCATGGCCGAAGACGCTGCGCGCACTTGCGCTGCGGGCGTTTTCAACCTTGTCCAGGCTCATATCCGACGCGCTCAAGATCAGCTTGATGCCCAGATAGACCAGATATGCCGCGCCGATGAGCTTCAGCACGCTGAAAAGCGTGGCAGAGGCCAAGACGATAGCTCCAAGCCCGGCGAGCGAGGCAGACATGGCAATCAAGTCTCCGGTCGCCACGCCTGCGGCGGTCGCCAACGCAACCCGCTTGCCTTGGCTGATCGCGTAGCTCAACACCAAAAGCACGGTCGGACCCGGGATTAACAAAAGCGCGGTGGAGGCCGCCACGAAGGCCAGCCATACGGAAAAATCCATCTTCGATTCCTTTCTTGTCGTTACCTGCAAGCCAGCCACAGGCGTTGTCTGGTGTAAACTGCTCGCCCGCTTTGCCTGTCAAAAAACATCCCAGCCGTACTGCGCGCCGTTGACAGTGCCGCCCGCGCGCGCCAACCCTTGCCCCATGTTTGACCTGCGCCCGGTGGGCTATGTGATCGGCCTTTTGGTGGCCTGTTTGGGTGTCTCGATGCTCGTGCCCATGGCTGTGGACATCGCGGCAGATAACGGCCATTGGCCGGTCTTCGCGCAATCGGCCATTTTGACGACCGTCACAGGCGGGCTGATGGCTTTGGCCACGGCCAATGGCATGGGGCGGGGCTTGTCGATCCAGCAGACATTCATGCTTACTACAATGACATGGGTTGCCTTGCCCTTATTCGGAGCCTTGCCATTCTATCTGGACAGCGCCGAGGTACGCTTCGTTGACGCATTTTTTGAAGCCATGTCGGGGATGACAACAACCGGCTCCACCGTGCTCACAGGAATTTCGGAGCTGCCTGAAGGCCTGAAAATTTGGCGGGGCCTGATGCAGTGGTTCGGCGGCATCGGTATCATCGTTGTCGCGATGGTGTTTCTGCCGGAGCTCAGGGTTGGGGGTATGCAAATCTTCCGATCCGAAGGCTTCGACACTTTTGGAAAAATCCTGCCCCGTGCCGGTGAAATCGCGCGCAATATCTCGGTGATATATCTTTCGCTCACCGTTGCCTGCGGCCTAGCCTATCTGGCGGCGGGCCAGACCCCGCTTGATGCAACGACCCATGCCATGACTACCATCGCCACAGGCGGCTTTGCGAACCATGACGCTTCTTTCGGGGCCTATGCCGGGGCATCCGAATACATAGCCGCTGGGTTCATGATGCTCGCCGCACTTCCTTTCGTGCGCTACGTGCAGCTTCTTGCGGGCACCGCGCAGCCGCTCTTTCGTGACACTCAAATTCAAACCTTCTTTGCCATCGCGCTGATCCTCGTCGTCACCCTCGCGCTGGCGCAACAGGCCACCGGCTACAACACGGGGGAGGAGGCCTGGCGCAAGGCGCTCTTCAACGCGGTCTCGATCCTGACGGGCACAGGCTATGCGTCGGACAACTACCCGCTTTGGGGCACATGGGCCGTGGCGCTTTTTTTCCTGATGGGGCTCATCGGCGGCTGCGCGGGGTCAACTTCTTGCGCCATCAAGGTGTTCCGCTTCCAGCTGCTCTTCGCCTCCATCAAGTCGCAAATCCGGCGCATCCACTCCCCCCACGGCATCTTTCAGCCGCGCTATCAGGGGCGGTCCGTCTCGGATGAGGTCGTCTCCTCCGTGATGACCTTTTTCATCATGTTCATGGTCTCGCTCGGCGTGCTGGCGGTTCTTTTGGGCATGACCGGGCTCGATTTTATCACCTCTGTCTCCGGCGCGGCCACGGCGCTGGCCAATATCGGCCCGGGCTTGGGGGAGATCATCGGCCCCGCAGGCAATTTCGCGCCGCTCAATGACACCGCAAAATGGCTGCTCATCGCGGGCATGCTCATCGGGCGGTTGGAGCTCGTCTCCGTCTATGTCCTCTTCACTCTGACCTTCTGGAGAAACTGATGCCCAGCTCGTCACAACAACGGCCCCTTGGCGCCCAAATCTCCCACATGCTGCGCGACCGCGGCGTCACTCATATCTTCGGCATCCCCGGCGTGCATAACCAGGAGATGTATCGCGGAATTGAGGAGGCAGGGCTGACCCATATCCTCGCCCGGCATGAGCAGGGCGCTGGCTTCATGGCCGACGGCTACGCCCGCGCCACGGGGAAGCCCGGTGTCTGCTACGTCATCACCGGGCCGGGGCTCTGCAACGTGATGACGCCCTTGGGGCAGGCCTATTCCGACAGCGTCCCGGTGCTGTGCATCTCAAGCTGCCTGGATGAAACCGCCGCCACCAAAGGCCAGCTGCACCAAATGAAAGACCAACGCGCCGCCGCCGAGACGGTCTGCGATTGGTCTGAGGAGGCGCGAACGGCCGAGGCGGCCTATCAGCTGATTGACCGGGCTTTGATCGAATTTGAGACGATACGCCCGCGTCCAAAAGCGATCCACGTCCCAATTGCCAAGTTGGAAAGCCTCGCGGGAACCGCTCCGAAAGCCGTCGAAGAAGTGTACCGGCTACCGGACTATGGGGTCGAAGTTGATATGATAGAAGGCTATCTCGAAGCAGCCCAAAAACCTTTGATCATATTTGGCGGCGGCGTCGAGTCTTTGCTTGCAGGTGCTGTCGCTGAAAGGTTTGGTGCTGCGACGTTCACCACCTACGCGGCACGCGGTTTGATAGCGGAAGACTACGCGCTTAATTTTGGGTCATATCTGGCGAGACCGGACTCTGCAGAAATTATTGCGGAAGCTGACCTTGTCGTCGCCATAGGTACAACTCTGTCCGAGTGCGATTTGTGGCGAGACCAACTTGGGCACAAAGCAAAGATGATACGGGTCGACCTCGATACTGAAAGCCTACGGGACGGGCAGCATGCCGACATAGCTGTTCTTGCCCCTTCGACCCCGATCATCGAAGAACTTGTTGGAAACGGAAGCGGTGAACCGGCCCAAACCGACTGGGATCCAAAGACTGTTGCGGCGACCCGAGCGCGTTGGCGCGCCCAAGTAAACTCCGAACGCCCGGGCATCGTCCCTGTCGCTGACGCGCTGCGGGAGGCTTTGCCGCCCAAAACCATGATCTATTCCGACATGACCCAATTCGCCTATGCCGCGAAGGAGGTTTGGGACATGGACGCGCCGGGCCATTGGCACCACCCCACGGGCTTCGGCACGCTGGGCTATGCGCTGCCAGCTGCCATCGGCGGCGCGGTGGCGAGGCCGGGGTTGCCGACCATGGCGATCATGGGCGATTACGGGTTCCAATACACGATGATGGAGCTCGCCACCGCCGTGGAGCTGCAACTGCCGCTGCCCATCATCATCTGGGACAATGGCAAGCTGGGAGAGATTGAGGCCTCCATGGTCGCGGCCCAAATCGCCCCCAATGCGGTCGTCCAGCAAAACCCCGATTTCCTGAAGCTGGCCGAGGCCTTTGGCGCCTACGCTTCAGAGCCTGCGACGCTGATCGAGTTACAGGTGGCGGTGAAGGCCGCCTTCGCAGCCGACCGTCCGACGATTATTCGGGTGACGCCCGAAATCTCACGCTAACCTTTTCTGTCGCACACCCCTTCAGCCCGCATGTCGAGCCCGGTATTTGCGCTTGGCAGGCGGGTGACAAAGCTCCCCGCGATTCGGATCTTGCCAGATTGCAGACCCAAGCGGCCCCGGTAATTCACAGTGTTCTCATAGAACTTTGTCTCGGTCGGGGGTTTCATGGATTGAGGTATATTTCTCAGTTTCCATGTAAACACAGGTCAGTGCCGACCAGCCGGTCGATATCACCTTTGTGCGCGCGCATGCCAAGCTTTGGCCCGACATCATCACGAATGATCACCTCGCCAACGGAGCGATCAACTTCGATTTCCATCTGGCGTGGCGTCACGCCGTCATAGTTGCGCGTTGGGCTGAGAGTGCAAGAAAAGGTTAATGCTGAGGAGAAGGTGGGCACTGAAAGTGCAAAAAATATGATGAATAAGGAACGTAACTTCATAGCTTTTCCAATCGTTAAGGGGCTCAAGAATCGTATAAATTTAGAGTGTTGAGCACGGTACACGACTCACGGCGAAATAGCCTTCGATTTTGGGCTTGAAAGCGCCCG
>JAPORH010000168.1 GCA_026710325.1 Litoreibacter sp. | reverse complement strand
AAGCTTCAATTCGAATCCTTTTCGCTCCTCGTTTCAAGTAGCGTCGTGTACTATGCGGCGCGGCACAAGCCGCGCTGATAATTGGCGAAGATCAGCCGCGCAGCTCTTCCACCAGTTGCTTCATCTGCTCTAGCTCGATCGCGCCGGGCACCAGCTGGTCTTCGAACACAAATGCCGGTGTTCCATTCACCCCCAAAGCCTGCGTCAGCTGGCGGCTCGTATTGATATGCGCGTCGACCTCGGGGCTTTCCATATCAGCGCGAAGCTGGTCGATATCCATACCAAGATCATCCGCAATGCTCAAAACCACCGCTTGGCTCGCGCGGCCATTGGCCCCCATCAGCGCATTGTGGAATTCTTCATATTTACCCTGCTTGCGCGATGCCAGTGACGCGCGGGCGGCAAAAACGCTCTCCTCCCCTAAGATCGGCCATTCGCGCATGACGACGCGAATATTCGTATCTTCTTCCATCAGAGCTTTCACGTTGGGAAAAACCCGGCGACAATAGCCACAATTATAGTCAAAGAACTCGACCACAGTGATATCGCCATCTGGGTTTCCGAGCACCGGGGCGTTCGGGTCATTTTGCAAAGCCCCCATCTGCGCCGTGAGCGCGGCCGCCGCAGCGGCAGCCTGCGCTTCGGCTTCCTGCGCCTGTAGGGTCTCGATCGCCTCCATAATCACCTCGGGATTATCACGGATCGTTTGCAGAATGAGCGCGCGCAAGCTTTCCTCATCCATCTGCTGGGCAGAAGCAGCGCAAGACAGCGCAAGCAAGCTCACTGCGGCAAAAAGTGCTCGTTTCATCTAGGATACCCCACGGTAGAATGACGTTTTATCACGCTTGATTGAGGGTGCGGTCTGAACACCCAAAAGTCAAACACTGACACGGGTGACACGCGATCACGTGACAGTGAGTTTTCCCTTGTTTTCTTGCACCAAGGCCCGAGCTGACAGAAGGTGCCAAAGACCTGAGCCATTAGGACCTGAAACCGCGACATGACGCTGCTGCGCCACCTTCTCTGCGTGATAACTGCCCTCGCCACTTTGGCGGGCGGGACTGCTTTTGCGGGCAGCTCGCTCAGCTATCAAAGCGAGCGGGTCACAGCGCGCTTGATCACGGCGGAGAACGGGCTCGCGCCAGGGGCGCGAGACATCTCCGCCGCCCTTGAGGTGAAGCTCGCGGATGGCTGGAAGACCTATTGGCGCAGTCCCGGCACTGTCGGCTACCCGGTCGAGATTGATTGGGGTCGATCCTCAAACCTGGCCGAGACCGAGCTGCAATGGCCCGCGCCCAAAAGGTTCGAGGCTTTCGAGATTGAAAATTACGGCTACGAAGACGCCGTGACCTTCCCCATTCGCTTGACCGCGGCGGAGGCGGGCGAGACGATGGTACTGAATGCCGATATCAATCTGCTGGTCTGCGCCGATCTCTGCGTACCAGAGCTGTTTGAGCTCTCGATCGTTCTGCCACCAAGCGACACGATCGACCGGGATGCGGGCGCGTTGATCGCGGCGGCGGCGGCAAAAGTACCAACCCGACCCGAACTCGCCGATATTGAGATCAAGCGCGCCGCCTTTGACCGCGACACTGGTCGCTTGGCCCTTGCGCTCAAAAGCGACACGCCCTTTCGCGACTTGGGTGTGATCCCCGATTTGGGGCTCGATGCGGCTTTCGGACCGCCAGAGGTTGCGTTGGGACCTGCATTCAAATCCGCGACCGTTGCGTTTGAGGTGCTGTCTGCACCTGAAACGCTCCCTCCTTTCTCGGTCGTCATCACTGATGGGCCGCGCGCTGTCGAGTTCACCCCAGAGCTCGGCAACGCCCTGCCGGGCGGTGGTGCGGGACCCTCGCTGGCATGGGTCTTTCTGGCAGCTTTTCTGGGCGGGGTGATCTTGAACGTCATGCCCTGTGTCCTGCCAGTGCTTACGATTAAATTCGCGTCCGTTCTGAAGGCAGGGGGACAGTCGCGGGCACGGGTACGGTCCGGTTTTCTCGCGACGACACTGGGCGTCTTGGCCTTCATGTGGCTTCTGGCCGCAGTCCTCTTGGCCATTCGCGCAGGTGGCGGGTCAGTGGGCTGGGGCATCCAATTTCAGAGCCCTTATTTCCTTGCGACCCTAGCCGGACTTGTGCTGCTCTTCGCGGCCAACCTCTTTGGTCTGTTTGAATTCTCCCTGCCGCAAAGCTGGAACACCAAACTGGCCAATACCGGGAAAGACGGATTGGTCGGCGATTTCGCAACAGGCGCTCTGGCAGCGGTGATGGCAACACCCTGCTCCGCCCCATTTCTTGGCACTGCTGTCGCCGTCGCCTTGGCGGGCAATGCGCCGCAAACACTGGCGATTTTCACGGCGCTCGGGCTTGGGCTGGCCTTACCTTATCTACTGGTGGCGATATGGCCCGGGCTGATGCGCGGATTGCCAAAACCCGGGCCTTGGATGGTATGGGTGAAATACGTGATGGGGCTTTTATTGCTGGCCAGCGCCGCTTGGCTCTTATGGGTGTTAAGCACGCTCGTTGGCCCGGTCGCAGCCTTGATTGGGTTGGTCTGTTTCGCGGTGGCAGTGCTGGCGATCGTAGCCATCAAATCGGGGGGCGCTCGCTGGGGCATTGTTGCGGCCTTGGGCATCGCAGGCATCTGCCTACCCGCCTTCTTCGCGCAACCGGTGGTGGCAACGGCCAAGGCCGAGGACCCGATTGGTTGGACAAGCTTTGCCCCTGACCAGATCGCAGCGCTCGTGGAGGATGGGCAGGTTGTCTTTGTAGACGTCACCGCCAATTGGTGCCCGAGCTGCAAAGCCAACAAGCGCCTCGTATTGGACCGCGACCCCGTCCTTGATGAGTTAAGCGACGATGATGTAACGCCCATGCTTGCCGACTGGACAAAGCCGAATGAAGAGATATTGGCCTATCTGCAAATGCATGGGCGCTATGGCATCCCGTTCAACATAGTCTATGGGCCAGACGCCCCAGACGGTATTGCTCTGCCGGAACTACTAACGCCAAGCGTCGTTATGGACGCAATCGAACAGGCTGGTGGGTAAGTCTTATTCGCTTGCACCACCGAAGCGCTTAAGCCCCTCTTCCACCAATCGCCTTTGCGGATCGTCTGGTGCAAGATCCGCAACAAGCGGCTCGGCGCTTTGCAGCGCAGCGAAAGCGCGGTCTTCCTCGCCCAGAACGACCAATGCGCGGGCGAGTTGTAGCCAACCTTCCAAATTGTCCGGCTCATCCTGCAGACGCGCCTCCAGACCATCGACCATGGAGCGGATGAAGTCCGCGCGCTCTTCAGGTGTCATGTCAGCCGCGGCAGCAACATCCTCTTGGCTCGGTCCGCTTGGGGCCTCAAATTCGGGCGGCTCAACCGGGTCAAACCCAAGCCGCTCGCCCATCTGATTGGCTGTGGCCAGAAAAGTTGGCATCCAGGGCGCGAATTGGCTCTCCTGCGCGATCCGCTCCAGTAAGAGCACACGCGCGCCGGCCGTATTCCCCTCCTGATCCAGTTCAATGGCGCGGTAATAGCTGGCCGCCGGGTTCGCGGCATCCAGCTCCATCGCGCGGGCAATCGCGTTGCTTGCGCGGGGCGTGACCACACCGCTTTCTGCACTGATCAGGGCTTCGGCATATTGCGACCAAGTGGCGGAGGTCGCGTCAGGGCGCTCCACGACATGGGTGAAGGCCTTAGCAGCTTGCGCAGGGCGTCCCATATTCATCAACGTCGAGCCAAGAAGTACCCAACCGCGTGTCTCACCCCCGTCCGGGTCCGCCTCAAGGCGGGAGCGCAGCTCGGTAATCAGCGCTTGCAGCTCGCGGGCGTCCTGTTGCTCTTCGCCGCGCTCGGCGAAAGGCATGGCCGGAATGTCAGGGCTGCCGATTTGAGTATAGAGCGCGGCGGCCGCCAGCGGGACAGCAAGCGCGGTGGCAACAATGGCGCGCTTGCCAGTCGACTGGCGCGCGCGATCCTCTTGCCCCGCCAAAGCCAGCATGCGGCGTTTGATCTCGACGCCCGCAGCACGGGCCTCTTCCGTCGTGATCAGGCCGCGTTCAGCATCACGGTCCAGCTCAGACAGCTGGTCTTCATAGATGGCCAACGCCTTGGCCTGCCGCCCGTCCCCATCAACCTTTCGATTTCCCAGGGGCCAAATGAGCGCAAGCACAGTGGCCAGCGCCATCATCGCGGCAAGAACCCAGATCATGATTTATCCTTCAAGAGCGCGTCGAGTTTCTTTTGCTCCTCCGCGCTGAGCGACGGCGCCACAGCGCCACGTTTGCGATAGAGGGTAATGAACACAGCGATGAAGCCTAGTGCGAGGATCGCAAAAGGCCCGATCCAAAGCGCGTAGGTGGATGGCTTCCAAGGCGGGTTGAACAGCACGAAATCGCCATAACGCAGGACGAGGTAATCAAACACCTCTTGGTCCGTATCACCCGCGACCAGCCGTTCACGGATGATCAGCCGAAGATCGCGCGCGACACCCGCGTCAGAGCTGTCAATCGGCTCATTCTGACACACGACGCAGCGCACATCGGCACTGATCGCGCGGGCGCGTTCCTCAAGGACCGGATCATCAAGAATTTCATCTGGCTCGACCGCATAGAGCGGCGTTGCGACAAGGCACAGGATCAAGAGCAGCCGTTTCATGACCCACCCAGAGCGGCATCCACCGCCTCCTGAAAGCGGCGCTTACCGTCGCCGACGATCGGTCCTGCAAAACGGTGCACGACGACGCCGTCATCATTGACAATGAAGGTTTCCGGCACGCCAGTGACGCCCCATTCGATGCCACCGCGCCCGGTGTAGTCGTAGCCGATGCGCTCATACGGGTTGCCGAGCTCGTCCAGCCACTCCACCGCATCCTCGGGCTTATCTTTATAGTTGATGGCGACCACCCGCAGGTTTTGCTCCTCGACCATGCGGGTCAGGATCGGATGCTCTGCCCGGCACGGACCGCACCAGCTCGCGAAGACATTGACCAATGTCAGG
This sequence comes from Litoreibacter sp., assembly GCA_026710325.1. Lineage (GTDB taxonomy): Bacteria > Pseudomonadota > Alphaproteobacteria > Rhodobacterales > Rhodobacteraceae > Litoreibacter. The sequence continues at coordinate 7,858 of JAPORH010000168.1, read as the reverse complement.
CCTTGGCCCTTCAGGTCTTCGGTTTTCAACCCCGGGACGCCCGCGCCTTCCAGCGCGCCCATGTCGAATTGTGGGACGGGGTTTGAGATCAAAGCTGATGGGATATCGGATGGGTCACGCCCGCCCTGAAGGCCCCAGACCGCAAAGCCGCCAATGATGACGGCCAGAAGCAACGGTAGTGCGAAGAGAAGTCTTTGCATCTTGGGTTACTCCGCCGGTGTCGCGCCGATGGGAGCCTTGGCACGGGGCGCGCCAACACGCAAACGGCGGTCCGACAAGGACAACGCGCCACCCAGCACCAACATGACCGACCCAAGCCAGAGGAAGTTGACGAGCGGTTCGTAGATCAAGCGCAACGTCCATAACCCTTCAGCCTGTTCCGAGGCGGGTTCAGCGATGGAGGCATAGAGATCGCCTGCGAGCGTCTGCCGGATCGCGCTTTCGGTCGTGGTGGAACCCGCGACTGGATAGAAGCGGCGTTCGGGGAAAAGCTGCGTGATGTATTCGCCCTCGCGCGTCACATTTAGGGTTGCCACCTGCGCAATGTAGTTCGGGCCGCGCTCCTGCGAGACGCCTTGGAATTCCACATCAAACCCTGCAATTTGAACGACCGTGCCGGGCTCGGCGAAGCTGACCGTGTCGGTCTTCCAGGCGCTGGCACCTATCGCGCCCATCATCAAAACCGCAAGGCCCAGATGCGCGAGGCTCATCCCGTGGCTGGCGCGCGGCATACGTTTGATCCGCGCCCAAGCACCCGATTGCGTCAGCTTCACACGGCGCGCCCAGTCCTGGATGGTTGCACCGATCAACCAGAAAGCGATGCCCATAGAGATGGTGGCCAAGAGCGGCCCGCCGTCGCGCAGCCATCCGACCACCAAAGTCGCGACCAGAACCAGCACGCCAAGCCATTTCAAGCGCGCCAACACGCCCGGCAGGTCCGCGCGCTTCCAGCTCAGATGCGGGCCCAGCCCCATGACCATAATCAGCGGCAAGGTGATCGGAATGAAGGAGGCGTTGAAGAAAGGCGGTCCGACCGAAATTTTCTCGCCCGTGATCGCTTCCAGGAAGAGCGGGTAGAGAGTGCCGAACAACACGGTCGCTGTGGCGGTCGCAATCAGCAGGTTGTTGATGAGAAGCCCGGCCTCGCGAGAGATCGGCGCGAAAAGCCCGCCGCTTTCCATCGCAGGCGCGCGCCACGCGAAAAGCGCCAACGATCCAAGGATCGAAATGCCGAGTAGGATCAGGATGTACATGCCGCGCTCTGGGTCGACCGCGAATGCATGAACGGAGGTCAAAACCCCTGAGCGGACGATAAAGGTTCCGAAAAGCGAGAGCGAGAATGTCAGGATTGCCAAAAGGATCGTCCAAGCTTTGAACGTGTCCCGCTTCTCGGTCACGATTGCCGAATGCAAAAGCGCGGTGCCCGCCAGCCACGGCATGAAGGAGACGTTTTCGACAGGGTCCCAGAACCACCAACCGCCCCAGCCGAGCTCGTAATACGCCCACCAAGACCCTAGCGCGATGCCGCCTGTCAGTGCCATCCAAGACACCAGTGTCCAGGGCCGCACCCAGCGTGCCCAAGCCGGGTCAACGCGCCCCTCGATCAGCGCCGCTACGGCAAAAGAGAATACGATCGAGAAGCCTACATAGCCGATGTAGAGAAGCGGCGGATGGATCGCGAGGCCGAAGTCTTGCAACAGCGGGTTGAGGTCCTGCCCGTCCAATGGCGGCGGGAAGACGCGCTCAAACGGGTTTGAAGTAAAGAGCATAAAGCTCAGAAAACCAACGGAAATCCAAGCTTGCACGCTGAGGGTTCGGGCTTTCAAAGCGGCGGGGATGTTGGAGCCCAGAAGCGCCACGCCCGCGCCAAAAAGCGCGAGGATCAGTACCCAAAGCAACAGCGAGCCCTCGTGGCTGCCCCAAGTCCCCGCGACCTTGTAGATCATCGGTTTCAAGGAATGGGAGTTCTCGACCACATTTGAAACGGTGAAATCGCTGACGACAAATGCGTGCATCAGCGCCCCAAACGCAAAGGCTGTCAGGACCGCTTGGGTAACTGCCGTGGCCTGCCCGCTGGCCATCCAAACCGTATTGCCACGCGCTGCACCCCAGATCGGGATCACCGACTGCACCAAAGCCGCCATCAAGGCGAGGGAAAGGGCGAATTGTCCTAGCTCTGGGATCATGGGCTCACGGGGCTTAGTTGCTGCGTCTCTCGTATGTGACCGTTCGGCCCTTTTCGGTCAAGCGCAACAGGCGCGACAGGGTGTCCCGAAACCCTCACGTTTTGGTCAGGTCAGGGACGCGAAAAGCGCAAAGCGATCACGCCCAGCAGCGTGACCAGCGTTGAGAAAACCTTGGCAAGGCTTAGGCGCTCTCCCATCAACCCGACCCCAATCAAAAGCGCAAAAACGATCGACGTTTCGCGTAGTGCCGTGACCAAGGCAATCGGCGCCTGCGTGAAGGCCCAGATCACGAGCGCATAGGCGACAAAAGAGGCCGAGCCGCCTACCAGAAACACCATGCGCCCTTTGCCCGGCAGATCGCGCAAAACCTGCGGCGTGGTGGCCCCCATGTAGATGGCAAAGATCACGGCATTGGCCGTACCGAGCCATGTGTAAAAGCCAAGCGACGTCCCTGCCAGCCGCGCCCCCATACCATCGACCAGCGAGTAAGACGCGATGAAGCATCCCGTCACCAGCGCCAGCACCGCTGCCTTGCGGTTGCGCAGCCCATCCGCCCCGCGCACCAGCGCGATGGAAAATATGCCAGCGGCGATCAGCAAAATGGCCAGTAACTCCGGTAGGTTGAGCGCGACACCAAGAAACAGGACCGAGACGCCCGCTACGATCAGCGGCGCGGACCCACGCGCAATCGGATAAACTTGGGTCAGGTCGCCTTCCTTATAAGAGGCCAGCAAGAAGCTCTGATAGCCGAAATGCAGGATCGTTCCCGCAACCAGGTAGGGATAGCTCGCCGGATCGGGCGCGGGCACAATGAACAAAAGCGGTCCTGCAATGGTGAGATGCCCTATAACGACCCCTGCCATATTCAATCGCTTGTCCGCGCCCCCTTTGACCAGTGCATTCCATGAAGCGTGCAGAAGAGCGGCGGTGATGACGGCGACAAAGACGGTAAAACTCATGCTGTAACGCTAGAAGCATGGGCCTGCAGCGGCAAGTTTGATCTTGTTTCACCACGCGTCCTGAATAGCCTTGAATACGTATTCATGAATGCTAGAGTGTGTTTCTAAAGATGCATGCGGAGGACTGTCGATGACCATTGAATATCTAAAACGCGGAAAGTCAGAGGCCGACCGCCAGGAAGACGACAGCAAGGTGCGCGAAGTCGTCGAGACGACGCTAAAGGATATTGAGATAAATGGCGACGCCGCCGTGCGCGCGCTGTCAGAGAAATTCGACAACTACTCCCCGCCCAGCTTCAAACTGTCCGAGGCAGAGATCGAGGCGCTGATCGCCAAAGTCTCAGACCGCGACATGGAAGACATTAAATTCGCCCAAGCCCAGGTGCGTGCCTTCGCTCAAGCGCAACGCGACTCGATGTTGGATATCGAAGTTGAACCAATGCCCGGCGTCATCCTTGGCCATAAGAACATCCCCGTCCAATCCGTCGGTTGCTACGTACCAGCGGGCAAATTCCCGATGGTTGCTTCAGCCCATATGTCCGTCGCCACAGCCTCTGTCGCGGGCGTGCCCCGCATCATCGCCTGCACGCCGCCCTTCCAGGGCGAGCCGAACCCAGCCGTGATTGCCGCAATGCATTTGGGCGGTGCGCATGAGATTTACGTGCTCGGCGGCATTCAGGGTATCGGCGCGATGGCCTTGGGCACCGAAACTATTGACCCAGTCCATATGCTGGTCGGCCCCGGCAACGCTTTTGTGGCAGAAGCCAAGCGTCAGTTGTTCGGACGCGTCGGCATTGATTTGTTTGCAGGCCCAACCGAGACGATGGTGATCGCGGATGAGACCGTGGACGGCGAAATGTGCGCCACCGATTTGCTGGGACAAGCCGAACACGGGTATAACTCCCCCGCCGTCTTGGTGACGAATTCGCGGAAGCTGGCAGAGGACACAATGTCCGAGATCGAGCGCATTTTGAAAATCATCCCTACGGCAGATACGGCGTCGAAATCCTGGGAGGATTACGGCGAGATCATTCTGTGCGACACATATGAAGAAATGCTTGAGGTGGCCGATGATATCGCGTCCGAGCATGTTCAGGTGATGACCGACCGCGACGACTGGTTCTTGGACAACATGACCTGCTATGGCGCGCTTTTCCTCGGACCACGCACCAATGTGGCCAATGGCGACAAGGTGATCGGTACAAATCACACGCTGCCCACCAAAAAGGCCGGGCGTTATACCGGCGGACTTTGGGTCGGCAAATATCTGAAAACGCATAGCTATCAGAAGGTCACCACCGATGAGGCTGCAGCGGATATCGGGGCCTATTGCTCCCGTCTTTGCCTGCTGGAAGGCTTTGTCGGCCATGCCGAACAAGCTAACTTACGCGTGCGCCGCTATGGCGGGCTGAACGTGCCTTACGGTGGCCCTGCGCCCTACAAGGATGCGGCTGAGTAGTGCCACTCGCGAGCGACAACGCAGCCTATCAAGCAATCTCGGAGGCGTTTTGTCACCCAGATGCGGGCGGACAACATGCGTCAGCCAGGCGCTTCTTTTCCGGGAATGTCGCCGTAAATATTTCCCCTCCGATCAGCGATCTGGCGGGGGCTGAGGGTTTCATTGAAGAATCTTTCGCCCCGCTCCTGCGTGCTTTCGAGGGGCTCTACGTTCGCCCAGACACCCAACTCGCGGGAAAGCAGTGATGGCCAGCGTCAAAGTCACATCCCAAGACGTGGCGCGGCGTGCAGGCGTCTCCCAGCCGACCGTGAGCCGCGTGTTCACGCCCGGAGTAAAGGTCTCATCAGCAATGGAGGCCAAGGTACGCCGCGCGGCCGAGGAACTGGGCTACCGGCCCAACACGCTCGCCCGCTCGCTCATCACCGGGCAATCTATGACCATCGGGCTGATCGTGGCCTATTTCGACAACCCGTTCTACGTGGAAGCTTTGGAGAAGCTCAGCCGAGCCCTGAAGGATAAAGGCTACAACATCATGATCTTCATGGCCGCGAACCACGCGGGCGATGTGGATCAGGTGGTACAGGATCTACTGGACCATCAAGTGGATGGGATCATACTGGCCTCCGTTTCCACCTCTTCCGACCTGACGGCACGGCTGAACGAGGAAGGCGTGCCGCTCATCCTGTTCAACCGGGGCCACAGCGACAAATCCCTAAGCGCCGTCACCTCTGCCAACCGCGCAGGTGGCGCAAAGGTCGCGGAGTTCCTGCTAGCGGGCGGGCATGAGCGCATGGCCCATATCTCTGGCTGGCAAGGTGCCTCAACCGGGCGGGACCGCTGCGACGGGTTCGTTTCCGCGCTACAAGCAAAAGGAAAGGAGCCGCTGGCCGTGGTAGACGGGCTCTTCTCCCGCGAAGCGGCAGCCGCGGCCACGCGCAGCTTTTTCTCCGCCGCCGAGACGCCAGATGCGATCTTTGTGGGCAATGACCACACGGCCTTCGCGGTCCTAGAAGTGCTCAGAGGCGAGCTTGGCTTGGATGTCGGACAGGACGTATCAGTTATTGGCTATGACGACGTCGCTATGTCCGCCTGGCCCAGCTTTGATCTGACCACGGTGCGTCAACCCGCCAACCGTATGGTGGATGCCGTTGTTGCCCAGCTGATCGCACAGATCGAGGGGCGCGCGACCGAGCCCCGCCAAATTGAAATAGACGGGCCTTTGATTGTCAGAGGTTCGGCCCGCAAACCAGAAGGATGGGTGGAATGAGAGGCTTTTCCAACGAGTTCAAGGACCTGCCAGATTACATTCTGAAGATCACGCGCGAGATTTGGGAAGACCGTGGCCTGGCCACGCTGAACCACTACTACGCCCCGGATCTGCCCATGCGGTTTCCATCAGGTCTTGTGACGGGCAACCAGAACGTCATCAACGGGACCATGGCGACACTAGCAGAGTTCCCAGATCGTCAGCTTCTGGGCGAAGATGTGATCTGGTCGGGCGACGAAGATGCCGGGTTCCTGTCGTCACACCGTATCCTGACCACGGGCACCCATCTGGGCCACGGGGCGTTTGGCAAACCAACGGGCCGCAGGTTCCAAATTCGCGCCCTTGCCGATTGCGCGGCAAAGGACAACGCGATCAACGACGAATGGCTGATCCGCGACGTCTCCGGCATCGTCAAACAGCTGGGCAAGGATGTGAAGAAATTCACGCGCAAAATGATCGAGCGGGAGGGCGGCCCGGAGGAAGCCGCGATGCCCTTCACCCCGAAAAACGACGTCCAAGGCCCCTACACGGCCCGTGGCAACGACAATGAATGGGGCCAAAGGCTCGCCGATATTCTAACCCGCATCATGGACAAAGACTTTGCCGTGATCCCGGCCGAATATGACCGCGCGTGCCACATCCATCACCCCGGCAGCCGCGACAGCATCAGCCACGCAGGTGCTGACCAAGCGTGGCTGCCGCTGCGCTCTTCCTTTCCAAATGCCAAGTTTGAAATCCATCATCAGATCGGCCGCGAAGACCCGATGATGAGTCCCCGCGCAGCCATCCGCTGGTCGCTCACGGGCAAACACGACGGCTACGGGCTGTTCGGCGCACCATCCGGGGCAGAGGTTCATGTGATGGGCATCACCCATGCCGAATTCGGCCCTTGGGGCTTGCGACATGAGTTTACGCTGTTTGATGAGGTTTCGATCTGGAAACAGATCATGATCCATCTGGGATAAACGAAGGGACTAGCTGATCCAGCTAGGCGTGCCTGTCGCCCGCCACATCGAGACATGGCCTTGCGCATCCTCGCTCAGCGCCAATGTTGCTCGTCGCAAGAGCGCAATCCCCTCGTCCGAGCGTTTTGGAAGGGCCGAGGCCGAAATCGGCTCACCGACAGTGATCTTGTAAGGCTGGCGTGCCTTGTTGAGCGTCTCATAAAAGAGTGTGATGTCGCGCAAGCTCGGGTGGATCAGATCCAGCGCATAGAACAGGGCCGAGTTGCGGGCCTCGATACGGATCGGAATTACCGGCAGCTCGAACTTACGCGCAATCATCGCTGCTGACGCCATCCAAGGCCGCTCATGAAGCGCCAGCCCGCGTCGCTTGGCAAGCCTGCCAGATGGAAAAATTACGCCGAGCCGTCCCTGCTCCACCGCCGCGCGCGTATATTCCATCGTCTCCCGCGTCTTAGCCATTGAGCGTTTGTCGTGACGCCATTCCACGGGCGCGATCATCGCGCGCAATTGCGGTAGTACACGCAGGATGTCGGCATTTGCATAGAAGAACAGATCAGGGCGCAAAGGCGCGAGCGCATGGTTGAGCATGATCCCGTCGGCCACGCCGGTCGGGTGGTTTGCGACGATCAGCGCGGGCCCGTGGCGTGGAATATGGTGCTGGCCGCTGACAGTGACCTGCCGCGCTAGCCTCTCGGCCATATGTGCCATAATGGGTTGGGCGGATTGGTGACGCAGATGGGCGGTAATTTGGACGGTGTCGTGATATCGTAGCCCTGTCATGATGATGCGCCGAATGGCATGCATCGGGGCTCCCGAGCGATAGAGCCAGGGCGCGCGCTCTGCAATTAAAGGATCAAGGCGCTGTCTCATGGCAGGGTGTAAATCACCCGGAGCGAAACGTTTTGTGACGATTGTTTTACAAGTAGAGTCAGGGAGAGGCGCGCCCTGCTGTAGGTGCGGGGAGTTGCTGTTTTCCGGTGGCTTTCGCCCTTTACCGGTGCCTCAATCCTCACCTTGGCCAC
>JAPORH010000161.1 GCA_026710325.1 Litoreibacter sp. | reverse complement strand
AAGCTTCAATTCGAATCCTTTTCGCTCCTCGTTTCAAGTAGCGTCGTGTACTATGGGAAACACTACAAAAGTTAATGAACACAGAGATTTGGGACGGGCGAAGTTTGTCGGATCTCTTAACGCTCGAATTTCTAGTAACTGCCACCGGAAACATCATAACGGCCAGCATCATTGTGCTGTTGGCCTTTGTGGTTTCGGCTTGGGTGGCGGCGCGTATCCGGCGGGTAGCCGATCGGTACAAGAGCCTCGACCAGACGCTCTTTCACTTTCTTTCCAACATCGCGCGCTACGTCATTTTGGCCTTTGCTGCTTTGTTCATTCTCAACACATTTGGCATCCGCACGACTTCCCTGGTAGCCGTCATAGGCGCTGCGGGCCTCGCCATTGGTCTGGCGCTGCAAGGCACCCTGTCAAACGTGGCGGCGGGCGTAATGATCATCCTGTTCCGCCCGATCAAGCTGGGCGATTTCGTTGTGATCAACGACAAGGTGGGCACAGTAAAAGACATTTCGCTCAACTTCACCGAACTCGCGGCAGTTGGCAATTTCCAGATCATCGTCCCAAATTCGGAGGTTTGGGGGAACACGATCATCAACTATTCCGTCTACCCAACCAGACGAGCGGAGTGGGAGTTCGGCGTGGGCTACGGCGCTAATCTGGCCGATGCCGAGAAGATCATCATCGACACGATCATGGCCGACCCGCGCTCAAAATCCGACCCGGAGCCGTTCATTCAGGTCAACAACCTCAACACCTCATCGGTTGATTTTCTTGTGCGTGTCTGGTGCAACAGTGGTGACTATTTCCAATATCAGGCTGATATGAAGCGAAAGGTGAAAGAGGCGCTAGACGCCGGCGGCATCGACATCCCGTTCCCGACGCGCACGATTGTGCAATCGGCTTAACGAAAAAGGGCGGCCCTTCTAAAGCCGCCCTACACAATTCATCTGCAAACGATTAGATCGCGTCGCGCAGCGCCTCGCCGCCGGAGATGTCGCACTCGCCAGGGCTTTCTTCGGCCTGAATAACCTTCACGACCCCGTCTTCGGCCATCATCGCATAACGCTTTGAGCGTCCATGGAACCCAACGGGCGGCGCGTCAAAATCCATGCCGATGGCTTTGGTGAACTCCGAGGCCGCATCGCCCAGGAACGTAATACCTGCCTCAGCGCCACCGGTGCTATCTCCCCAGGCCTGCATCACAAACGGGTCGTTGACAGCCACGCAAATGATCTCATCCACGCCCTTAGCGTCAAAATCGCCCTTAGTGCGCATGAAGCTTGGCACATGCGCCGAGGTGCAGACCCCGGTATACGCGCCCGGTAGTCCGAAAATGACGACCTTGCGCCCTTTGGTGAAGCTGCTCATCTGCACCTGCTCGGGCCCTTCGCTGCCCATCCGCAAAAGCGTTGCGTCCGGCAATGTGTCGCCAACGGAAATACTCATGTCGCACCTTTCCATGATTGAGTTTCTCGTTCACCGTCATATAGGGTCAGCCATGGTGAAGGCCAGCGCAGAAAGGGAGCGCCTATGTCTCATGTCATCGTGATCGGGGCCGGGCAGGCAGGCGCATCGCTTTGTGCCAAGCTGCGCGCTTTGGGATTTGACGGTGCGATCACCCTGATCGGTGAGGAGCCCGTCCCCCCTTATCAACGCCCGCCACTGTCGAAGGCATATCTGCTGGGCGAAATGGAGGAAGAACGGCTCTACCTGCGTCCCGCCAGCTACTACGAAGAAAACGATATAACCCTGCGACTGGGTACGCGCGTAAGGGAGATCGATACCAAGGCGCAAACTGTCACTCTTGGCAACGAAACACTCTCCTACGACCACCTTGTTTTTACCACCGGCTCCACCCCGCGCACCCTGCCCGTGCATTTGGGCGGGGAACTCAATGGGGTGTTTACCGTCCGCGACCTCTCCGACGCAGACGCCATGGCGCCTTATGTGACCGCGGGCAAACGCGCCGTCGTGGTCGGCGGGGGTTATATCGGGTTGGAGGCTGCAGCGGTCGCGCGCAAACGCGGCGTTGAGGTCACATTGGTCGAGGCGTCAGAGCGCATCCTGCAACGTGTTGCAGCACCGGAGACTTCCAACTTTTTCCGTGCCCTTCACGAGGAGAAGGGCGTCACCATTCGGGAAGGCGTCGGTTTTGAGACCTTCACGGGCCCAGACCACGTGAATGGCGCAGTCCTAACTGATGGCACTGAGCTCGATATCGATTTTGCCATTGTCGGCATTGGGATCTCGCCAGCGTCCAACATCGCTGAAGCCGCAGGGGTCGAGATTGAAAACGGCATCAAAACCGATGCGCAAGGCCGCTGCTCCGCTCCGAACACATGGGCCGCTGGCGACTGCGCCTCTTTCCCATGGAACGGCTCACAGATGCGGCTCGAAAGCGTTGGCAACGCAATTGATCAGGCAGAACTTGTGGCCGAAAACATCATGGGCGCAGAAAAGGATTACGTGCCGAAACCTTGGTTCTGGTCGGATCAATATGACGTCAAATTGCAAATCGCGGGCCTCAATATCGGCTACGACCGCATCGTGACCCGCAAAACCGAGGGCGCAGTATCGCATTGGTACTACCGAGGGAGCGACTTGCTCGCCGTCGACGCCATGAACGACCCGCGAAATTACATGGTCGGCAAGCGGCTGATCGAAGGGGGCAAACACCCCGCGCCGGAGCTCATCGCCGACCCGGCGACCGATATGAAAGCCCTGCTGCGCGCATGAGGATTATCGCCGGGGAGTATCGCGGTGTAGCGCTGACCCCTGTGGGCAAAGGCGACAGCGCAGCGCATCTACGTCCGACCACTGATCGGGTGCGCGAGAGCCTTTTTAACATGCTCATGGGCGGGCGATTTGGCGATCCGATTCCCGGCGCACGCGTGCTCGATCTATTCGCGGGCACCGGCGCTTTGGGGCTGGAGGCTCTGTCGCGCGGGGCGGGGCGGGTGTGCTTTGTCGAGCAGGGCCGCGTGGGATACCAGTTGATCAGCAAAAACGTGGCCAAGCTGAGCGCCGCCGAAGCAACGACCCTGCTAAAGCAAGACGCAACCCGGCTGGGACCAAACCCATACCAGCCTTTTGATCTGATTTTCCTCGACCCGCCCTATGGCAAAAACCTCGGCCCCTCCGCCTTGGAAAATGCGCGCGAAAATGGCTGGATCGCGCCCGGTGCGCTCATCATCTGGGAAGAGGAAAGCCCCCAGGCCGCGCCCGATGGGTTCAATCAGATCGAAACAAAGTCCTATGGCGGCACGGTGATGAGTTTGCTTTCGCTAGCGGCGTAACGTCTCCGTGGGGTTCACCGCAGGCAACTCCCCAGTCAGCCGCGCGCGGTAGGTTAGAAAGCTCTCGGTCACGCGCATCACGTAATTCCGGGTCTCCCGGAACGGGATGTTCTCGATCCAATCCACGATATCCACCCCGCGCGCGCGCGGGTCGCCATACTCCCTTTGCCAACGATCCGCCCGGGACGGGCCCGCATTATAGGCAATGGCTATAAGCACCGGGTTACCGTCATAGCGCTCCGACAACTCTGCCAGATACGCCCCACCCAGACGCGCGTTATATTCCGGGTCCGACAGCAGGCGGGATGCGCCATAATCTTCACCGATTTTGCCCGCGACCTCTCGCGCCGTGCCAGGCATCAGCTGCATCAACCCGCGTGCACCGGCGGGGCTCGTCACCTCCGGGTCAAACTCGCTTTCGCGCCGCGCGATGGACAGCGCCAGAACGTCCGAAACCGGCAAATCCATGCCAGCGGGCGTGGCAATCGGGAAATAGGTTTTATACAGCTCAAACCCCTGCCGCGCAGCCTGTTTGGCCAGCATCAACGCGATATGCGGCTCGTCCAACTCAAGCGCAAGATCGCCAAGTTGGCCCTGTTCCTCCCGCGTCTGCGTCTCGGCCAGATGCACGAAGAACCGCTCCGACAAGCTGCGCACACCGCTGCGCTGCAACAGCCGCGCCGCTTGGAACACCGTCCTGTCGTTGAAATCACCCGCACGCCAATCGGGAAAATTCTCCTGCCCCAGCATCGCAGAAGGCGCGGGCAATCCGGCTTTTTCGGCCGCAAGTTGGCCATAGAAAGACGATTGATAACGCGCCCCGAACGCATAGGCGTTCTGCGCTTCTTCCGTTCGACCAAGCGCCTCATAGGCGCGGCCTTTCCAGTAGCCCGCACGTCCCAGCGAAATAGGCGTCGCAACGGCCGCCTCGAACACCTCGAAATGCCGCAAGGCCTGTTCCGGGGCCTTCAGGTAGCGCAAGGCAATAAAGCCCGACAGCCATTCGAGATCCGCAAAAGCCGACCCTTTGCTCAGGTAATGCGCCGATGCCACGCTATAGGCCTGCGCAGCTTTGCCCTGCCGCAAGAGCGAGCGCGCCATAGTGCGCCTGCGCGGCGCCCACATTTCCGGTTGACCCAAAGCCTCCTCGGAAACCGAGCGCGACACGATGATATCTATCGCATCCTCCCGGTCGCGGCGGCTGCGCCACAAAAACCGCTCAAAGGCAAGGCCAGGGTCATCTTTCAGGTCTTCTGGCACGGCCTCGATTAACGCATCGACGCCTGGAATGTTGCTGCGCAACGCAATCCGGGCCTCCGCCAGACGCCGGTAGTCTTTGCTCACCAGCGGCAGCATCCGCTCCACCGCCACATCGCTGTCGCGCCACAAAAGCATATCGAGCCGCTGTTCATGCAGGTCTTTAACCGTCAAGGCGTTGCGTGTGGCAAAGGCTTCGTGCTCATCCGCGCTCAAGTTAAAAGTGAGCCAGCCGCGCTGGACCTCCTGCGCGCCCTCATAGCTGCGGTCCGAGCGGATCAAAGCTTCGGCATAACGCAACGAACCGGTTCCCGTGCGTGGGGCCTGCGCCTTGAAGAAATCAATCACATGGGACGGATCGCTATAGCCGCGCGGGATGCTGTACTCGCAGCGCTGGCGCAAAAGCGGCATCCCTGGCCAATCACCATTGCGCGCCACGAAGGCGCGGCATTCGGCAAAGTTGCCTTGCCGGCCCCGCAGCCGCACCCAATCCACCACATCGCGCGCAATCGGATCGGCAATCTCCTCCCGCAAAGTTGCGACCGTTTCCCAATCCCCTGCCCCTGCCGCGGAAATCGCGCGCGCAAGATCAGATTGCGCCACGGCAGGACTGACCAAACATGTCAGGCAAATCACACGAAGAGATCGGATCACGGTGACGCCTCGCATCATCAAGGGAGAGCCAAAGATAGCCCAAGCAAAGCGGCGCGCAAACTCACAAACTTGGCAAGATGGGGGCTTGCGGCTAGGGTCCGCCGACGCTATCCGGCTCACGCAATTATTAACACTCAAGGAGTACGTGTCATGTTCAAGGGATCTATGCCCGCGCTGATCACGCCGTTCAAAGACGGCGCAGTGGATTTTGACGCGCTCAAACACCTTGTCGAATGGCATATCGCCGAAGGCTCGCACGGGTTGGTGCCAATGGGCACAACTGGTGAAAGCCCCACCGTCAGCCATGACGAGCATGATGCGGTGGTCGAATGTGTGGTGAAAGCCGCCGCGGGCCGGGTGCCGGTCATTGCCGGCGCGGGCTCCAACTACACGTTGGAAACTGTGCGCCTGGTCGAGCATGCCAAAGCCGTCGGCGCCGACGCCGCGCTGATCGTCACGCCCTACTATAACAAGCCCACGCAGCGTGGCTTGATCGCCCATTACATGGCGGCGGCTGAGATTGGCCTACCGATCTTCATCTACAACATCCCCGGCAGATCCGTCATCGACATGACGCCGGAAACAATGGGCGAGTTGGCCAAACACCCAATGATCGTGGGCGTCAAAGACAGCACGGCGGATATGTCCCGCGTCTCCAAACAACGCGAGCTTTGCGGCGCTGATTTCTGCCAGATGTCGGCCGAGGACGCGTCTGCGCTCGGCTTCAACGCCCATGGCGGGGTCGGCTGCATTTCCGTCACGGCCAATGTCGCGCCAAAGCTCTGCGCGGAGTTTCAGAACGCGATGGCCGAGGGCGATTTCGCCAAAGCTCTGACCTATCAGGACAAGCTGATGCCACTGCATGAGGCGATCTTCGCAGAGCCGGGCCTTATTGGTGCAAAATACGGTGTCTCCCTACTTGGCAAATGCACCGAGGAGGTGCGCCTGCCCCATGTCGGGCTTGAGGACAGCACCAAGGAAATGATCCAAAGCGCGATGCGCCATGCGGGCCTGATCAACTGATCCTGCGCCCCTATACCGAAGCAGATTTAAGCGGCCTCCTAACCTGTTGGGAGGCCGCAATGCGTTCTAGCCCACCCGACTTGCCAGAACAGTTTTTTGAGACCGAGCGTGCCAATATTCAAGGCACGTATCTCGACAAGGTCGAAACCACAGTCGCCGATATTGACGGCGTGGCAGGCTTCATCTCACTGCTAGGACACAATGTGGCAGCGCTTTTCGTCCATCCCGATCACCAAGGGTGCGGAATTGGATCAGCATTGCTCACCGCATTCAAAGCACCGCTCAGGCTCGAGGTATTCGAAGCCAATCAGCGTGCCCGCGCTTTCTACCACCGCCACGGATTCCGACAAACAGGCACACGGGTTCATGAAGAAACGGGCGAGGTGCTTTTACTGCTGGCTCTGGACGGGGCCCCCTAGCAGCCCCTATATGCCGGTGATGGCCAAGAAAGACGAAAATAAGAATTACAAGGTGATCGCCGAAAACCGGCGCGCGCGCTATGACTACGCGATCGAGGAAGATATCGAATGCGGCATCGTGCTCGAGGGGTCCGAGGTTAAAAGCTTGCGCACCGGCAAGGCACAAATCACCGAATGCTACGCGGCGGTGGAAGACGGCGAGCTGTGGCTCGTCAACAGCTACATCCCGCCTTACGCGCAGGCCAAAACTTTCCAGCATGAGGAGCGGCGCCGCCGCAAACTTCTAGTCTCCAAGAAAGAGCTGTCCAAGCTCTGGTCCGCGACGCAGCGCGAAGGCATGACACTGGTGCCTCTGGTGCTGTACTTTAACCATGTCGGCCGGGCGAAAATGAAAATCGGCATCGCCAAGGGTAAGAAGAACCACGACAAGCGCGAAACCTCCGCTAAGCGTGATTGGAACCGCCAGAAGGCGCGCCTGTTGAAGGAGCACTAGCCATGGAGGCGCTTGGCCTAGGGCAGATGGTTGCCGTGTGCGCGGTCCTAGGCGCGCTTTTATGCTCTGTCGTGGCCGTTGTGATGAAGCCTCTCAACCTTGGGCTGTTTGAAAATATCGGGCTTGGCGCGCTCTGCGGCGGTGTTTCTGCCTACCTGCTTCGACTGTTCCCGGTCGAGCTGCTGGCTTTGATGGTTGCCCTCAAACTCTGCGCTGTTCTGGTCCCCATGGTGGTCATCGGCCTTTGGCTCAACGCCCGCGCACGCTAGACTCTGCGCGCCCCGAGGGATAGGGGTTGCCACGAACAACGCGGCAGGGGGCCATATGTCCGACGACCCGAAAACACTGGTCAGCACAGACTGGCTTTATCAGCATCTGGGCGACCCCGATCTTCGCATTCTGGATGGCAGCTATTACCTGCCCGACGCGGGCCGCGACGGTAAGGCCGAGTATGACCGTGGCCATATCCCCGGCGCACGCTTCTTCGACATAGACGAAATCGCCGACACCCGGTCGGCAGTGCCGCATATGGCGCCGCCCGTCGAGAAATTCATGTCCCGCATGCGCGCCATGGGCGTGGGCGACGGGCATCAGGTCGTCGTCTATGACGGGTCCGGGCTGTTCTCAGCCGCACGCGTTTGGTGGATGTTCCGACTGATGGGCAAGACAGACGTGGCCGTTCTGGATGGCGGCTACCCGAAATGGCTGGCCGAAGGACGCCCAACTGAGGACCTGCCACCCGTCCTGAAAGAACGGCACATGACCGTGCAACGCCAAGCCCATTTTGTGCGCGACGTCACGCAAGTGGCCGCTGCCGCCAAGCTGGGCGATCACGCGATACTCGACGCGCGCGGTCCTGGACGATTTGCGGGCAGCGAGCCAGAGCCGCGCGAAGGCATGCGCGCAGGCCACATGCCCGGGGCCATCAATGTGCATTACGCCACGCTTCTGAATGAAGACGGCACAATGAAACATGTGGCCCAGCTCAAAACAATTTTTGAGGCCTCAGGCGCTGACCTGACCAAACCGGTGATCACCACCTGCGGGTCAGGCGTAACGGCGGCAATCCTCTCACTCGCGTTGGAACGAATTGGCCATCGCAACCACTCCCTCTATGACGGGTCATGGGCCGAATGGGGCCGTTTTGATCAACTCCCGATAGAAACCGGATAAACGCATGTTTGAAACGCTGCAGGCGCAACCCGCCGACAAAATTCTGGCCCTGATGGCCGCTTTTCGCGCGGACCCGCGTGACACCAAGATCGACCTCGGCGTGGGTGTGTATAAGGACGCAACCGGCGTCACCCCGATCATGCGCGCCGTCAAAGCTGCCGAAAAGCGGTTGTGGGAGGTTGAGCAGACCAAATCCTACACCGGTCTGGCAGGTGAAGCTGACTTCCACCACGCCATGCGGGAGCTGATCCTGGGCGACACCGTCTCCCCCGACAATTTCGCCGCAGCCGCAACGCCAGGCGGGACGGGTGCCGTGCGCCAAGCGCTGGAGCTGGTGCAGATGGCCTCGCCCGAGGCCACGATCTGGTTGTCGGCCCCGACCTGGCCCAACCACCCTTCGATCATCAAATATCTGAACCTGCCGATGCAGGAATACCGCTATTTCGACGCAGACTCGCGCGGCGTCGATTTCAACGGCATGCTCACCGACCTGTCGAACGCCAAGGAGGGCGACGTGGTGCTGCTGCATGGCTGCTGCCACAACCCGACCGGTGCCAATCTCAACAGCCAGCAATGGCAGGAGGTCGCGGACCTGCTGATCGCCAAAAAGCTCATCCCTTTTGTCGACATCGCCTATCAAGGCTTCGGCGACGGGTTGGAAATGGACGCCTACGGGGTGCGACACCTTGCCAAAACGCAGCCGGAAATGCTGATCGCAGCCAGCTGTTCAAAAAATTTCGGGGTTTACCGCGAACGCGTCGGGCTACTGATGGCTGTCGCGCAAGATAACGCCAAAACCGAGCTGAACCAAAAAACGCTGGCCTTCCTGAACCGCCAAAACTTCTCCTTCCCGCCCGATCATGGTGCGCGGTTGGTCACGATGATCCTGACCGACAGCGCCCTGCGCGCCGACTGGGCGTCAGAGCTGGAGGATGTGCGCACCGGCATGCTTAAGCTGCGCAAACAGCTTGCTGACACGCTGCGCAAACGGACCGGGTCGGACCGGTTCGGGTTTCTCGCCGATCACCGGGGCATGTTTTCACGGCTTGGCGCAACCCCCGAGCAGGTCGAAGCTATGCGCGAGAGCCACGGGATTTACATGGTCGGCGACAGTCGGATGAACATTGCCGGGCTGAACGAGGCGTCGATCCCTGTTCTGGCCGACGCCATCGTCGAGGCAGGTGTTTAAACCGTTCTAAACGAAGCGCTCTCCTTGGCATTTCGGACAGCGCGAGGTTTTGCGACCCAAACAACCTGAGCATCTGTCGAACTTCGGCAACCCGTTGAAGGACTTGCCAACCATAACCTTGCCCGAACCACCGCAAATAGCACACGGTGCGAGGCCAGTGCCGTTACAGCGATGGCATTGGCGCTTAATATCGGGCACTTTCTTGCGTTTTCGCGTCGCGAAATCCATGTTTGACCCTTCGAAACCACGTATCAAGCTCTAGTCGCTGCCACATCAATGTGGAGATTTTGGGGCATCCAACAAAGTCAGCAGGGCGCGCGCCACCCATGGCTCAAATAATCGCCGTGGAAGTGACCTAATAGTCGAGCCTCGCATACCGGTTGGGCAATTCCGCATCTTCGGGCTTACTGATAAACGACGCCCAAACACCGCCCGGACGCCAGATGCTGTCCATGCGCGCAAAGGCCTCATCCAGATCTCCGCCGCGCCCTTCAAGCGCATAGCGATAGAAAAATGCCGAAACGCGCGCGTTGTAGATGCAATGCACATGCACGGGTTTGGAACCCAGGCCGTCCAATGCATCGCAGAACGCCGCAATATCAGCATCCGTTGGGGCCTCAAAATCAACGGGGATGTAGATATAGAGCAGCCCGAGGGCTTTCAGCGTTTCAGGCTCGTCCGGCAAGGCCCCGTTATTGTCATGGGGCCCAAGATTGATCACCGCTTCAATACCTGCGCCCTTGAGCGCTGCGAGCTGCGCCTCACTAGGCTGGCCCGAGGTCGTAATCGTCGCATCAACGCGGCGCCAATTCAGGATGTCTTCCATTGTGCGGTCCTTCCAGACAGGTTTTTCGCCAGCAATAGGCCTTGCGCCAGAAGGCCGCATCTCCTAAACCGCCCGGAACTTTTCAAGTCTCCGCTACCTTGTCAAAACGGAAAACCAAAACATGACACGTCTTCTTCCTGGCATCCTTGCCATGGCCACCGTTGTGGTCGCCTCCAACGTCCTTGTCCAATTTCTTCTGGGCAACTGGCTGACCTGGGGCGCGTTTACCTACCCGATCGCCTTTCTGGTCACCGACCTGATGAACCGGCTCTACGGCGTGTCTGCCGCGCGCAAGGTCGTCTTTGTGGGTTTTCTCGTAGGGATCGTCTGCTCGCTGATCGGCTCACAAATCATGCTGGAATACGGGCCAGCCGTGCCGCTGCGGATCGCGATCGCTTCGGCCATCGCTTTCCTGACAGCGCAGCTTCTGGACGTGTCAATCTTTGACAAATTGCGTGACGGCGTCTGGTGGCGCGCGCCGCTGGCTTCCACCATTATCGGCTCTGCGGTCGACACCGCGCTCTTCTTCACCATCGCCTTCTCGGCCTCTATCACGCTCTTTGGCGCAGGCGCGGATGCCGCTATCAACTGGTCCTGGGAAGCCGTGCCGCTTCTGGGATCAGGCACAATGGCACCGCTCTGGGTCTCGCTCGCCGTGGCCGATTGGGGCGTGAAACTGGCGGTCGCACTGGCGGCACTCATCCCCTTCCGCATCCTCGTTACAAAACTTTCGCAGGCATCGGCGTAAAAAAATCTTGTTTTATACACAAGATGTGCCACCATTCTCTTGTACAGCAACCAGAGAAAGGAGGTGTCCATGTCTAGAGTGATATTGGAGCGAGGTGTCAAGCAAGGTGCGGAGGTGCGCTTTTAGGGGCAGCCCCCTGAACCACACCGAGGTATCAGGTCAAACAACCACTTGACCCCACCTCCATCGATCTCGGAAGGGTCGCCAAGCTGTTGGCGACCCTTCTTCTATTTTGACGCTCACACCATTGTTGTTGGGTCGTCGCTCTCGGTTGCACGGGCATCGCTCAGCGCCTGCCATCCGCCATAAAGGCCCTTCAGCACCGCCAACACAGGCGCGCCGTATGGTACCATTTTGGCGGCACCCTCCACGATCTTGGTCGCCGCATCGACCACTTTGGCGGCTTTTTCGATCTTTGCCGCCATGTCAGGTTCCGCCTTTGTCTTGCGCGCCTGCTCCTCCAGTGCGGTAACCTCTGGGGACGGATCAAGTTTGCGCAGCAGCTTCAAAACCTCATCCATGGCGGCATCTTGCGAGGACATGATCATATCCTGTCGGAGCGAAACTTCGGTCTTGATCTGGTTTTCGATCGTGTTTTCGTTCGTGTTGTTGACATTGATATTCATCGGCGGAAGCTCTCGTGAGGCCCATTCGCTCATCGCTTTGAAGTGAAACGCCCGTTGTTCTTCCAGTGCGGCAGCACCATCTGCATTCTGGCTCGTCATCACCTCAAGCTCGTCCTGCGCTTTTTTGAGCTTTTCGACCATTCGAATGCTTTGCCCAAGCAATGTTGGCTGGTTGGCAAGCATGTCCCGTGCCTGATTGAGGACCTGCGCAAGCTGCGGGCTGCCCTCGAAATAAGGAATTTGCTGCGAGGCTTCCGAGAATTTTTCGGTCGCCGCATGGTACAGATCGAGCGCGTCTTGAAACCGCTCCTCCTGCACCGCGATCTCGGCATCAACACGCAGCTGAGCTGCGTTCGATTGCGTCGAAAGCGCTTCCATCAATTCACCCAGAACCTCCAAACCTTCAAAGCTCATATGTTCGAATTGGGCGATCTGATCCTTGGTGTCTTCAAAGAATTTCTTCGCCAGCTTCAGCCGCTTGCCATAGGCTGCGTTCAGCATCTGAATGCTGGATGCCACATTGACGTAGCTGGCATAAAGAAGCGCTGCCACGGGCCGCAATACCAGATCGCGTTCGTCAACACCGGGGGCCAGGATAGCTGCAAGTGCACGCGCATGCGGCACCGCTTGGCCCATAGCACGATCTGCCGCATCGATAGAGCCAATCATCGACATTTCGGCACTTTGCGCGATTGGGCTAAAAATGCGTGCCTGCAGCTGAATGCTCTTGAGCAAATGATACAGGTTTGGATCGTCTGCAAGCTCCTGCGGCAAGCTATCAAGCAAATGGAGCACCCCATCCATATGCGTCGCCCCCTTGGCGGGTTGGCGCGTCATCAAAGCCTCATTTGCGAGCCCAAGCTCTAACAACAATGCGGTAATGGCAGCGATATGTTGTTCTTCGGTTTCCTGCGGCGGGTTGTGTTTATAATAAGTATCCATCTGGCGACCGAGCGCGATCTGTTGCGCCACCTGCCCGGTCTCAAAAAAGTTCAATAATGCGAAAAAAGGGTCTTCCGCCGTCTGTGCCTCGGCAATCTCAGTCTGCTGGGTCATGCAAATCTCCAGATAAAAAACATAAAAATATAGGTATTTCCATAGTACACGACGCTACTTGAAACGAGGAGCGAAAAGGATTCGAATTGAAGCTT
>JAPORH010000153.1 GCA_026710325.1 Litoreibacter sp. | reverse complement strand
TAACAAATTCAGGGCGTTTGGCCGATCACAAATCATTCATACCCCCTCCTTGAAGTAAGCGCGCACGCCTTCTCCAAGCTCCCACTGTGCGTCTTGAAGTCGCTTGAAGCCGTAGTCCTGCGTCTCCCGCATTGTGTCACGAAAGGCGCGCAGCCCGTCGGTCGGCATTGTGGCGTGATACGCATGCCCGCCGCCTTCATAGACCTCCATGATGTCGAGCCATTTCTTCAAGTCCACGGCGAAACTGTCAGACGCGGTCCCATCAATCCGCTCGCGCGCCAGTTTGGACATGCACACGATTCCAGCACAGGGCGTCGAGGACCAGCCCTTTTGCGGCGCCGAAATAAGTAGATCGACGCCAAGCGCTTCCATATCGACCCAGGCGCAGCCGGACGCGATGCAATCAAGCACCATGAGTGCGCCTGCCTCATGCGCAGCGTTCGCCAACGCTTTCACATAGTCGTCTGGCAAAATCACCCCAGCCGAGGTTTCTACATGTGGCGCAAACACAATATCGGGTTTTTCTTCGGCAATGCGCGCCGCTACTTCTTCAATTGGCGCAGGCCGAAACGGGGATCGTGTGTCATTGCCGGTTTGGCGCGCCTTCATCACGATGGCCTCTGACGTCAGACCGCCCGATTCAAAAATCTGGCTCCAACGGTAAGAGAACCATCCGTTGCGCACGACCAACGCTTTTTTTCCGCGTGCAAATTGGCGCGCGACAGCCTCCATCCCAAAGGTCCCACCTCCCGGAACCAGTGCAACCGAATGGCAGTTGTAAACCTCTTTCAACATGGCGGAGATATCGGTCATCACCGTCTGAAAAGACTGTGACATGGAGTTGAGCGAGCGGTCGGTGAAGACCACGCTGAATTCTTCCAAACCGTCCGGGTCAACCGTATCTAGCAAAGCCATTAAATGATCCTCCTGCGCATTTATCGGATTGATAGTTTGGGGCGTGGCAGAAGGCAAAGTCTATCTGGGTATACAACTGTTTACTCAGGGGCTTTTGGCAGCACATAAGAGATGATCGTACCCTATGACGCGCGCCGCGTCGTATCTTCAAAGGGGGTTGGCAACCAATTTACAATTGTGCGATTGCGGCCGAGGTTTTTTGCGCGATAGAGCGCCTCATCCGCTTGTTTGATCGAGACGTTGATATCTTCCATCCGCTCTTTAAGCGAGCCGCCGATTGAAACTGTGACACTGACCTTCTGCTCATTGCTCAGCGCAGGAGCCGCCTCCACCTTCATGCGCATCCGCTCGGCCACCAATAGCCCCTTATCGCCGTCCGCTTCATGCAAGAAAACGACGAACTCCTCCCCTCCGAACCGACAGACGATGTCTTGAGCGCGGCATTCACTCCTAAGTATCGAGCTCACATGCCGGATGACGTCGTCACCGACGAGATGCCCATATGTATCGTTGATCGATTTGAAGTGATCAATATCAACCATCAAAGATACGCCATAAGCGTCCGGATCCCGTTGCATTCGTTCATAGAAAAAGTCACGGGTCGCCGCATCTGTCAGCCGGTCGCGGCTCACAAGTCGTTGCAGCTCTAAGGAAAGCTGATGATTTTCAAGGACCTTCAGTCCGAAATTATAGGTGGCGACCATGCAAATGGAGATGGTTAGCATCCCGCTTACGCTAAGCTCCCAAAGCCATTCTTCACGAGGGTAAAGCTTCAGGATCGCGATGCTCACGATACTATAAGCGATCACAGTCATAGCGATCGCAGCCTTCCAAACATCGGCCTTAGTCGTAATTTTCACGCACCTGCCCTCTTGGTCAGGTGTCCATTAGCGCGCCGAACCACTAAGAAATGCTTATTCAGGCCCCCGCATTTCTTTATATTTTTCGATAACTTGGAAGAAAAAGGGCCGGCGCGCACAGCTACGAAAAATGCGACTAAAAGGACCTATGGCAACAGGACAATCGCTCATGGAGACCTTTATGACCGTCACGGACCAACACGTTAGATTGGTCCTGGGCGCCTTTCTTCGCTCAAGAGCACATTTGCCTCGACATTGCCAACACCGGGCAATGTCATGATCCTGCGCCTCAGCACGCGTTCGAAATCTGACAAATCACGCGCAACGACGCGGAGCCTGTAGTCATACAGACCCAACACATGTTGTACGGTTTGCACCTCAGGGATGGCGGTGACAGCGCGCTCAAAATCTTCGAGGCTGACCCGGCCTTTCGTGGCCAGTTTGACACCCAAAAACACAGTCACGCCAAAACCGAGCGCTTCCAAGTCCAGCTCGACTCGTCGCCCAGCCAGAATGCCCGCCTCTTGCAGCCGTTTGATGCGCCGCCAGGTCGCGGGCTGAGACAAGCCCAACTGCTTTCCCAAGGCCCCCGCACTTTGCGCCGCATCTTCCGACAACGCGCGGAGCAGCGCAAAATCCGTATCATCCAACGCATTCATATGGGCAAGCTTTCGGCACTTTTGATAGTCGCCACATGCATAAGCGCCTCAAGCTCGGCTATATGAGGCAAGGTCAATATCTGGTTGCGGTACAGCCTTTGGTAATGCGCCATGTCTCGCGCCACGACCGACAGGCGCACATCAACCACGCCCAGAAAGGTTTGGATTGCGATCAATTCCGGGATGCCTCGCGCAGCTGCCAGAAACTCGTCAAAGGCTGTCGCTTGCGTCTTGTCCAATGTGAAACGAAGCGACACTTCTACACTGTATCCCAAGGCCTGCCAGTCAATGACGGCGCTCTGCCCTTTCAGCACGCCTTGGCGCGCGAGCTTTTCAAGCCGCCGGCTTGCGGTGGCCGCGGGCAAGCCACACCGGTCCGCCAATTCCGAGATCGGCGCGGTTGGGTCGGCCTGGAGTTGGCGCAAGAGCCGTCTATCTACGTCACTGAGCATGAATTCATCATTAATTCATTATTGCGAGAATAAAAACACCGAAATATGACGAAAAAATAGCCTTTCTTATATGTCATTTTTTCTAATCCCCGCGTATTGCTCCGCATTGAGACAACCCAACAGAGGAGCGCCGATATGCGCGTTTACTACGATCGCGATTGCGATGTGAACCTGATCAAAGACAAGAAAGTCGCCATCTTGGGCTACGGCTCGCAAGGCCACGCGCATGCGCTGAACCTGCGTGACAGCGGTGCCAAAAATCTCGTCGTAGCTCTGCGCGAAGGCTCCGCCTCCGCCGCTAAAGCCGAGGGCGAAGGCCTGACCGTCATGGGCATCGCCGAAGCGGCCGCCTGGTGCGACGTCATCATGTTCACCATGCCCGACGAGCTGCAGGCGGAGACCTACAAGAAATACGTTCATGACAACATCAAGCCCGGCGCTGCCATCGCTTTTGCGCACGGCCTCAATGTGCATTTCGGCCTGATCGAGCCGAAAGAAGGCGTCGACGTCATCATGATGGCCCCCAAAGGCCCAGGCCACACCGTGCGCGGCGAATTCACCAAAGGCGGCGGCGTGCCTTGCTTGGTGGCCGTCGACAATGACGCCTCTGGCAAAGCGCTGGAAATCGGCCTTTCCTACTGCTCCGCCATCGGCGGCGGCCGCTCTGGCATCATCGAGACCAACTTCCGCGAAGAATGCGAAACCGACCTCTTCGGCGAGCAGGCAGTACTTTGCGGCGGCTTGGTCGAGCTGATCCGCATTGGCTTCGAGACGCTGGTTGAGGCGGGCTACGCGCCCGAGATGGCATATTTCGAGTGTCTGCACGAGGTGAAGCTGATCGTGGACCTGATCTACGAAGGCGGCATCGCCAACATGAACTACTCGATCTCCAACACCGCCGAGTACGGCGAATATGTCTCCGGCCCGCGCGTGCTGCCTTATGACGAGACCAAGGCCCGCATGAAGGCGATCCTGACCGACATTCAAACCGGCAAATTCGTGCGTGACTTCATGCAAGAAAACGCCGTCGGCCAGCCGTTCTTCAAAGGCACCCGTCGCATCAATGACGAGCACCAGATTGAAGCCACTGGCGAGACCCTGCGCGGCATGATGCCTTGGATTTCGGCTGGTAAGATGGTCGACAAGGCGAAAAACTAGTCGCTACGCCGCGCGACAGCGCGTCAAAAAAGCAAGCAAAAGGCGTCGCTTGCGGCGCCTTTTTCATTTAGGTCACGCTCCATGAGCAGCAATGCACCCGGATTGGTAAACTGGATCACCCTGATCTTTCTGGGGTTGATATGGGGTGCCTCCTTCATGTCGATTACCGTGGCCCTTAATGGGGGAGCCGGACCGCTTAGCATCGCCGCCATCCGGCTCGCGATTGGGGCTGCGGCGCTCTATGCTGCTTCAAATCTATTGGGGTACAGACTGCCTGGGCTGGGCAACACGAAGCTCTGGCTTTTCATTCTCGCAGTCGCACTCTTTACCAATGCGCTGCCGTTCACAGCCTTGGGGTTGGCGTTGCAACATGTCCCGTCCGCCTTTGCGGGTGTGTGCATGGCGGCGGTTCCGCTCCTGGTCTTGCCGCTCGCGCATTTCCTAGTGCCCGGGGAGACGATGAGCGCACGCAAAAGCGCAGGTTTTGCAATAGGTTTTTGCGGTGTTGTTATGCTCATAGGCCTCGGCAGCTTGACCGAGGGAGACAGCGCCCTTCCCGCGCGTCTCGCCTGTATCGGCGCATCATTTTGCTACGCCATCGGTTCGATCAGCACGCGGCTCGCCCCGCCGTGCCATCCTATCCCGTTCTCAGCCGCAGCCCTCATTCTGGCTTCTATCTTCATGGTGCCAATCGCGTTCGTTTACGAAGGGGTACCCGGCGCGATGACACTACCAGAATGGGGCGCGCTCATTTATCTTGGCTTGGGTCCCACCGCGTTGGCCACCATTCTGCTGGTCCGCGTTATTCAAACAGCGGGCCCGAGCTTCATGAGCCTTGTCAACTACCAAGTGCCCGTTTGGTCGGTCATCTTCGGCGTCGCAATTCTGGGAGAAGCACTGCCAGGCCAATTCCTCACAGCCATGGCGCTGATCCTGTCCGGGCTCGCGCTCAGCCGGAAACGGTTGCGCAAACCGCAAGACATGCCCGCGGCATGACCTCCCCCTCCCCTCAGAATCCAGGTGCGCTTAATTGGATCCTGATCGTCAGCCTCGGCATCATCTGGGGCGCGGCCTTCATGCTCACAAGCCTCGCGCTGGATGGGTTCGACTTCTGGACCGTCGCGGCGGCGCGCAACCTGTTGGGCGGGTTGGCCCTTTGGGCGGTTTGCATCGCACTTGGCCAACCCATTCGTAACATCCGGTCGCGAAAGGCATGGATGGCCATTGTCGCAATCGGGCTTGGCGCATTGGCTTTGCCAATCGCGATGTTGTCCTGGGGGTTGCAATATGTGCCCTCTGCATTTGCGGGTGTGGCCATGGGCGGTGTGCCATTGCTGGTTTTACCACTCGTCGCGATCTTTTCTCCCGAGGAAGGGATTGGCCCGCGTCGCATTATCGGTTTGTTTTTGGGCTTTGCCGGCTTGGCAATCCTTCTTGGCCCAGATGCCTTCGCAGCATCAGGCCGTGATCTGGAAACATGGGGACGCTTGGCCTGCCTTGCCGCAGCCGCCTGCTATGCTTGCGGCTCAATCATCACGCGCCGTGCCCCCAAGAC
The DNA here is from genome assembly GCA_026710325.1 of Litoreibacter sp. Classification (GTDB taxonomy): domain Bacteria; phylum Pseudomonadota; class Alphaproteobacteria; order Rhodobacterales; family Rhodobacteraceae; genus Litoreibacter. Next base: position 7,324 of record JAPORH010000153.1, on the reverse strand, counting down.
GCCACCCTTGCCTTTTGCGACGGCAACCCTGCTTGTTGCGAGCCTGCCATTGGTGCCAATAGCGCTGATCACAGAAGGCCTGCCGCAAAGTTACCCGGTACTGCCAACCAGCGCTTTGATCCTGGCAGCGCTCCTGCCGACTGCTCTGGCTGCAGTGATCCGGGTGCGGGTAATCACCACGGCCGGGAGCTTGTTCATGTCACTGACCAGCTACCAAGTGCCCGTATGGTCCGTGATTTTTGGAATAGCTCTCATGGGCGAAGCCCTACCACCACAGCTATACGCCGCGCTCGCGTTGATCCTCGCCGGGATCGCGATCAGCCAGTCACGGGCATGGCACGCGCGCAAAACAGGCTAGTTAGGTCGCGGCCTCGACCGCCTCCACCACGGAGGCAATGACCTGGTCCAGCAGATCAATATCCTCGCATTCCGCCATCACGCGGATTAACGGCTCGGTCCCCGATTTTCGAATAAGCAGACGTCCGGTTTGCGCGAGCTGTTCCTCCCCCGCCTTGATAGCAGCTTGAACATTCGGGTCATTCAAGGGCTGCTTTCCTGCTCCAAAACGAACATTCACCAGCTTTTGCGGCACAGGTTCAAATTGCTGGGCAAGCTCGGACGCGCGCTGGCCGGTCTCAACCATTGCGGCCAGGAACTGTAGTCCGGCGACAAGCCCATCTCCGGTCGTCGCATAGTCAGTCATTACAATATGGCCAGACTGCTCCCCGCCGAGGTTAAACCCGCCGGTCCGCATTCGCGCGACAACATAGCGGTCACCGACCGCAGTGCGCTCGAGCGACAAGAATTGCTCTTCCAGAAAGCGCTCCAGCCCTAAATTGGACATTACGGTCGCGACCAAAGCGCTGCCTTTCAACCGACCCGATGCCGCCCAACGGCTCGCAAGCAGCGCCATGATCTGATCGCCATCGGCGACCTGCCCCGTCTCGTCGATGATCATGACCCGGTCCGCATCGCCATCGAGGCAAATGCCTACATCAGCGCCATGTGCAACCACAGCTTCGGCTGCGGTTTCCGGATGGGTCGAGCCGCACCCTTCATTGATATTGAACCCGTTAGGGCTGACACCGACAGGCACAACTTCCGCCCCAAGCTCCCATAGAACCTCGGGCGCGGTACGGTAGGAGGCACCATTGGCACAATCAATAACGACCTTCAGGCTCGCAAAATTCATCCCGGCGGGAAGCGTCGATTTCACGCGTTCGCCATAGCGAAACCGACCGTCATAGATATGCTTGGCCCGCCCAATATTCTGGGCCTGCGCGGGCATCACATCGCTTTCCAGAAGCCGTTCGATCTCATGCTCATCTTCATCCGAAAGCTTGAAACCGTCGGGCCCAAAAAACTTGATCCCGTTGTCGTAATGCGGGTTATGGGAGGCTGAAATCATCACGCCCACATCCGCGCGCATCGTTGTTGTCAGCATGCCAACGGCGGGCGTCGGGACTGGCGACAGAAGCAGTACGTCCATCCCCGTGGAGGTGAACCCCGCCGTCAGCGCGTTCTCCAACATATAGCCAGACAAGCGCGTATCCTTACCGATGACGACACGGTGGCGTCCTTGATCCTTCCGAAAATAGCGACCGGCTGCAGCCCCAAGTTTCAACGCCATCTCCGCCGTCATGGGATAGGTATTAGCGCGGCCGCGCACGCCGTCCGTTCCGAATAGCTTTCGTGCCATTTTCTCTTTAGTCCTGCTTCTCGTTCAGCAGCGCCCGCCAAAGGGCGAAAGCCTGCGCATGCTCGCTTATATCATGGGCGCGGATGATCTGAACAGCCTGCGATAACCCGTGCAATGCCACGGCAACCGACCCCGGGCCCCGCTTGTCAGCCTGCGGCTCACCCGCGATCGCCCCTATAAAGCGCTTGCGGGATACGCCTAGCAGTATCGGGCAACCCAACCCGTGAAACAGGCTCAATCCGCGGATCAGCGCCAAGTTATGCGCTTGAGTTTTTCCAAACCCAATGCCGGGATCGAGGATGATCCGCTCGCGCGCGATGCCAGATGCGACCGCTTTGGTCACTGCGCTTTCGAGATAGTCATACACATCGAGCAATACGTTCTCATAGTGCGGATCATCTTGCATCGTTTTGGGATCACCCTGCGCATGCATCAGGCAAATAGGTGCACTGCTTTTCACGGCAGTCTCAGCCATTTGCGCATCAAAGCTTAAAGCCGAGACATCGTTCAGCATGTTCGCGCCGGCGTCCAAAGCGGCTCGGGCCACTTGGGCCTTGCGCGTATCAATTGAGATCGGTGTTTCGACCCCGCCATTGCGCAGCGCTCTGATCACTGGTGCCGTGCGCGCAATTTCTTCCAACGGATCAACATATGCAGCTCCGGGACGGGTCGACTCGCCACCGATATCAAGAATATCCGCGCCCGCAGCTGCCATGGCTTGGGCATGAGAGACCGCGGCGTCCAACGCATCGAAACGCCCGCCATCCGAAAAACTGTCAGGCGTGGTGTTGAGCACCCCCATCAGCGCGGGTGTTCCCATATCCAGACCGGCTATTTCAGCACGCGGCCTTGTCAGGGCGTCACAGATGTCGTCAGGGATCTCAGCCACCGAGACAATATCGGACGCCGCCCCGCGCGCGATCCGTTCGGCACGATCGAACCAGACCAATGCACTGCCCACCAAAGGCAATGCGTCATCTGCTCTAAAGGCACCAGTTTGGGCTAGCGGCCGATAGTAGCTGTTCATGCTGAGATGGACAGAGGCTCCGTACGGCCATCTGCCTTAAGCGCCAAAACCTCGAGGGCCGAAAACTCTTCCGAGAACCAGTGCGTCAGCCCTGCACCGTCAATGGCGGAAAGATCAGGTTTTTCAGTGGCATCCAGGACGATCTTCGAAGGCGCCCAGACACTGATCTGGCCTTGCTTCATAGCCCAATCCAACTCGGTCCGTGTCGATACAACCACGCAGCGAGGGTCGCGGCTAGCCAGAACCCAGGCCTGCTGCTCCAACGCCAACAAATCAATGCGCCTTTGGGTGAAAGCATGGCCCGTTTCGGGGCGCGGCAACTCCGCTTGGCCCACACAAAGGATCAAAGGCGCCTCGCCTGCTGACAACCGGTCGAGAGACGATGAAAGACCCTCTGCATGTACGCTTGCCTCATCCAAAAATACGACAACCGGTTGAACAAGCTCGGGCTCAATTGGGGTCACCGCATCGCGGTCCCTGACGATCTCCACGCCTAAAGCACCGGGCCCTCGATCAAGCTTTTCGATCCGCACAAAAACACGCGCCGCGCGGGGGTCCGCCAAGATACTTTCGGCAACGCGCTCAGCTAGAGTTTCAAGAAGGTTCAATCGCTCCGCGTTGAGTTCGCGGTCAATTGCTTCTGTGATCGTGTCGTAGCTCAAGATACGGTCGACATCATCGTTCAGCCCGTCAGGCAAGCGCACCTCGACAACGATGTTAAAACAAATCCGCTGCGTGGCCCCGCGCTCGGCCTGAAACGCGCCAATCTCTACTTCGCGAATATGGTCACGCAGCGAGATGCGGTCGCGTGGTTCATCGGCCATCGCTTCCGAGCGCTCGGACGGATGCGCAAAAGCCAAACGGATTTCGGAGCTCATCTCGCCCCCCTCTTCACTTAAGTCCAAAGAGGCTTACCAGAGCCGTGCGACCCTGTCCTGCGAAAAACCCGAACCTTGCGCGCTCAAAAGCGAACAGGTCTCAGCTGGGCCGGTAGAAAAGATGAACGCCCAACCGTGCCGTGCGTTCAAATTTTCGCGCCCAACGGGGTTTGACGGCCGTGGTGTGATAGAAAAGTGCTCCACCCGACAGCTTACGCGGGGCGCCATCCAGCATCATCCGCGCAACTTTGCCTGACCGCTCATAGGCGGCAGGTTCATTAATGTGCTCGGGCAACCCGTCACACGTATAGGTGAACTGGCAGGCGTATTTGCGACCGGTCCCCTGATTGATCACCTTGCACACCGTGTCTGGAAACTTGGGGGACGCGACACGGTTCAGGATAACCTCCGCAACAGCGATCTGACCTTTCAGGCTTTCGCCGCGCGCCTCAAAATAGATCGCTTCCGCCAAGCAGGCCCATTGTGCATCGCCCGTGGCAGGCGCACGTGCGTCCAGCACTTTCGAGTTATAAGTAAGCTTGCCTTTGCCCTTTGACTGATACGGGGTCATTGGCGTTGAAATTTTGTTCACACGGGATGCGCGCAGCCGCGATTTCGAGGTCTTGTCGGCCTCAAGAAGCGCTAGAAACGCAGGGGAGATCACTGTCTCCTGCGAGGCGTCGAAATTTGGGTTTCCGGATGTACTACCGGAGCCGCTGAGCCCTTGCGCAAAACCTGCAGCTGGAAAGGCCAGTGCCGCACAAAACAATAAGCCCGCAATACGCGAGTGACTAAAACTCATGATATTCCCCACCCTCTTTAAGCCTTACCGCAAAGGCCGAGCGCGCCCCCATGGTGCCCTGGTGTTGTCATTTGATTGAGGGCGGATATACGCGGCGTGATCGGGGGCGTCTAGGCGGTCGACATTTGGTCGCAGGTAAGCGGTGCTGATTTGCTACATCTGGTAGGCGACAATCACTCGGCTACAAATTCACCATCGCCGTCATCGAACCAATCTTCATCGGTAACACCATTTGGCTCACGAATCGCAAGATGCGCTGCTGCGAGTCGTGCGATCGGTACGCGGTAAGGCGAACAGGACACGTAGTCGAGCCCGAGGTCGCGGCAGAACCCGATGCTCTCCGGGTCGCCACCATGTTCCCCGCAAACTGACAGCGTCACCTTCGAACGCACTTGCCGTCCGCGTGAAACAGCAAGCTCCAACAGCTCGCCCACGCCATCTTGATCCAGCGCCAGAAACGGATCTTCCTGAAACACACCTTGCTGCACATATTGCGACATGAAGCGCCCGGCGTCGTCCCGCGACAGACCATATGTCATTTGTGTCAGGTCATTGGTCCCGAAGCTCAGAAAGCTTGCATGAGTTGCGATGTCTCCTGCTCTCAGCGCAGCGCGCGGCGTTTCGACCATAACGCCCAACTTGTACTCGACCGGTTCGCCAGTGTGCGCGCGCAGTTCTGCCGCGACTGTTTCGATCCGGGACTTGACCAGTTCAACCTCCCGCTTGGCCGACACCAGCGGGATCATGATCTCGGGCACGACCTTTGGCGTGTCCTTGGATTGCGCCTGAATGGCAGCCTCGAAGATTGCGCGGGCTTGCATGTCGTAGATCTCGGGCACTGTGATCCCAAGCCGCACCCCGCGCATGCCCAACATCGGGTTGAACTCAACCATGGAGTCGACGCGCGCCTGGACTTCCCGTGCGCTCAACCCCATTGTCTCGGCCATTTCCTTGATACCACGTCGCCCAGACGGGAGGAATTCATGCAAGGGCGGATCAAACAGGCGCAGGCATACTGGCCGGTTCGCCATAATCGTAAAGATTTGTGCGAAATCATCGCGCTGCATGGGTAGGATGCGCGCAAGCGACGCCGTGCGGTCAGAGCCCTCTTCGGCGAAGATGGCCTCCCGCAAGACCGAAAGCCGGTCTTCGGCAAAAAACATATGCTCCGAGCGGGTGAGCCCAATGCCCTCCGCCTGAAACATCTTGGCCGTCTTGGCTTCAGCCGGAGTGTCGGCATTGGCACGCACGCCGATGTCGCGATGCTCATCCGCCCAGGCAAGTAGTGTCTCCAACGGCCCGCCAATCCCGGTCTCCAGCAGGGGCATGGCACCGTCGAGCACCTCGCCCGCAGTGCCGTCAAGCGTGATCAGGTCACCTTCTTTGAAAAGGCGGCCACCCTTTGTTTTCAAGATTTTGGACTTGGCATCGATCTCAAGGTCATTGGCGCCCGACACGCAAGGCAGCCCCAACCCGCGCGCGATCACGGCAGCATGGCTCGTCTGCCCGCCGCGTTCTGTCAGAATGCCGCGCGCGGCGTGCATCCCGCGGATATCTTCCGGGGCGGTTTCGCGCCGAACCAAAATGCACGCCTCCCCTTGCGAAGCAGCGGCTTGCGCTGCAAAGGCGTCAAACACGAGCTTTCCACTCGCAGCACCTGGGCTGGCAGCAATGCCAGTTGAGATCACATCCCGTGGCGCATCTGGTTCGACCTGCTGGTGCAGCAGATCCGCGATGGATTTTGGCTCAATCCTTAATACAGCATCTGCTTCCGAGATGATTTCGTCATGGGCAAGTGCCACCGCGGTGGCAACACTGGCACGTGCGCTACGTGGGGCTATGACGGCATCAATAATGGCCAGTTTGCCGCCTTCAAGCGTGAACTCAATCTGCATTTCTTCGCGCAAACCGGTACGCGCCACGCTTCCTAAACGCTTCAATTCGTTGAAAACCTCGGGCTGCTCATCTTCGAGGGACGGTCCACGTTCGTCATGAGTTAAGTACAGCGCATCGCCTTCAGAGCTCAACGCGTCACGACCCTGGGATTGGCGTTTGTAACGCCCCGTCTCCAAAGGCGCGCCTGTAGACGAGTTGATGAACTGGATCACGCCTGCGCCGCTTTCACCCTTGCCAAGCCCAAAGGCCATACGTTGAATGACAAGGCCGAGCCCCGCATCTTCAGGCGCCCCCTTCGACATGCGCAACAGCCGGGCGGAGGTCCCCTCCCAGGCGCGCGACATGGACTTCAAAACCTCGTAGAGCTGGACATCAACCTCCTGTGGGAAGGCTTCGTCCATTTCATTCTCATAGGCGTCATAGGCGTTTTCCACTGTTAAATCAGCGGCTTCGAAGATGTCTTCATCCAGACGCGCGACGTCGACCGCGTAGGATTGAATGAATTTCAGGTGTAATTTCCGCGCGGCGTCTGCCCCGAGCTTGGACGCAAAAAATGCCTCATTGGTGCGGTTCATGCCGATATTAATGATCGTCGACGGACCACCCCAAGAAGGGTCGACGGGGCTGGAGCGGACGGAAAGCACGGGCCAGGAGCCGAATTCCTCGATCAAAGACTTCAGATCAGGGCGTTGCCCGGCGGCGATCTTGCGCACCATTTCGACCGACAGCGCGACGGTGTCGGGGACAGGAAGTCCAAGTCTTACAAGACGTTGCAGGCATTTTGCGCGGTGGCCATGCAGCCGCCGGGAGACCGAGGCGACCTCCGTAATCCGTTCGAAATTGAGCGCGTCGAGCATGGCGAGTGACCTTATACTGCGGTGCAGCATAGTGACATAAGACTGTCAATCAACTGTTACATTGAGTAGAGTCAGGGAGAGGCGCGCCCTGCTGTAGGTGCGGGGAGTTGCTGTTTTCCGGTGGCTTTCGCCCTTTACCGGTGCCTCAATCCTCACCTTGGCCAC
>JAPORH010000151.1 GCA_026710325.1 Litoreibacter sp. | reverse complement strand
CGGGCGCTTTCAAGCCCAAAATCGAAGGCTATTTCGCCGTGAGTCGTGTACCGTGAAAAGGGACAGCAAAATCAGCGGATTACTTGGGGAATGTGGGTAGAATCCGGCGCAAAAAGAAAGCCTCAGCGTGTTCGTACCAAGGTTAACTGTTGCCTTGGCGTCGCAGTGCTGGATGTCAGCGCGTCATAAGGGTCCTCAGCGCTCAGCATCATATCGACCACTTGGCGTAGCAATTGCCGCCGCCCCTTCGCCGAATAAAACCCGCCCGGCACCTGCGACGTTTCCAACAAATATTGACGGTAGTCGCGATAGGCGCGGCAGTCTGGACGTATTGGATTGGCGAAGAAATCGCCCAAGGGCTGGGGTGAGACGAATTCAGGTTTGTCATAGACGGCTGCCCCGAAGGCCTTCAGCGGCAGGCCGCGCCAAAGCGCCTGTTGCGCCGCAGTTGAGTTCACAGTGACTGCGCTGCGGGCGCTGTTCAAAAGTCGCGCTAGTTTGCCGCCTCGCACATAATGCACTCGGTTTGAGATGCTGTTGGCCCGGGCCAGCGCCTTGATCTGCTTGCGCAAAGGCACGCGTCCGTCTTCGAGTGGGTGAGCTTTGAGGACCAAATGGTGGTGCGAAGGCGCGCCTTTGGCGAACCCATCAATCACGACCTCCAAAAAATCGGTCATCGACGCAAAGCTGGAATGCGCTTGAAAGCTCGCGTCATGTTCCAGCTGCAGCAGGCAAAGATGGTAGGGGAAGCCCCCGCGCATGATACGGATTGTTGCGATGCGTCGTTCCAAGGTCGTCAGCGGCAGCGTAAGCAAGCGCTTGATATAAAGCTGAAATTCTTTTGCGACAGGCAAAGCGCGGTGCGGTCGAAACGCGTGATAATTGCGGTTCCAGAGCATCACGAAGAAATGGTAGAGCGCGCCATAGAAGATGTGTTGGCGCATGTCGCCCCAGGAGGCTGGTGCCTCCGTTTGCCCGTGATCCGCGCCGTCCAGGTCTGCGCGCATCTGAGCCACGCTCATGCCCATCAGGCGCGAATTTCCGTTGCTTCCGCCGCGTTCATAACTAACCCAATAAGGACGCAGATAGCCTTCCTCAAACACGTGAATGCCAAGTCCAGCCTTTCGCGCAATCTCAATCGCCTGTGCATGGATTGGCCTTGTATCCCCGTAGAGAACGAGATCTGTGATGTGCTTCTCTGAAACAAGGTTTTCGAACGTCTCCGACCAACGATCATGGACGTCTGAGAACGCGATGTAGGTCTCCGGGCGCGACCAGAAAACCTCATCCCCTTTGTTGAAACCAACACGCCATGTCTTGCAACCAGCCGCGCGCAGCATCTCGCTCAACCGCGAGAAGAAGGGGCCGTGCGGGCCTTGTAGAAACAGAAAGTTCTGATTTGCTTCGGGCATTCTGCCTCGGTTTTGGATCGTCTGCCTAAATCTAAGGCTACAGCTAGGCTTTTGAGCTATCAAACCTCTACCGGCCGATTTGGTCGCGAATGTGACTTCCACGTGACCTTGCGAGACGCGTTCCCGCGCGCTAACTCCCTTTTATAGGCAAGAGGTTTCCATCATGTTCACAGGCATCATCACCGACATTGGCCGCATCGCGGAGTTAGAGCAGCGCGGGGATCTGCGCGCGCGTTTTACCTGTGGCTACGATATGAATACCGTCGATCTGGGCGCGTCCATCGCATGCGACGGCTGCTGCCTGACAGTGATCGAGATGGGGGATGACTGGTTCGATGTCGAAATCTCGGCAGAGAGCGTGTCGAAAACCAATTTAGGCGATTGGCAGGAGGGCTCCCGCGTCAATCTAGAGCGCGCTCTGAAAGTGGGCGATGAACTGGGTGGGCATATCGTCTCGGGCCATGTCGACGGCGTGGCAGAGATCGTGGCTATGAGTGACGAAGGCGACAGCACCCGGGTGACACTGCGCGCACCCGACGCGCTCGCGAAATTCATCGCGCCCAAAGGCTCGGTCGCTTTGAATGGCACCTCGTTAACTGTGAATGAGGTGAACGGCGCGGAGTTCGGGATCAATTTCATCCCGCACACCAAGGCGGTGACCAATTGGGGAGATGCTAAAACGGGCGACCGCATCAACCTCGAAATTGATACGCTCGCGCGTTACGTGGCGCGCTTGCAGGACTGGGCATGAGCGGTATCGGGCACAATAACGGTCCAACTATGGAGGCTGGCTACAGCTGGCGCAAACATAGCTGGTCTAAAGCACGGGCAGAATTGCTGCCAACCCTGCCAATTGAGGTGCTTCGGACTCGCGTGAAACGCGCCAAAGCCCTCGGCCTGCCGTACAAAACCTATGCTTCAGTGCGTGCGTCAACAGGACGGGATGTGGTTGGGTTCCTGTTTTCAAACAATGCACTGCGGGTACAAATTGAGGGTCAGCGTGTCCCCGAGGCTCGCGTCAAAAAACTGACCGATGCGGCGGCTAAGTTGGCCGCACTGGTGCACGCTCCGCTCGCTCCCGAGGCGTTTCGCGATCTGATGGCGCAAGACGGTCTGACGATTGAGGCAGCCCGCGCACCACATTTCTCGCAAAGCTGGTCCGACAGTGCCCGGGCCGTGCTGGCGCCAGTCCAAGCAGCGAAGCTGCCGCGTGACGGGGTGCTGGTGATTGGCGACACCGCACTAGAGGCCGAATGGTCAGAGATAGCCAAACTCGCCGGTTTCCTGCCGTCCGAGCGTTACTTCACGGCGCTCGACCGGTAATCACAAAACGGCCCCAATCCTCAAATATTCTGCGTAGATCGTAGTTTGAGGAGGCCCTGAAGATGCGTCGACTATTACTTTCCGCATGCGCCATGCTCGTCACATCTGCGCCCGCGCAGGCAGGGCAGCCGATCCACACATCCATGGCTGAATGCGCCGGGCTGTCCTTTGCGATCTCCGACTATATTGAAACTCGCGAGCGGCGCGATTTCGTGATTGAGGTCGCCAATATCTGGGCCGACGAAGCTGAAAAACTCTCTGGCGAGGAGATGACCGACTTCATCAACGAAACGGCTGACCGCTGGAGCGAAAAGGGGCGGTTCATGTTCGTGCAGGAAGAATTCAAGGACTGGACCTCCTATTGCGGCGCGCTCGCTCGGCACCGCAAGATCGAGATGCCGAAACGCCCTTAGGCCGCCGGGCAAAGACGCGCCGCGTCACTCTTTCCAATCGTAGCGAAAAGCACTATCTGGCAGGTCACCAAAGGACACTGCCCATGACCGACTATTCCGACGCTATTTCTTCCATTGAGGAGATCATCGATGACGCCCGCAACGGGCGCATGTTCATCCTAGTCGATCATGAGGACCGGGAGAATGAGGGTGATTTGGTCATCCCCGCGCAAATGGCGACGCCTGAAGCGATCAATTTCATGGCGACCCACGGGCGCGGACTGATTTGCCTGACGCTGCCAGGTGAGCGCATTGACGCGCTTGGCCTGCCGCTGATGGCCTCTTACAACTCTTCACGTCATGAGACGGCGTTCACCATTTCGATTGAAGCGCGCGAAGGGGTCACGACTGGCATCTCCGCCCATGACCGCGCGCGCACTGTGGCGGTGGCGATTGACGCGTCAAAAACCTCTGCTGACATCGCAACCCCGGGCCATATCTTCCCGTTGCGTGCCCGCGATGGCGGTGTCTTGGTGCGCGCGGGCCATACGGAAGCCGCCGTCGATGTCTCACGCCTGGCTGGCCTCAACCCGTCGGGCGTGATCTGCGAGATCATGAACGAGGACGGCACAATGTCGCGGCTGCCTGATCTCGTCAGCTTCGCGCAGCGCCATAACTTGAAAATAGGGACGATCAGCGACCTGATCGCGTATCGTCGCCGTAACGACAATTTGGTCAAACAATCGTCTGAAACGCAGATGACGTCGGAGTTTGGCGGCGACTGGACCATGCGCGTTTTCACAGATGAGACGCAGGGCGCGGAGCATATCGCGTTGACCATGGGTGATCTGTCCACGGACGTGCCCGTCCTGACGCGAATGCACGCGTTGAACCCGATTGAGGACGTGCTGGGTCTGGGGCCGTCGCCAGCCAATGAACTGCGCAACGCCATGCGCGTGATCGCGTCTGAAGGCCGTGGTGCGGTGGTGCTTCTGCGTGACACAACAATGAAGCTGGTGACGGATGGGGAGGTTTCGCCCCAAACGCTGCGCCAATATGGGTTAGGGGCACAAATCCTCGCAGCCCTGGGGCTCAACAAACTAGAGCTTCTCACCAATCATGGCATGCCGAATGTGGTGGGCCTCGACGCATACGGCTTGGAGATCACTGGCACCCGCAAAATCCCGCAGGAGGGTTGAGAGATGGCTGGAACAGAACAACACCATATCATGGAAACGCCCAAATTTGACGAGCCGACCAAGCTGCTCATCGTCGTCTCGCCTTACTACAAAGACATCGCCGATAACTTGCTCGCAGGCGCAAAGGCGGAGATCGAGGGTGCGGGCGCGACATGGGAGGTCGCTGAAATGCCCGGCGCTTTGGAAATTCCGCCCGCGATCCGCATTGCTGACCGTCAGGGCGATTTTGACGGCTATGTCGCGCTCGGCTGCATCATTCGCGGAGAAACGACGCATTATGACACGGTGTGCAATGATAGCTCGCGCGGGTTGATGCTGCTGGGACTGCAAGGCTGCAATATCGGCAACGGTATTTTGACAGTTGAAAATCGCGCGCAGGCCGAGGTCCGCGCCGACCCTCATGGCCAAAATAAAGGCGGCGGGGCCGCAGCGGCGGCCTTGCATCTGATCGCGATGCAGCGCACATACGGCCCGAAATCGAAAGGTCTTGGATTTCGCCCCGGTGGCAAAAACCTCGACGATGACGGAAGCTTCCAAATCGCATGACGCTGTCAAACAACCAAAAGCGGGCGATGAAATCCGCCTCACGCCTTTATGCCGTCCAAGCGCTGTTCCAGATGGAGCATTCCAATCAGAGCATAGACGCCGTGCGTGCCGAATTTGAGGACCATCGTTTTGGTGCTGTTTACGAAGGCGAAGAGATGATCGAGGGTGATATCGACACGTTCCGCGCCCTTCTGGAAGGGGCCGTTGCCGAGCAACGCCAAATCGACCAGCTCGCCGACCGTGCCATTGTCGAAAAATGGAAGATCGACCGTATCGATCCCACTCTACGCGCGCTGTTCCGCGCGGCGGGCGCTGAAATGGTCGCAGGAAAGACGCCGCCAAAAGTGGTCATTGTCGAATTTGTAGACGTCGCGAAGGCCTTCTTTCCCGAAGGCCGCGAGCCGAAATTCGTCAATGCCGTGCTGGATCACATGGCCCGCGAGGCGCGGCCCGAAGCCTTCACCGACTGACCCTATTGCGGGTTAGCTCGTACAGCTATTCACCCGAATAAACGCCGCGCTGGTTGCGTCGAACACGCCGGATGCGGTGCCTTGCGCGGAGATTAAGGCAACAGTAGCTCCCGCAATCTCGCTGTCACTGACCCGGATTTGGCCAAGCGCGCTGTCTCGCAATGTATCATCGACATCGATGGTAAATGCGATGCTGCCGCCGGGTGCGAGTTTGGACAGGGACAGCTCAAGCCGGTTGTCGCCGTCGCGTACCTGGCTCACGCTGGCAAGCGATGCCGCACCCGCCACGGTCTCATAAGGTTGAAACACCTCGACACCTGCGCCGGCACCGGTTGTGTCAAATATCAAGCCTGCGGCACTATCGCCAAGATCAAGTTCCAGTGTTGCCGGTCCAATCGCGCAAGTCCCGGTGTTGGTAAAGGTGAACCGATCTTTCGGCGCGCCTTCTCGGAACTCGACCGAGATATCGGCGAGCGCGGGGCTTGCAACAAGGCATGCGGTGACAATGAGATATTTCATAGGGTTCTCCTTCAATCGCGCAGGAGGTAGCGCGGTATCACTAAGCGTCGAGCGCTAAGGTTGCTTTCGCCCAGTTTGTGCTGACAAGGCGCGCTCAAACGCTCCCTGATCTATCCTCTCGTGCAATGCACGCGCCATAAATTCAGCCTGGCTTTCGGGGATAAGGCCGCCCACAGGCGGGTCGCTGTCGAGATTTGTGGGAAAGGCGTATCCTTCCGCAGCCGCGGCGATCACACGCTCGCGGCTCGCGTGAGATTTTTCGGCCAAAACTGGATAGAGCGAGCGGCACATCGCTGCCCGGTCCACCGCTTCAATCGAGCGGCCAAAAGGGGAGCCTACTTGCAGCAGGTTCGCCATGCGGCGGATGTCTTTTGTAACGTTGTCGCCCGATCCATGCATCACGGCCGGGTTGAAAAAGACCACGTCACCCTTTTCGAGCGGAAGCTGCACGCGGTTTTCACGGAAATAGTCCTGAAACCCAGGCCGGGCGAAGGCGACATACCCTTCAAGAAACTGTTGCGAATAAGGGAGGTAGAGCGTCGGGCCGCTCGCCAAAGGCATGTCGCAATGCGCAATCGCCCCTTGTAGGGTCAGCAAGGGTGAGAGCCTATGCACTTGCGCCGGGTAGGTGGCCACGCGCGCGGGATCCATGAAACCAAGATGGTAGTCGCGATGCGCAGTTTGGGCCGCGCCGCCTGGGTTCACGCGGTTCACTTGCGCGGTCAGCTGATAGCCTTGCCCAAGCCACGCGCGGCAGGTGATATCGATGGCCGGACAATCGAAATAATCCGCGAAGTTTTCTGGATCAGCGAGGCAGTGCTTTTGCGCCGCATTCCAAACCCGGTCATTGGCGCCGGGTTTTGCAAAATGATCGCCGCCACCCGTCCCGCGTTCGGCTTCGATTAGACGATCGAACAGGGCCGTCGCACAATCAATCACTGCGTCATCCGCGATCGCGCCTTTTATGCCGACGATGCCCGGACCGCTGTCAAAGACGCGGTTCAGTTCGGACATCAAAGCGGATGTGTTGTCAGGGTCGCAAAAGGTCTGCGCGTTGTAGAGAACGGTGTTCTGCTCAATCCGATCCGCAAAAGGGTAGTCAGATATCTCGGTGGTGCGCTCGACAAGGTCTCTGAACGCGCCTAGATCGCCTGACGTTGCCGACAGCCAAGGGCTGGGATGGGGTGATGTCAGCATAAGCACCTCCCGTTGCTCTGCTTGGCGCAATCTAGCCCGTTTTCAGAGGGTTAGGTCAAGAAAAGAGAAGAGAAAGCGACGGAACCACCCAAACGTAAGGGAACTTATTCCCGCAGACCTGTATATACAGGTGGGCGCCAGGTAACTGAACCAGGATCCAGACAGAGCCAGCTCCCGCGGAATTGCTTAAGGCCACCGGAATGTAGTCCCTATGGCACGGGATGGGCAGAACCGTCTGTGCATGAAATAGGGGGCCGTGCCGAGGCTGGCAAGATGTGATACGGTCTTTGCATGCTCACAAAGGGGGCGTGCATGTCGAAGTCAGAGAACAAGACCAAACCCGAGGCGATAGACCCGGCAGTCTTCATTTCAGATGTGCCCAACCCGCAAAGACGGGCTGATGCAGAGCTGCTTTTGCCGCTCTTTACCCGCGTCACGGGTTGGAACGCCCAAATGTGGGGCAGCAACATTGTGGGCTTCGGGCGATACGAGTATAAATACGCCTCTGGCCGCGAGGGGGAGTTCATGGTGACGGGCTTCAGCCCGCGCGCGAGTTACACAAGCCTTTATATTATGCCCGCCTATCAGGACATGAGTGAAACGCTTGCCCGGCTCGGGCCCCATAAGGCCGGGAAGAGCTGCATCAACATCAAGCGACTGGACCTGGTTGATTTAGCCGTTGTGGAAGAGATCATTCGTGAGGGCGTCGACGATATGATTGAAAAATATGAGGTTTTTCCAAGCTGACCACAGCGCTTGATTTTTGTTTATGTTTTGTTCACATTATTCAGATGCGCGACGAAACCTATCCCATGATGCAACCCGGCCAGCTTTTGGCGCGTGGCGTTTGCCGCCATCTCAGCAGCCATGGCTTTGTTTGCGTAGAAGAACTGGTGCCCGATAGGGGCTTGCGTGTCGACGTGATGGGGCTCGGACCCAAGGGCGAGATTTGGGTGGTGGAGTGCAAATCCTCCCGCGCCGATTTCCAGGCTGACCAAAAGTGGCAGGGCTATCTGGAGTGGTGCGATCGCTATTTCTGGGCCGTGGACGGTGATTTCCCGTCTGAGATGCTGCCCGAGGAAACAGGTCTGATCATTGCAGATGCCTATGATGCCGAAATCATCCGCATGGCACCCGAAGACAAGCTGGCGGCACCGCGCCGCAAGGTCCTGACGGCGAAATTTGCGCGGCACGCAGCGCGGCGCCTGCATGTCTTGCGCGATCCCGAGTTTCAACCTGGTATGATGTGATCTAAAGGCGCGGCTACGCCGCCCACGATGTTTTGCGTTCTTGGGGCGTTTCACGCCCCGCCACGCAGGGGCATCCCCCAGAGAGTATTTTGAACCAAATGGAGGGACGCTCTGGGCCTAGCTCTTTTTTGCGAAGCTGCGGGCTCGGGCGGCTGCGGCCTTTATCTCCTCAGCGATTTCTTCGGCCTCTTCAGGGTCAAAGTCAAAGGGCAGGTCGATCCCGTCGCCTTGCACATACAGACGCACCATGCCCAAATCTGTGGGCCCGATTTGCAGATTGGCGGCGATGTCGCTTTCGGTGTTTATGCCCATTCCGGCGCTCCTCATTGTGCTGTGATCTAGCTACAAATTCGCGCGCATAGTTGCAAGTTCACGCGCAGAGAGCTCTTGCAATCGCGCCCGCCCAAAGGTAAATCACCCCTCGCGTGCCGCCTTAGCTCAGTTGGTTAGAGCGCTTGATTGTGGATCAAGAGGTCCCTGGTTCGAGACCAGGAGGTGGTACCATCCCTTACTCGCCGGTTTTGATTTCGATTGTCTGCGTTAAAGCACCTGTGGCGCTGTCAAAAATGAGCAATTCTTGATCCGTGGTGATGACGCCATACCAGCCCATGCCTTGAGTGTAGCTCTGCGCGACGGCGCCTTCGGGCAATGCAATCTCTTCGGGAAAAGATAAAACAGGCGCTGAGGGCGCTTGAAGGCGGATGACAAGCAGCGCGATGATCAGTACAACGCCCCCAATCATCACAGCGGTCAGAACCGTCACCAAGCGGCGCAGGAACCGCAAGTTGGCGGGTTCCGCTATCTCTACTTCTGAGGGGTCCATGTCAGACGTCACGATCATCTCCGTTGAAATCTCGCACGGGGCGGATTTGAGGCTGGATAAAGCATTGGCCCGAGACGTGCCAGAGGGCGCATCCCTGTCGCGCTCACGCATTTCGCGGCTTCTTGCGGACGGGGCCGTCTTTCGATCCGGCCAGGTGGTCGCAGATCAAAAAACCGTCGCGCGGGTGGCGGAGGTCTACGAGTTGCACATCCCCTCAGCGCAGGAGATTGCGACCGGTCCCGAGGACATCCCCCTCGAGATCGTTTACGAGGATGAGGCGTTGATCGTTGTGAACAAGCCTGTGGGCATGGTTGTTCATCCCGCGCCGGGCTCACCCACGGGCACATTGGTCAACGCACTTTTGCATCACTGCGCCGACAGCTTGTCCGGCATTGGGGGCGAAAAGCGGCCCGGCATTGTGCACCGGATCGACAAGGATACGTCTGGGCTCTTGGTTGTGGCCAAATCCGACGCCGCGCATCACGGGCTTGCCAAACAGTTTGAAAAACACAGCGTGGAGCGGCGCTACACCGCTCTGTGTTACGGGGTGCCGGATGCGGCCGATCCAAGGTTGCGCGGGCTCGCAGGTGTTGATTTCGAGGCCGCGAATATTCTGCGTATCAACGCCAATCTCGCGCGGCACAAGACGGATCGCCAAAGGCAGGCCGTGGTCAAAAATGCCGGTCGTCATGCTGTGACACGCGCCAGAGTGATACAACGTTACGGCACGCCCCCGATCGTTGCACAAATCGAGTGCTGGTTGGAGACGGGGCGGACTCATCAAATACGGGTGCACATGGCCTATGTCGGGCATGCTCTGGTCGGTGATCCTGTCTATGGCGGGCGTCGAAAGCTTGCAAAAGCGGCCCTGTCAGAAGAGGCAATTGGCGCAATTCAAAGCTTTCCGCGGCAGGCACTGCACGCCGCTAGTCTGGGCTTTGTGCATCCGGTTTCGGGCGAAACACTGCGTTTTGAGGCAGGTTTGCCGGCGGAGATGGTCTCATTAATCGCAAAAATTTCCCAAAATACCACAATTATGTGATAAGGCGTAACATACTCTTTTACTCAGGGATGTTGATCTTTACTTACTTTTAATAACTTGAGGCGCACAGGGTATGTGCGCCGCGCAAACTTGAAAATGAACCGATCCGTTCATATTTCTCGTATAAAGAAAGAAACAACCTCCAAGGGGGGCATGACAATGGCAAATTACGGCAACTTACCCGCACCAAGCCCGGAGCAAGGCTTGAACCGCTATATGCAAGAAATCCGCAAGTTCCCGATGCTGGAGCCTGAGGAAGAGTATATGCTCGCCAAACGCTGGGTCGAGGAAGAAGACACAGAAGCGGCGCATAAGATGGTGACATCTCACTTGCGGCTCGCGGCCAAGATCGCCATGGGGTATCGTGGCTACGGCTTGCCGACGGCCGAGGTGATCTCCGAGGCCAATGTTGGCTTGATGCAAGCGGTCAAGAAATTCGACCCTGAGAAGGGCTTCCGCCTCGCAACATACGCAATGTGGTGGATCCGCGCCTCGATCCAGGAATATGTCCTGCGGTCCTGGTCGATGGTCAAGCTCGGCACGACAAGCGCGCAGAAGAAACTGTTTTTCAACCTGCGCAAGGCTAAGAACCGCATTGGCGCCTTGGAAGATGGCGATCTGCGCCCGGAAAACGTCAAACGGATCGCCGACGATCTGAACGTGACCGAGGACGAAGTTATCTCCATGAACCGGCGTATGTCGGGCGGTGATGCGTCGCTCAACGCGGTAATCTCGGCCGACGGCGAAGGTGCCACGCAGTGGCAGGACTGGCTTGAAGACGAAGATGCCGACCAGGCTGGCGACTACGCGGAGAAGGATGAACTTGAAGCCCGGCGTGAACTGCTTTCTGAGGCGATGGATGTGCTGAACGACCGCGAGAAAGACATTCTGGTCCAACGCCGCTTGTCGGAAGAGACTGTGACGCTCGAGGACCTATCCGGCCAGTATGACGTCAGCCGTGAACGTATCCGCCAGATCGAGGTGCGCGCTTTTGAAAAACTGCAAAAACGCATGCGCGATTTGGCTAAAGAACGCGGCATGCTCACTGCAGCGTAAGCGCCATAGAAAAATATACCAAAGCCCGCCCTTCCGGCGGGCTTTTTTATGGCCTAGGCTCTGCGAAAACGCGGGGAGGAGGCGATATGGAGCCGGTCAATTGGGGTATTTTGGGCGCTGCAAAATTTGCGCGTCAGCATATGGGACCCGCCATTCATTTGGCCAAGGGCGCGCGCTTAGCGGCGGTCGCCTCCCGGTCCGGCGACGTCTCGGCTTTCCAGGCCTTTGCGCCTGATTGCAAAGCGCATAGCAGCTACGACGCGCTGCTCGCCGACCCTGACATTGAGGCGGTTTATATCCCTTTGCCCAATCATTTGCATATCGAATGGGCGATGAAGGCAATGAAGGCGGGTAAGCATGTGCTCTGCGAAAAGCCGATCGCAATGAAGGCGGATGAGATCGATGCCTTGATCGCGATGCGGGACGAGACCGGTCTGCTATGCGCGGAAGCCTTCATGATCCTACACCACCCGCAATGGCAGCGCGCGCGGGAGATCGTTCAGGGCGGTGGTATTGGCCGCTTGCGTCATGTCTCCGCCCAGTTTTGCTACAACAACGCTGCTGACCCGGGAAACATCCGCAACAAGCCTGACACTGGCGGGGGCGGGGTCCCAGATATCGGGGTCTACACTTTGGGCTCCACGCGTTTTGTCACGGGCGCAGAGCCGGCGGAGGTGTCCGCGAAGATTGACTGGGAAAACGGTGTTGATGTGCAGGCAGATATTGCGGCGCAGTTTGACGGATTTACTTTGCAAACAATGGTGTCGATGCGGATGGCAAATTTTCAGCAGGTCACCTATCTCGGCGATGCGGGTCATGTGAAGCTCACTGCGCCCTTCAACCCGCTCGTCTACGGCGGAGCGATGCTTTACCACGCCGACGCCGCAGGCAATGTCACTGCAGAGAAATATCCAGGCGTGAACCACTACGTTGAACAGGTAGAAGCCTTCGGCTGTTCCATCCACGACGACACGCCATACCCTGTACCGCTAGAATTTTCGCAAGGCACGCAGGGGTTAATTGATCGGGTGTTTGAGGTGGCGAATGAAGCTTGAGGAAAGAACACTCGTTTCAGAGCCTTTTGAGCCTGTTGGAATTTGAGAGCGGAATAACTGCGTTGAGCCCTAAGTTCTGAATGCTGCGCTATGCTCGTGTATCTGCTCTGGTGACTTTGGCCTAGGGTCTGCAAGGATCAAGACTGATTTTGCGTCGGCTCCTGCAGGAGAGATTTGGTTTTTTTGGCGTCTATTGCGAAAACAGAAGTCGTTAATTGCCTCAAATGGAAAAAAAGGGTGCGCTAAATCGCAGCCTCACTCCGCGAAGTGAGATATGTTTCCCGAAGAGCTTTTTGAAATTGCGCCCGGCTTCCCGTTTCCAATAGTGGTGTCGTCAACGCGCACAACGGGGTTCACAAAGCCTGAAGCAGATGTCGAGAACGCTTCTTTTGCTGATTTCAGTTCCTCAACGGTGAAGGCCCGTTCGATCACTTTGAGCTGGTGAAGTTGCGCGACGTCAAGAACGGCCTGGCGCGTTATGCCATGCAGGATATCAGTGGAAAGCTCACGGGTAACGATCTCACCAAACTCATTCACAATATAGGCATTGTTCGACGAACCTTCGGTTATCTTACCGTCGCGACCATAGTACACGACGCTACTTGAAACGAGGAGCGAAAAGGATTCGAATTGAAGCTT
>JAPORH010000010.1 GCA_026710325.1 Litoreibacter sp. | reverse complement strand
GTGGCCAAGGTGAGGATTGAGGCACCGGTAAAGGGCGAAAGCCACCGGAAAACAGCAACTCCCCGCACCTACAGCAGGGCGCGCCTCTCCCTGACTCTACTGCTTATCGAGACTTTTGAGCTTTTCGGCATTCCGCAAGGGGAAGACACGAGCGCGCTTGCCGGCCGCATGCTCAATGCGGACCGCAATGACCCCTTCTCGCTAATCAACTCGACCAGCGATCCCCGCTATCCAGCAATGATCAATGCGCTTGATCTGCAGCCTGAGCAAACGGAGCGGACCTATCCGGAAGGGTTCGCCGAAAGTGTCGTGCGCAACTATCTTGACCGCAAATTTGAGGCGCAAGTCGGGGAGCTTGCTCCGGCGATGCGCATTTCACTCGCTTTAGAGCGTGAGCTTGGGAATGTGGTCGCAAATGGCAGCACAAACGATTCCCGCTGGTTCGCAGTTATGGCCTCGCCGCCCTTGCGCAGCGTGTTTGAGACGGTATTCCAACTCCCCACCAGCTTCGGCACACTAGACCTTGATCGGCAGTTGAATGACTTCAAGACCCGATCAGAGCGGGTCTTCGGGACAGCTGAGGTCGCTGATTTTACGACCCCTGATCGTTTGGACGAGCTACGGCGTCGCTACCTGCAATTTGACGAGCTCAATAACGCTGCTGCTGCAGCAGGTTTCCAACAGAATCTGGCCTTGTCGCTTCTTCAATCTGCTCAGCCGAACGGGGCGACCAACCTATAGCGAATTTTGGAATTCGGAGTTTGGTGGACCCTAGCGGGATCGAACCGCTGACCTCCTGCATGCCATGCAGGCGCTCTCCCAGCTGAGCTAAGGGCCCTGATGCAACCTGCGTTGCGAGGGGTGGTTTAGGCGGCGCGGCGGATCAGTTCAAGCGAAAAATCCATCTGCGCCGTCAACCGGTTTTAGGAATCGTCCTCGTTCTCGGAGGCAACATCGGCAAGCTCATCCAGGCTCACCGTATCGTCGTCATCCTCTTCCAGAACGTCATCGCCCAGATCGACATCGTCATCTGCGCCATCATCGTCATCATCGAGGATTACGTCTTCATCATCGGCGAGCGCGTCTTCGCTCTCTTTGCTTTGCGCGTCAGGCTTGTCGGCCACCAGGCTGCTTTTGCCTTTGCCGGTGTCCAGTACCACAACCTCGCCTGTATAGGGGCTGATGATTGGGTCCGCGTTCAGGTCGTAAAACCGCTTGCCCGTCGTCGGGCATACACGTTTGACGCCCCATTCTTCCTTGGCCATCCGGGTCCTCATATCTTGGTCACGTTTCGTGAATGCCGCCAGTTGCCACATGGGCGCAGGCGTGTCAAAGCCTTTCCCCTTTATACAATGGCTGTCTGCCTTTCCCTCGCTCAGATAGGGAGCTAACATCGAAATGCAACTGACAGGAGCAGGCAAAGATGGCGCAGATCATCCAGCTTGGGCAGCCCCCGATAGACGTGACGGTGAAATATTCATCGCGCGCTAGACGCATATCGCTGCGCATTTCGGGCGTGGATGGGCGTGTTTCACTGACCGTGCCGCGTTTTGCGAAAAACTCTGACGCACAGAGCTTTTTGCGAGACAAAGAAGGCTGGATTCGCAAGCACCTTGAGCAGCAGCCCGACCAGGTTTTGGTTCAGCCTGGCGCGTTTATTCCAATCGAGGGCGTTTCATACCGGATTGAGGTCGGCAGCAACCGCGCCGTCTCTCTACAGACGAACTGTATTTCAGTGCCGCCAGGTCTTGAAAAAACCGGGCCCCGCCTGCGGGCCTTTCTCAAAACATTGGCTCGCGACAGGCTGGCAGAGGCCTCAGGGCGCTACGCGGCCAAGCTTGGGCGCAGATATGGCAAGATCACTCTGCGCGACACGCGCTCTCGCTGGGGCTCCTGCACCTGTGAGGGGAATCTCATGTATTCTTGGCGCCTGATCCTCGCGCCGCCTGCGGTCTTGGATTATGTTGCTGTGCATGAATGTTGTCATTTGGTTGAGATGAACCACTCCAAAGCATTTTGGGATCTCGTCGAAGGATTAATGCCAGATTACAACGCACCGCGCCGGTGGTTGCGCAAAGAGGGCGGAGCGCTTCATCGCTACCAATTCGATGCGCCTTAACCCATTGACCTGCTGTAAATTTGTGATCACATTCGTCCTATGTTGATCCAGTCCCGCAGCTCTGATGCAACAGGTTCCGCTCCCACAGGGGCGGCCAATGACCTCGTATACCGCAGCCTGCGGAGCCAGATCATGCACGGTGAGGTAAAGCCGGGCCTGTCCATGACGCTGCGTGGAATTGGCAAGGAATTCGGCGTCTCCATGACGCCGGCGCGTGAGGCGGTCCGCCGGCTTGTGGCGGAAGGGGCTTTGTCGCTGTCCTCATCAGGTCGCGTCTCAACACCGGAGCTTTCCAATGACCGGATTGAAGAGCTGGCCGCGATCCGTGCGCTTTTGGAACCAGAGCTCGCCGTGCGGGCTTTGCCGCGTGCGCATCTGGCGTTGATTGAGCGGTTGCAGACCATCAACAACACAATCGCGCAAGCCATCGCGCGCCATGACGCGCCGTCCTATATCCGTACGAATTTGGAATTTCACCGTACGCTCTATCTGCGCGCGCAAGCCCCGGCGATGCTGGCCATGGCGGAAACTGTCTGGCTGCAGCTTGGGCCCACAATGAGCAGCCTTTACGGGCGCTTGAACCGTACAAACGTGCCGCAGCATCACAAGCTAATCGTGGCCGCTCTGAAGGCGGGCGATGAGCCTGGGTTGCGGGTTGCTGTGCGGGCCGATGTCACCCAAGGGCTACGAATGTTGGCGGCCTAGTGGTCCCGTTGCCGCCGCTGGCGCTTTCAGTCCGGCAGCCTTGGGCATGGGCGATCATCCATGGCGGTAAAGTAATCGAGAATCGCTCTCACGGGTCTATCCGAGCAGGTCGCATGACGACCGGGCCTGTAGCCATCCATGCGGCCTCCGGCATGAAGCAGGAAGAGTATCTTTGGGCCGCCTCGAAGCTGCAACAAATCGGTGTGCAATGCCCGTTGCCCGCTGATCTTCCGCGCCGCGCGATTATTGGGGCGGTGGACGTGGTCGACATCATCACAGAAAGCGACAGCCCTTGGTTTGGGGGGCAATGCGGATTGGTACTAGAAAATCCACGCCCTGTTGAGCCGATCCCAGTGGTCGGAGAGTTGGGTTACTTCGAGTGGGCGGAAAGCGGGACGCTCGATCCCCCAAAGCCGTGGATGGCGAAATATGACGTTGGGCCAGATAGCGGATTGTTTGGAGAGCTGGAGTTGTCCTTCAAGCAGCCGCCGGAGAAGCCTTACGGTCGCAAAAAGTAGCGCCAGAGCTGCCCGGCGGGAGGTGCTGGGCAGCTCATGAATTGTCTTAGCTGTGGATCGGCCCGTCATTGCACGCGAGCGCAGCCTCCCGCACGGCTTCCGAATAGGTCGGGTGCGCGTGGCAGGTACGGGCAAGGTCCTCGGCGGCGGCACCAAACTCCATCGCAACGCAGATCTCGTGGATCAGATCGCCCGCCATCGGGCCGATGATATGAGCGCCCAGAATGCGGTCGGTGTTTTTGTCGGCGAGGATTTTTACGAACCCGTCGCCCGCGAAATTGGCCTTGGCGCGGCCATTGCCCATGAAGGAAAACTTGCCGACCTTGTAGTCTTGGCCCGCTTCTTTCAACTGCTCCTCGGTCGCGCCGACATTGGCGACCTCGGGGTGGGTGTAGATCACGCCGGGGATGATGTTGTAATTGATATGCGGCTTTTGCCCGGCGATGAATTCGGCCACGGCCATCCCTTCATCTTCTGCCTTATGCGCCAGCATTGGCCCGTCAATGCAGTCGCCGATGGCGTAGATGCCAGGCACGTTTGTCGCATAATGCGCATCCGTCTCGATCTGGCCGCGCTTCGACAGGGTGACGCCCAAAGCCTCAAGCCCCAGCCCGTCTGTGTAGGGGCGGCGTCCTGTCGCGACGAGCACGATGTCAGCTTCCTCGACATGATCGCTTTCGTCCTTGCGCAGCTTATAGTTGACCTTCGCCTTGCCGTTCTTGACCTCGACCGATTGCACGGCGGCGCCCATCTGGAACTCCAGCCCCTGCTTTTTCAGCGTGCGCTGGAAGGTCTTCTGGATTTCGGCATCCATGCCAGGGGTCACGGCGTCGAGGAACTCGATCACCTTCACCTCAGAACCAAGGCGTTTGTAGACCGAGCCAAGCTCCAGCCCGATCACGCCCGCGCCGATTACAACCAGTTTCTTCGGGATTTTGCCCAGCTCCAGCGCGCCGGTGGAGGAGACGACGACCTTTTCGTCAATCTCGACGCCCGGCAGGGTGGCCACTTCGGAGCCTGAGGCGATGATGATATTCTTGGCCTCATGAACCTCGTCACCGACCTTGACCTTGCCGGCTTCCGGGATCGAGCCCCAACCTTTTAGCCAGTCGATCTTGTTCTTTTTCATCAAGAACTCGACGCCCTTGGTGTTCTGGCCAATTGTCTCAGACTTATAGGTGAGCATCTGGTCCCAATCGACCGAGGGGCTTTTGCCCTTCAGCCCCATGGCCGCGAAATTATGCTCCGCCTCATGCAGCATGTGCGATGCGTGAAGCAGCGCTTTGGACGGGATGCAGCCCACGTTCAGGCAGGTGCCGCCCAAGGTGTCGCGCCCCTCGACGATGGCGGTTTTCATCCCCAGCTGCGCGCAGCGGATGGCGCAGACATAGCCGCCGGGGCCGGAGCCGATTACGATGACGTCATATGCAGACATGGTGTGTCTCCTCGGATGCGGGGCCTAGTCAGGGGCCCCTTTGCGTTGTGCGGAAAAGAATTGCATGGCCCCAGCGAAGCCCCCGAAAGACAGGATAGCCATGATGTAGGCCGGGAAGCTCGTCAGCGTCAGACCCCCCATCTTGGAGCCGACCAGCAGGATGATGTTGAAGCCCAGAAACAGGAGCATGACGAATTTACTACCGCCTTTCAGCGTCGCCATGAAGAAGAGGCAGGCGATCAGGTAAAACCCGTTCAGATACAGCGCCGACCACGCCGCCTCACTGCCCTGTACGTAAATTGTAAAGAGCATGATCGCGCAGGAGAGCGCCGCAACGATGAGCATCAGCTTGAGGGCTTTGAGGGCGAGATTCATTTAAGCACTCCATTCGTATCAATTTGCCCGGCATCGCCGGGCCGCGCCCGACCCTCCCCCCGGGAGGGCGCTTTGCACCCACCCAGGCTCGGGCGCAGCCCTTTGAATGGATAACATCGCTTGGACTTGTAGTGCAGGGGGGCGGTCTCGAATGTCATTGTTTCCACTCTGGTGGGGAGCCAAATGGGAAAGTAATTTCGGTCGCATCTCTGTCTGAGACGTCCCCGAACCTCAAATAGACGTCGGCATTGCTCAGATGCCTCGGTTTTCCTATATCCGAGTTTACCGCTTCGTACAAAAATTTGGCGTCGTTTCCATAGAAGTAGAGAGAGCACTCGCTGCCATCTGTCGCGTATTCATTTCCATCGAGTTCGCCCGCGTTCATTTTGCTAAGTCTCTCGTCAAGCAGGTCTGCTAGCGAAAGCAATTCTTCAAAATCCAGAGCTAGACGAAATGTCAGTCTCATGCAGTGTTCGTAAGAAGTCGCTTGGGCTTCCTCGACTTCGCGTCGCGCATCGGCTCGAGTTTTTAGCAAAGCCGAACCAAAGAACATAGAGATGTAAGCCCCTATTGCTAACCAAAGAAAAGCCGAACCCTCAAAGAACGCAACCCAAACGGCGATGACAACAGAAACAACAAGTGACTGGTTGGCCGCTTTTCGGAAATATGGATTGGTTCGCATAGCTGTTCTCGGTGCGAAGCCGGAGTGAACCCCGTTCTGCATTGTATACTTAGCGGGGTTCTGCATGGCCCAGTGCTTTACAAATCCATCAACAACCGACGCGGATCCTCCAGCGCCTCTTTGACGCGCACAAGGAAGGTCACGGCGCCTTTGCCGTCGACGATCCGGTGGTCGTAGCTGAGCGCTAGATACATCATCGGGCGGATCACGACTTGGCCGCCGATGGCCATCGGACGCTCTTGAATTTTATGCATGCCCAAGATGCCCGATTGCGGCGGGTTCAAGATGGGGGAGGACATGAGAGAGCCATAGACGCCGCCGTTGGAGATAGTGAAGGAGCCGCCTTGCATCTCGGCCATGGAGAGCTTGCCGTCGCGCGCCTTCGCGCCTTTCTCGGCAATGGCTTTCTCGATGGCCGCGAAGCTCATCGAATCCGCGTCGCGGATCACCGGCACCACGAGCCCTGTGGGCGTGCCAGCGGCGATGCCCATATGGACGTAGTTTTTGTAGACGATGTCGGTGCCGTCGATCTCGGCATTGACCTCTGGGACCTCTTTCAACGCGTGGCAGCAGGCCTTGGTGAAGAAGGACATAAAGCCCAGCTTGACGCCGTGTTTCTTCAGGAACAGGTCTTTGTATTCGTTGCGCAGCGCCATCACCTCGGTCATGTCGACCTCGTTATAGGTGGTGAGCATCGCGGCAGTGTTCTGGCTGTCTTTCAGACGGCGCGCGATGGTTTGGCGCAGGCGGGTCATCTTGACCCGCTCCTCGCGCGACGCGTCATCTGCAGGCACAGGCGCACGTGGTGCGGCGGCGGGGGCGGGGGCCGCAGCAGGTGCGGGGGAGGCCAGCGCCTTCTGCACATCTTCCTTCATGATGCGCCCGTCCTTGCCAGTGCCGGTCACTTGGTCGGCTGACAAGTTGTTTTCCGCCATCATCTTGTTGGCAGACGGCGCGTTTTCGACGTCCTTGCCAGTCGCAGGGGCTGGAGCCGCTGCAGCAGGTGCTGCCGCCGGAGCTGCCGCTGGGGCCGCGCCCGCACCGCTTGTCATGGTGGCCAGCTTGCCACCCGCCGCAACTGTGTCGCCCTCAGCGGCTATGATTTCCTGCAGGACCCCAGAGGCCGGCGCAGGCACCTCTACGGAGACCTTGTCAGTTTCCAACTCGCAGAGCATCTCATCGGCGGTGACATTCTCGCCGGGCTTTTTGAACCAGGTGGAGACGGTCGCCTCGGTCACGCTCTCACCCAAAGTGGGCACCATGATGTCGACAGTGCCGCCGGAGACCGGCGTGGCTTCCGGTGTGGTTTCAGAGACCGGTGCCGCGGCAGGTGCGGCTTCGGCTTTCGCCGCCGGTCCAGGGGCCGCGTCACCCTCGGCGACTTGAGCCAGCAATGCGTCAACGCCCACGGTTGCGCCTTCCTCGGCCACGATCTCGGACAAGGTCCCGGCCACGGGCGAAGGCACTTCGACCGTCACCTTGTCGGTTTCAAGCTCGCAAAGCATCTCGTCCACGGCCACCGCGTCGCCCGGTTTCTTGAACCAGGTGGCAACGGTGGCTTCCGTCACGGACTCACCCAAAGTTGGGACACGTACTTCAGTCATGGGTTATTTCCCTTCCAGTGTGAGCGCGTCATTTACAAGCGCCTCTTGTTCAGCTTTATGTTTGCTGGCCAGACCCGTCGCAGGTGAGGCCGAGGCCGCACGGCCTGCATATTTCGGGCGCAGCGAGGCGCCGCCAATCCGGCCGAGAACCCATTCGATATTGGGTTCCATAAAGGTCCAGGCGCCTTGGTTTTTTGGCTCTTCCTGGCACCAGACCATGTCGGCATTGGGGAAGCGCTCCAGCTCCTTCAGTGCGGATTGCGCGGGGAAGGGGTAGAACTGCTCGAACCGCATCAAGTAGATGTCGTCGATGCCGCGCTTGTCGCGCTCCTCCAACAGGTCGTAATAGACTTTGCCGGAGCACATCACGACGCGCTTGATCTTGTCGTCTGCCACGAGCTTCGTGTCCGAATTGCCGTATTGCGCGTCGTCCCACATGATCCGGTGGAAGGAGCTTCCGGTTTGGAATTCCTCGGCACGAGATACGGCCAGCTTGTGACGCAGAAGCGATTTCGGCGTCATCATTACCAGCGGCTTGCGGTAGTCGCGGTGGATTTGGCGGCGCAGGATGTGGAAATAGTTCGCAGGCGTGGTGCAATTGGCCACGATCCAGTTGTCGCCGCCGCACATTTGCAGGAACCGCTCTAGCCGTGCCGAGGAGTGTTCGGGGCCTTGCCCTTCGAACCCGTGCGGCAGCAGCATCACCAGACCGGACATGCGCAGCCATTTGCTCTCGCCGGAGCTGATAAACTGGTCGAACATGATCTGCGCCCCGTTGGCAAAATCGCCGAACTGCGCTTCCCAGAGCACCAGCGCATTGGGCTCCGCCAGCGAGTAGCCATACTCAAAGCCCAGCACCGCGTATTCCGAAAGCATCGAGTCGATAACTTCGTAATGCGCCTGGCCTTCGCGGATGTTGTTGAGCGGGTAGTAGCGCTCCTCCGTCTCTTGATTGACGATGCCAGAATGCCGTTGGGAAAAGGTCCCGCGCGTCGAGTCCTGCCCAGCCAGCCGCACCGGGTAGCCTTCCATCAGGAGCGAGCCGAATGCGAGCGCTTCGCCCGTGGCCCAGTCGAACCCTTCGCCGCTCTCGAACATTTTGGCCTTGGCATCGAGCAGACGACCGACGGTCTTGTGCATCGGATAGCCGTCCGGAACCTCCGTCAGCGCTTTGCCGAGGTCGAGCATCGTCTCTGCTGAGATCGCGGTCGCGCCGCGCTGATAGTTGGCCGCGTCGCGCTTGTCGAGATGGGACCATTTGCCGTCCAGCCAATCGGCCTTGTTGGGCTTGTATTCGCGACCTGCCTCGAATTCCTCGTTCAGATAGGTCTGGAAAGAGGATTTCATATCCTCGATCTCGCCCTCGGGAATCAGCCCTTCGCGGATCAGTCGCTCGGTATAGAGCGTAAGTGTCGTTTTGTGGCCCTTGATCTTTTTATACATCAACGGGTTGGTGAACATGGGCTCGTCGCCTTCGTTATGGCCAAAGCGGCGATAACAGATGATGTCGAGCACCACGTCCTTGTGGAATTTCTGCCGGAATTCGGTCGCAACCTTGGCGGCGTGCACCACAGCCTCTGGGTCGTCGCCGTTCACATGGAAAATCGGCGCTTCCACCATCAAGGCAATGTCGGTCGGATAGGGAGAAGAGCGGGAGAAATGCGGTGCGGTCGTGAACCCGATCTGGTTGTTCACGACGATATGCATCGTGCCGCCGGTCTTGTGTCCTTTAAGGCCTGACAGGCCAAAGCCCTCCGCCACCACGCCTTGGCCCGCGAAAGCCGCGTCGCCGTGCAAGAGCACAGGCATCACCGTGATGCGCTCGTCATCATTGTTCTGGTCCTGCTTGGCGCGTGCTTTGCCCAGGACGACTGGGTTCACCGCTTCAAGGTGAGAGGGGTTCGCGGTCAACGATAGATGGACTGAATTGCCATCAAATTCGCGGTCTGAGGAGGCGCCGAGGTGATATTTCACGTCGCCCGACCCGTCGACATCCTCAGGCTTGAAGCTGCCGCCCTGGAACTCGTTGAAAATCGCCTTGTAGGGCTTGGCCATCACATTGGCGAGCACCGACAGACGGCCCCTGTGGGGCATGCCGATGACGATGTCTTTCACGCCGAGCGATCCGCCACGTTTGATGATCTGTTCCATCGCAGGGACCAGCGCCTCGCCGCCATCCAGGCCGAAACGCTTCGTGCCCATATATTTGACATGCAGGAATTTCTCGAACCCTTCGGCCTCGACCAGCTTGTTTAGGATCGCGCGGCGGCCCTGCTCGGTGAAGCTGATTTCCTTGTCGTAGCCTTCGATCCGTTCCTTTAGCCAGCCCGCCTGTTCAGGGTCGGAGATATGCATATATTGCAGCGCGAAGGTGCCGCAATAGGTGCGCTTCAGGATCGCGACGATCTCTCGCATCGTGGCGGTTTCCAGCCCCAGCACGTTGTCGATGAAGATGGGGCGGTCCATGTCGGCTTCGGAGAAGCCATAGTTAGCGGGCTCCAATTCCGGATGCGGTTCGGGCTCTTTTATGCCGAGCGGGTCCAGATCAGCGGCCAGATGCCCCCGGATCCGGTAGGCGCGTATGATCATAATCGCGCGGATGGAATCGAGCACGGCGGAGCGGATCGCGGCCTCGGACACCTCCACCTTCATGTCTTTCGCTTTGCCCGCGATCTTCTCGGCAATCGCCTTGCCTTCCTTGGGCGCGGCGTCTGCAGGCCATTGCCCGTCGAGTGCTGCCGTCAGATCGTCGGCAGGCTGCGGCGGCCAATCATTGCGCGCCCAGCTTGGGCCAGCGGCCTCCGCCTGCGCGAGGTTCTGATCCCCCAGCTCCTTGAAAAACACCTGCCAGGCTTCATCCACCGCATTCGGGTTCTGCGCGTATTTGGCGTAAAGCTGCTCCAAATACTCGGCATTATGGCCTTGCATGAAAGAGGAGGCATGGAACTGGTCGTTATTGGACTGGTCGGTCATAGTTTTGTGCTCCTAGGTCAGTTTGAATTGACCGTACTTGCTTCGATCCGAATGAAATCTGTTGCGACCGGCTGAAATGGCAGGCCGGAATTAGGGTAGGCTCTATAGGTTGCACGAACCCAATATCGTCGTTCTCTTGGGTCGATCCACTGGCCTTTCATGCGCCTGAATCCAAGGTGGCGAACGGGTTCCGCCAAAGCCGCAAATGCCTTGACCGACGGGTGCGATTGCGTTGCCAAGTAGCATGCGCGGGCGCGCGTCAGTTCTGAGCCATCTGGCGCTGTGCTCATATCGTCCTTCAGTATCAGCTGATGTGTCAAGGATTTGCCAAGTTTGTAGAAGACTATCGTTGTCTTCGTCGTGGCCCGACCGAGTTTAGAAGTCGACTGGCCAGCGCTATCTAGCAGGCGAGTTCGCAAACTCTTGTACACTGATTTGTTAAATCCGCGGGCAGTGTGGTGTATGCCCCCAGACACGTGTGATGCAATTTTGGCGCGTTCGGCACGCTTTGTCGGCTGTTGCCAACCAAGAGCGTCGATGCGGGCCATCGTCGTACCAAGGTCGACATTGGCTGCCCGACAAGCGGCCATAGTTCCAAAAATTGCTTTATCGTCGGCAAAAGAGGGGGCAGTTGCCATAGCCAATACAGACGCCAAGAAAACTTGGCGCACTGATCGATTGGATATGAGCCACCGTGTAGGCATTAGCCTTTGATCGCCTCAAGCACAGCCTCGCCCAGACCGGCGGGGCTTTCGGCGACCACGATCCCGGCGGATTTCATCGCTTCGATCTTGCTCTCAGCATCACCCTTGCCGCCCGCGACAATGGCACCCGCATGGCCCATGCGGCGGCCGGGCGGGGCGGTGCGGCCGGCGATGAAGCCCGCCGTGGGCTTCCAGCGGCCTTTTTTCTTTTCCGATGCCAGGAACTCGGCAGCTTCTTCCTCGGCCGAGCCGCCGATTTCCCCGATCATGATGATGGACTCGGTCTCGTCATCGGCGAGGAACATCTCCAGCACGTCGATATGCTCGGTGCCCTTGATCGGGTCGCCACCGATGCCCACGGCGGTGGACTGGCCGAGCCCGCTATCCGTCGTCTGTTTTACCGCCTCATAGGTCAGCGTGCCGGAGCGGGAGACCACGCCGACCGAGCCGCGCTTGTGGATATGGCCGGGCATGATGCCGATCTTGCATGCATCCGGTGTGATCACGCCGGGGCAGTTGGGGCCGATCAGGATTGAGGATGAATTCTCCAAAGCGCGCTTCACCCGCATCATGTCGAGCACCGGAATGCCTTCCGTGATGCAGCAGATGAACGGGATTTCGGCGTCAAGCGCCTCAAGGATCGAATCCGCAGCGAAGGGCGGCGGCACGTAGATAACGGATGCATTCGCACCTGTCTTCTCCACCGCCTCATGGCAGCTGTCAAACACCGGCAGCTCCAGATGCGTCTGCCCGCCTTTGCCCGGGGTCACGCCGCCCACCATCTGGGTGCCGTAAGCAATCGCCTGCTCGGAATGGAACGTACCTTGGGAGCCGGTAAAGCCCTGGCAGATCACTTTGGTGGTTTCGTCGATGAGAATGGCCATACGTATTGTCCCTTAGGCTGGTGTTGGGCTGAGCAGCGCGTTGATGTTGTCATCAATGGGCAGCGTCAGGGGATTGGTGATTTTGAGGGTGAAGCCCGTTTGCTTGGCCACACGGGTCAGGCTGTCGGGCGTGAAATAGTTGACGTGGTCGGGGTAGCGGAAGCCGCACCAGGTTGGCCCGATGATACGACGGTTGAGAGAGGCGTAATTGGGTACGCGCACGTAAAGCTTGCCGGTGGGCTTCAACACCCGCCGCGCGCCTTCAAGAACGCGGGTCATTTCTACCTCATGCTCGAGATAGGAGTTCATGATGACCCCGTCGAATTCGCCTTCGGGAAACTCCCAAATCGCTTCTGCTCCGGGCCCATGCACGCAATAGCCGCCACGGGTTTTCATATAAGCGTCAGCACGTGCCTGCAGGGCGTTGGACAGCTCAATACCATATGGCGTCATTGGATGTGGAATGCGTGTGCCCGTGCCGCAGCCGATATCAATGACCTTGCCGTCATTGAACCAGCGCCGGTACTGATTGGTCCGCGTCCGCCCGCGCAGCCCTGTCTTGTCCTTGAGCCAGCGACCAATGGGCGAAAACCAGGTCGAGCCCTTGGAGGCGTTCTTCTTTTCCACATAGGTCTTCTCCCACGCAAAATCCGCCTCCAAAGCCTCATAGGCGGGCGGGTTGCGCAAGAACACAAACGCGCAAGCCTCACAGGACGCCACGATCCATTCGTCGCGTGAGTATTGCGCGATAGGGCTGGCCTGCTCAGAGGCGCAGGCGGGGCAAGGGCGATATGTGGGGGTTTGGAGCATCGTCAGCTATGCTTCACGCATGTGGATAGGAGATCGGCGATCATCTTTATTGCGACGCCAGAAGTTCAATTTGTGTCCCTGATCATAGTACACGACGCTACTTGAAACGAGGAGCGAAAAGGATTCGAATTGAAGCTT